>JAITGC010000045.1 GCA_031280915.1 Desulfovibrio sp. | reverse complement strand
TGATCCTCCATAAATTTCATGCCGGGGTATATGAACATTTGTTCATGCGCCGCCGGAAAAATTTCGTCTCCGAACATATTCTTATTGTATTGCGGGTGGACGTCAAGAAAATTTTTTCGGTAAAGCCCATGCCCCGGCGGAACCTCATTGTAACGGCGGCCCTGCCACCGCGGGCGCCTGAATCGCATTCCGGCCGCTGAAGCGATATATTTGCAACTTTGACCTCTCGCCTTTTCTGCTCCCTGGAGCAGATTAACTTTGACACTTGCTGCGGCGCTTAACGGCGATCGGCAGCCGTTGCCCGAAGGGGCTTACGGATGCCTATCCCTTGCGGGAAGTAAATTTCGCCTGCGCCCTGGCAGTGAGCGGCGAGACGTTCGCCCCGCCGTCAGAACAATTTCAAAGTGAAATTGCCCTAAAGTTTATCCTCAATGTGCCGATCAGATCCCCGTAAACTTCAATCAGAATATATTCGGAGCAAATATGACGGAGAGTCTGCGCAGTGTTGAAACACGTATTGTGCCGCTCCTCAATGCCAAGTCTGCCCAAGAGACACATCTGATCGACGACGGCGCGCGGCAATATGAGAACATGTCCAGCGGGTCATTCGCCCGACAAACAAGCATAGCCCCCACAGGTTTCACAGCCCAGCCGGCGGCGACAAACAATCTCTCCAATACCACGCAAGCCGCCGATCAGTTGCATCTGAGCCTGGACGCGCAACAACAGTTGCGTGAACTGCGCCAGCGTGACACCGAAGTACGCGCCCACGAACAGGCCCATCTCTCGGCGGCGGGAGCGCATGCCGCGGGCGGCGCGAATTATGTGTATCAAAAAGGCCCGGACGGCAGGCAATATGCCGTTGGCGGCCATGTGAACATTGACGTTTCGTCTGTTCCCGGCAATCCGGCCGCAACCCGCGAAAAAGCGAAACAAGTGCGCAGGGCCGCCCTTGCTCCGGGCGAACCGTCAAGTCAAGACCAGCAGATCGCCGTGAAGGCGGCGGCCCTTGAAGCCGAAGCCCGCCAGCGGATTCATGAACAGGAGCAAGACAATCTGTCGCGGGCGCGCCATACCGATAAAAACGCGAATCCGGACGGACAAACGCGGCTGCGGCAACAGGCCCTTGACGCATATCAGGTCACGGCCGCTCAAATAAGCGTGCCGACGGCGCTCGCACCTTACGGCACCGGGATTTCCCTGACGGCCTGAAGCAAATTACCTTTAATACCGACTGCGGCGCTTAACGGCGATCGGCAGCCGTCGCCCGAAGGGGCTTACGGATGCCTATCCCTTGCGGGAAACAAATTACGCCTGCGCCTTGACAAGTGGGCGGCTTTTACATTCGCCCCGCCGCCAAAGCAATTTCAAAGTGAAGTTGCTCTAAATCGGGGCGGCCGGGCGCAGCCGCAAGGCCAGGCGTGTATAACGCCGCCGCACCTTGTTATTTTTGACGGCCATGTGAAGGGCTTTGGCCTCCCCCACCAGAACAACCAATCTTTTACCGCGCGTGACGCCGGTATAAATCAAATTGCGCTGTAACAGCACATAATGCTGCATCATGATGGGGATGACCACGGCTTCATATTCGGAACCTTGGGATTTGTGAATGGAAATAGCGTAGGCCGGAACCAGTTCATCCAGCTCGGAAAATTCATAAGGAACAACGCGTTCGTCATAATTCACACTCAGTGTGCGTTCATGGGGGTCGATGAAGACGATGCGGCCCATATCACCGTTGAAAACATCCTTGTCATAATTATTGCGGAGCTGCATGACCTTATCGTGCAGGCGGAAACGCCTGTCGCCCCGTCTGATTTCAAACCCGTTGGGATTGAGCGCCTCCTGCAAAAGACCGTTCATCCGTTCCGCTCCGGCGGCGCCTCTATGCATGGGCGTCAAAACCTGAATGTCGTCAACGGAGTTTAAACCGAAACGGCGGGGGATGTGCCTGCATACCAGATCAACGACGATGTCGGCCGCTTTCTCCGGATCATCCTGGTGTATGAAATAAAAATCCGACAGCCGGTCTTTGTTGGACTCCAACGAAGGAACGATGCCTCGGTTGATAAGATGCGCATTACAGACGATCTCGCTTCCGGATATCTGGCGGAAAATTTCCGTCAGCTCCACCACAGGGACAAGGCCCGCTTCAATTATGTCCGACAAGACATTGCCTGGGCCCACCGAAGGCAACTGATGCACGTCTCCCACAAAAACAATGGTGGCTCCCAAGGGAACGGCTTTGAGCAAGTGGTAAAAAAGCAGACAATCCATCATGGAGGATTCATCCACCACAAGAAGTCCACAAGCCAGAGGCCGGTCCTCATTGCGGGCGAAGCCGTCCTCTTTGGGGCTGTACTCCAGCAGGCGGTGAATGGTGCGCGCCTCGTGCGCGCAGGCTTCAGCCATGCGTTTCGCGGCGCGTCCCGTTGGAGCGGCCAAAAGGACGCGCGCGCGCTTTTCGCTGAAAAGGCGGATCATCGCCCTGATAATTGTTGTCTTGCCTGTACCCGGCCCACCGGTCAGCACCAGAATTTTGCTGCGCGTAACCATGTGCAGCGCTTTCAGTTGTTCGGGAGCGGGGGTGATGGACATTGAGGAAACCACTGTATTTATCAGAATCTCCGCGTCGTCAAAAAGCGCTGACCGGGGAGAATGCAACAGACGTTGCAGATAAAAAGCCGTCTTGGCCTCACAGTGATGATAACGGCTGAGATAAACGCCCGTTTCGCCATCCCCGGCTCCAGTTTCCCGGACAATTCTTCCCTCTCCCTCCAGAGCATCCGCGGCTTCAATGACCATGTCCGCCGCAACGTCAAGTTGGGCGCAGGCGTTCGCAATCAAGACATCCAGCGGCAAATACACATTGCCGTCGTCTGTGGACTTTTGCAGCAAATACAGGATGCCGGCCTGAATGCGCAATGGATGCGTCTGTTCGAAGCCAAGCTTGCGGGCTGCGGCATCCGCCGTCACAAAACCGATGCCGCGAATATCCATGGCGAGGCGATAAGGATTTTCCCGTACGATGTCCAGCGACTGCACGCCATAGGCCTTGTAAACGCGCAACGCATAGGCCGGTGTGATGCCATGCGGCTGAAGGAAAAGCAGCAGATCGCGCATGCATCTGTGCTCTATCCAGCTTTTCCGGATGCGTTCAAGAATTTTTTGGCCGATTCCGCGCACCTTGAGCAGTAAATCCGGCTCTTCGTCCAAAATTTTAAGAGTATCTTCGCCGAAAAGCTCGACAATGCGGCCGGCCATCTCCTCGCCCACGCCGTTGATAAGGCCGGAAGCAAGATAAAGGCGAATACTCTCGCAGGTGGCCGGCAAGACTTCATCGGCGGCGTCAAAGGCAAGCTGCCGCCCGTAACGGGGATTGTTCACCCAGCGCCCCTTCAGCCTGACCTGTATGCCCTGCCGGGGTTTCGGCATATACCCCACGCAGGCGATCTGATCCGGTGGGAACATCGGGCCTTTGGACTTTGAACGCGCGCCGGAAGGGAGATGGGGCGTCAACTTCAGAACGGTATAGCCGTTTTCTTCATTGTGGAAAAGCAGGCGTTCCACAGTGCCGGCCAGTTCCACACTCACGTCGTCGGCCGGCGCAGCTTCGAGATTGTTATTGCTGCCGCTTTGCGGCGTCCGGTTCATCAAAAAGACTCCATGCGTCTCTGCAGCAGCAGCGCGTCAGCCAACGCGAGGGAGGTCATGGCCGACAGCACGGGGATAATCCGCGGGATGGCGGAAAGATCATGGCGTCCGCTGATCAGGATTTCCCTTGGGCGGCCGTCTTTATCCACAGTGCGCTGTTTTTGCGCGATTGAAGCTATGGGCTTGACGGCCGCGCGCAGCACAATATCCTGTCCGCTGGATATTCCGCCCAGGATGCCTCCCGCATGATTCGAAGCGAATTGTCCGCCGGGCAAAAGCGGATCGTTGTTCCGCGCGCCTGTGAGGCGGGCCGCAGCAAAGCCGTCCCCCACTTCCACGCCCTTCACCGCCCCGACACTCATAAGGGCATGGGCCAGCACGGCGTCAAGTTTGTCAAAGACAGGCTCTCCCAAACCGGCGGGCACATTCTTGACCACAACGGCCACAATGCCGCCCAAGGTGTCGCCGGCCGCGCGAGCTTCTTCCACACGGGCATCCCACAGGGCGACCATCCTCTCCGAAGGCGCGAAATAGGGACGCATGGGGGCGTCCGTCAAATCCGCCGCTTCCGGGGCGGCGATACCCCCCAATTCGACACAGCCCGCCTGGATGACGACCCCGCACCGCCACAAAATTTTTTTGGCGATAGCCCCCGCCGCGACGCGGGCTATGGTTTCACGGGCCGATGCTCTGCCGCCGCCGCGGTAATCACGGATGCCGCCGAATTTTTGAAAATACGTCCAGTCGGCGTGGCCGGGGCGGAATACATCCGCCAATTCACCATAATCGCGCGACCGCTGATCCTCGTTCGCCACATAAAAGGCAATGGGCGTTCCTGTGGTCATCCCCTCAAAAACGCCGGAAAGCAGCCGTACCTTGTCAGCCTCTTTACGTTTTGTTGCTGTCGGCCCTTGCCCCGGCTTGCGCTGGTCAAGCGCCGCCTGAATATCGGCCTCGGAAAGTTCAAGTCCGGCTGGGCAACCATCAAGCATGCCTCCCACACCAAAACCATGAGACTCCCCAAAGCTGGTCAGACGCAATAACCGCCCGAAGCTGTTGCCGGACATTCCCTGTTCCCCGCTTTTACGCCGGCTGTATCACCCGACGGCGTAATAAAGAATGTGTTTCAGGCCTTGGCCGCTGTACGTAAATCGGCCGCGGCGTCCGTCATCTCCCAGGTGAATTCCGGCAACTCCCGGCCAAAATGTCCATAAACGGAAGTCTTTTGATAAATCGGGCGTTTCAGGGCAAGACGTTTGGTGATGAAATAGGGCCGCAGGTCAAAAACCTCCCGCACAGCGCGGGTCAAAATTTCATCAGGAATATCCGAAGTGCCCTGTGAGGAAACCAACACGCTGACCGGCTGGGCAACGCCGATGCAATAGGCTATCTGTACTTCGCACACCGGTGCGAGGCCGGAGGCCACCACATTTTTGGCGATATAGCGCCCCATGTATGCCCCGGAACGGTCCACTTTGGAAGGATCCTTGCCGGAAAAGGCGCCGCCGCCGTGATGGCCGCTACCCCCGTAAGTATCTTGGATAATTTTGCGACCGGTAAGCCCACAGTCGCCCATGGGGCCGCCCACCACAAAACGCCCTGTGGTATTGATGAAGATTTCGCAGGCTTTTTCGTCAAAATAGCCTGAAGGTTCCAGAACCGGCCGGATAACGTATTTTTTTACCGCCTCGGCCACATCGTTCGGCCCGGCGGAAGGACTGTGCTGCGTGGAAACAACCACGTTGTTAATACGCACAGGCTTGCCGTCCTGATATTCAAAAGAAACCTGAGTTTTGCCATCCGGTCGGAAAAAATCAACCAGCCCGTTCTTGCGCGCCGCCGCAAGACGCTGTGAAAGCTGATGCGCCCAGTAAATCGGAGCAGGCATCAGTGTGGCCGTCTCGTTGCAGGCATAGCCGAACATCATTCCCTGATCTCCGGCGCCCTGATCTTCGGGGTTCCCACGCAAAACCCCCTGGGCAATATCAGGAGATTGGTGATCGATAGAGGAAATAACGGCGCAGGTTTGCCAATCAAAGCCCATTTCAGAGCTGTTATAGCCGATATTTTTAATGGTTTCACGCACCACAGCCGGCAAATCAGCGTAACCGCGCGTACTGATCTCACCGGCAATGACCGCCATGCCTGTGGTGACGAGGGTTTCGCAGGCCACATGGGCGTCCGGATCCTGGGCTAAAAGCGTATCCAGCACGGCGTCTGAAATCTGGTCGGCCACTTTGTCGGGATGGCCTTCGGTAACGGATTCCGAGGTGAAAAAATATTTGCCCTTGGTCAGCATTGAATTCTCCTTGATATAATTGTTGTCATGGCAATGCGCTGCCGGTTTTCAGGGAAACAGCAGGATATTGTCGATGAGCCGCGCTTTCCCCAAGCGTACGGCGCACGCCATCAGCGCGGGGCTATCCACGCGGGACACCGGCTCCAGCGTTTCAGGATGCACTATCTCAATGTAGTCAAGCCGCCCCAGGGGCAAGCGTTCCGCCCAACGCCCCAGGACGGCCTTCCGTAGCAGCGTCGCGTCTTTTTCGCCGCAGTTCACCATCTCCCGCGCGTAAGACAGCCCACGACATATTTCCGGAGCCTGAGCGCGCTCTTCCGGCGTGAGGTAGACATTGCGCGAAGACAGAGCCAATCCGTCGGCTTCTCGTACAATGGGGCGGGTTTCAATGCGTATCGGCACATTGAGATCACGCGCCATTCGGCGGATAATGGCCTGCTGCTGCCAATCCTTGTTTCCAAATACAGCCACATTGGCCCTGCTGAGCAGAAAAAGCTTCAGCACCACAGTGCAAACACCGCGAAAATGCAAAGGACGGCTTCGTCCGCAAAGCTTTTTCGCCATGTCGGGGGCATCGACCCATGTTCCGTGATACGGCGCATACATAGCGTCAGCCTTTGGCATAAACAGCACATCCGCGCCGCATGCCTCGGCGACAGCCGCATCCCGCCCGGCGTCTCTGGGATAGGCATCCAAATCTTCCCCAGGGCCGAACTGGGCCGGATTGACAAAAAGGCTGACGACAAGACGCTCGGCAATGCCTCTGGCGTGGCGCATCAGATCTTCATGCCCGGCATGATAATAGCCCATTGTGGGAACAAGGGCCACAGTGCGTCCGCCGGCGAGCCAGTCAAGGCATTGTTCGCTCAATTCCTGTGGTGCGGCAAGTATCTGCATGGTCAATTCACCAGTTCGAACAGGTTTACAAGGACAACGACAAAAAACTTATAAGCACAGACATAGTGTTTGTAAACCAGAATACGTCTCTGTCGTTTCGGAGACAAGGCCAGGGCACTCCGGGCAAAATTCAGTACAACTCATGTCATCAATCGGCCAATGACCGATTGATGAAGACCGCTCCGCCTGATTGGCGCAGGACTATTGTACGAAAAATTCCAAAAAATCGTGTTTTAATGCCCAAAGCAGAACAAAATCCTGATCTTCGGGCGCACCACACGGCAAGGGGTTGCGGCAATGCCCGCGCAAGTCCGCCACGGTAATCGGACGCCTCGCCATAAAAAGCATTTTTTTCAATTTTTCCGGACTAATCCGCCTTTCCGTCAAACGGTAGATGACAGGAAAATCCCTGCCGCTGTAGACGGCTCTGCCAGCCCTGCTCCAGACAAGCTTTTTATCCTGAAGGGCGGGGTCGTCAATCCGCTGTGTGTAATAGCGGCCAAAAACGTCCATATAGGACGGATTGGCCGGATGAAATACCGCATCGCGCGGACGCAAGGCGATATTGTCCGGCAAATCGCACGGTCTTTCATTCAACTCGGCCCATAAATCCAGATAACGGTTCACAACATGCCGCCAGGTATATCCGGCAAGAACGCGCTGCCGCCCGGCCCGGCCCATCTTCAGCCGCAAGGCTTTGTCGGCGGCGAGACGATACATGGCTTCGCCGAAAGCCTTGACGTCAACGGCGCTCTGTTGGGCCAGAAGAAGATGATATTCCGCAGCCGGAACAATGCGGGCGAGACAATCCGTACCCTGTGTTTCCTCCGGGCCGGTCACAGGCGCGAGAATGCCGTTTTCCCCATCGTCTACCAGATCCCTGTATCCGTCAAAATTGGACGCCACAACCGGCAGACTGGAGAGAGCGGCTTCCAGAATGGACAGGCCAAAGGTTTCCTGCAGGTTGTCCGCAGGCGAGAGAAAAATATCGGCGGCGGCATACAGCGCCTTGCGGGCGGCATCGTCGGGCCTCGGAGCCACGCGGCAGTCTATGCCCAAATTGGCGGCCAGCCGCGCTATTTCCTGATCGAAATTGTCGTCTTCGTCAATCCAGCCCGCGATCAGCAGGCAATAGTCTTCCGGTCGCAATCCAGCCTCTTCCGCGCGCTTACAGGCCCGCAGCAGGGGCAGCAAATCCATTTTTGACTGATAAGAGATGCGCGCAAAGAGCAAAAAGACGATTTTGTCTCCCAGACCGTACCGAGCGCGGCAACAGCGTCCCAGTTCGTCCTTCTCCTCCGGAGACGGCATGAGTTGCGGTTCTACCCCCAAAGGAACGCAGCGCACTGAAGGCGTTCTGAACTTTTTTTCATCCAGACCATAGGCGCGACGCAGACGATCATAATAGGCCGACACGGCCTGCCGGCCACATACGGATGTACCGACAACCGCGTCACGCACTGTAACGCCCGCCCATGCATGATTCAGAAAATATCCGCCATATTCGACATAACTCAGAGAATGCGTCGGGGCTGTAACGGGAAATATGCGGGAACTGAAGGCATTGCGCAGACAAATGGCGTCAGTGAAATGTAGAAAGGGATCGGACAGATGCAGACAATAGTAAACATGCTGTTGCAGCGCCTCCGCAAAATCCCGATGCAGACGCAAAACGAAGCGCCCTTCCGCCCACATTTCGGGAAACAATCCGCGCAGTTCCTTTTCCAACTGGGCGCAGGCGCCGGGATGCGGCAAAAAAAAATGACAGCTTTCAAAAAATTCGGCCCTGATGAGAGCGACGAGAAAATGCCGATTGGCTTCTTTGCGTCCCAGGGCCGGCCCCTGTTCAAAAAATGGATGCAGACTGGCCCATATTTTCTTATCTTTCATCCAACTCCCATTAATCGTTGAGAAAAAATTTAAAAGTATGTGTGTTGGAAAATTTTCAGAAATTTTTTTAATGTTTTCATGAGTTGCAGCGAAAAAATTATAGACAAATTTTCCGCTGTTGTCATCATATGTCACGCCGTCTTGACCGGAAACACGCTTGCGGGCATAACTGCCGGCAAGAGGAAAAAATATGCTGAAACCCTTTTACCAGGGAAAACTGGATACATTTTGCGCCATATACGCTGTTCTCAACGCCTTGCGCCTGACCCACGGCATCCGTACGCTGAAAGCGCGCGATCTGCTCAACGAAACCCTGATTTCCCTCGCGGCAAAGCCCAGCATGTTGCGGGATGTTCTGGAGCAGAACACGGACTATTTCGATCTGGTGGATGATCTTCTGGCCACGGCCCGCAAAAAATTTCCTCTGGTAATTCATACACCCTTCATCGAAGACGACACGCCCTCGCCTGCCGATCTGTGGGGCGTCTGTCAAGCCTGGCTTACCGGCGACGGCCCTCGGGCCATTGTTTTGCGTTTTCTGCGCAGCCTGAAACCTGAATCTCCGCCAGCCAATCGCCACTGGACAACGGCCGACCGCATGGACGACATGATTCTTCACCTCTTTGATTGCAGCCATGAAGCCGAGGCTATACTCAACATACGTAAAGAAAGCTTTGTCACCTGTCAGAAAAAGGTAAATAAAGATCAATTGCTCTATATTCAGCCGGCCAGCCTGCGTTTTTTGCGGCTGCCCTTTTAGGGTAATTTCATGTTGAAATTGCTCTGGTGGGCGCAAGGGCAGCCTTTCAAAATGAACATGCTCCAGATGTATTGGCGGGCAAATTTTTAACCTGTGTCCCGAGAAAAACGTGACGAACCGCACATCCCGTTCCTTGGCAGTCTGGAGCCTCTCCCTCGGCTGCCCCAAAAACCGCGTGGACAGCGAACATCTGCTCGGCTCTCTGCCTGTTTCCGTTAAAAGCGTACGGCACATCAGCAGGGCGCGTCTTGTTTTCATAAATACCTGCGGCTTCATCTCGCCGGCCGTGCGTGAATCTGTTCGGGCCGTGCTGGATGCCGTTAGCGCCGTAGCCCATTGTAAAAGAAAGCCCCTGCTTGCGGTGGCGGGCTGCATGGTCGGCCGCTATGGGGCGGAAACACTGGCCAAAGATTTGCCTGAAGTGGATGTCTGGCTGCCGACGGCCTCGCGTGAGATATGGCCGGCCATACTTGCCCGTGCCCTTGGTCTGCCCTGGATGCCTTCTTCGAAGGCCGGAGGACGTCTGCTTTCCACAGGCCCATCATACGCATGGCTGAAAATTGCGGAAGGGTGCCGCCATCGGTGCGCTTTTTGCACTATCCCCTCCATACGGGGTACTCTAAAGTCCGTCGAGGCGGCGAACATCCTCAAAGAGGCCAAGGCGCTCCTTGAGGAAGGCGTAAAAGAACTGGCTCTGGTAGCGCAAGACAGCACCGACTGGGGGATTGATCTGGGGCTCAGACACGGCCTCCTCCCTCTGCTGGAAGACCTTGTGCGGTTGGACGGCCTTGTCTGGCTGCGCCTGCTCTATTTGTATCCGGCCGGCATCACCCCGGCCCTGCTTTCCTTCATTAAAGAAACCGGCCCGCCATTACTCCCGTATCTGGACATTCCCCTGCAACACGCGCACCCTGAAATCCTTGCGCGAATGGGCCGTCCCTTTGCGCGCGATCCGAAACGCATACTTGACGTCGTGCGCGGCATACTGCCTGAAGCCGCTCTGCGGACGACATTTATTGTAGGTTATCCCGGTGAAACAGAAGCGCATTTTGACTATCTCTGCCGTTTTGTGGAAGAAACACGCTTCCAGCATGTGGGGGTGTTCGCCTATCAGGCCGAAGAAGGAACAAAGGCGGCCACTCTGCCGGATCAAGTTCCGAATGAAATCAAAGAGCGCCGCAAAGAAACTCTCATGAACATTCAAACCGGGATCAGCGAAGCATGTCTCGCGTCTTACGTCGGCAAACGTCTGCCTGTGCTGGTTGACGCCGCGCATCCGGAGTGGCCGGGACTGCACATCGGGCGTGTGTGGTTTCAGGCGCCGGAGGTGGACGGCATTACTTATGTCAGCGGCCCAGGAGTCACTCCGGGCGCCATGCGGGAGTGCGATATTGTTGAAAGCTCGGTCTACGATCTGACAGCCCTTGCCTAGGGCAATTTCAAAGTGAAATTGCTCTAAAACTCGTACTTCACATACAGACTGCCGCTCACCCCTTCGCGTTTTCCCGCGTAGCCCTGGACGCCCAGGTCAAGGCTGAGGGGGAGCGCGTCGGACGGCCTGAAGACAAAGCCCGCCTCGCCAATGCCCGTGTCCCCGCGCGTGGAGGACGAGGGAATGTCCAGACCGGCGGTTGTCGCGCGGGCGCGGCCGTCAAACTCGTGCTCCCAGGCCGCCCCGACGTAGGGGGCGAAACGGGGGCTTACCGCGTGGGAATAACGCGCGCCCAACCGCAGACGCCGGGAATCCAGCGCCCCGAATTCAATTTCGTCGCCCGTGGAGAGGGTCACGTCATTGCTCTCCCGGCGGATCCAGAGGTATTTGCCGTAAAGATCAAGGGCGCCGTTCTCCACAATGTTCCAGATATGGCCCAGCCCGGCGTGGACGCCGTAATAGGTCGCTCCGGACTCGTAAGAAGCCGCCCGGCCGGAGGAATCACGCAGGTCGTCGCTGGAGAACCAGACATCCGTATGGCCCATGCGGCCCGAGCCTTCCAGGTAGGCCACTCCGGAAAGAAACGGCGTCTCGAAGCGCCCCAGAAGGCCGCCGCCGTAATGGCGGCTTGTTCCCTCGCCCGTGACCGAAGGCGCGTCGGCAAAGGAGTTGCGCGAAACATAGGCGCCGTTGCCGTATTCAAAGAAGCCGCCGAACACAAGCGTGCCGGGCTTGAGGTCAAAGCCCCGGGAGACCCCGGAAATCAGGGACAGGCCGGAGACGTCCACATCCGCGCCGGCATCGTAACGAGATTTGCCCCCGGCGATGTCGCCGAAAACATGCCAGCCCGGCTCGCGGGCGATTTTGGGCAGGGTGGCGGCCAGCAGGTCCGCCCCCTGATTGAGGGCGGCCACGGACGCGGCCATGCCCTGACTCAGGGCTTCGGCGCCGGGAGTGACCGAGGCGGAGGCCAGGGAGGCCCGGAGCTGGTTGCCGAAGACGCCGAGGGTGAAGGTATAGCTCCGGGTGACGCCCACGGCCGTGGACGCGCTGTTGGCCGGAGCGCCGGTTATGCCCCCGGAGGCGTCGATGAGCGCGATATAATCGCCGGACCGCAAGTCGGGCGCGGCCGCCGGATCCAGAAAACGCACGTTGACCGCGCTTCGGCGGGCGCCGCCGTCCGTGAGATCAGCCGCGCCGCTGAGTTGGAGAAGGATGTCGCCGCTGTGCGCGGTGGAGGGCAGGTAAAAATTGTAGTGTTCGAAATTCTGCGCCGAAGCCGCGTTCAGGCGGGACGGAACGCGCAGGTGGAGGGTGTTGCCGCTGAAAAAGTCCGTTCCGCCAAAGCCGCCGTACAGGGCCGCCGTGGTCAGGTCGGGCGCGCCGGAAATATTCACCGTATTGCGGATGGCGTTATTACCGGAGCCAGTCATACCGCCGCGCACCGATCCCGATATTCGGGCGCCGCCGCCGATACTCACGGTATTGTCCGTGGCGTCGCCGCCGGTGGTGCTCTGGCCGCCCACAGCATGGACGGCGGCGGCGTTTTCGCCGACAAAGACGCTGTTGTTCGTGGCGGAGCCTGTTCCAAAATTATAGCCCCCAAGGACAACGACGCCGACGGTGGCGCGGCCGCCGACAAAGACGCTGTTGCCCCTGACGTTGCCGACGCCGGTACCATCCAGGTAACCGCCATATACGCTGCTGCTGATTATCGCCTCGCCGCCGATGGTGACGGCGTTCTGCGCGGCGTCGCCGAAGAAGGTAAAGCCGCCCCAAACAATGGAGCCTTGGACTTGGTCGCCGATGATGACGGTGTTGCGCGTAACGTCGCCGGTGTCGGCATAGCCGCCGTGAATGGCGTAAAATCTGGCGCTGTCCGAGGCGGTCACGGTATTGGCGGTGACGTCGCCGGTGTCGGCACGGCCGCCGTAAAGATGGCCGGGGATGTCCACCTGAGCGCTGCCGGAAAGGTTCAGGGTATTGTTGACCGGAGCGAGATTGTACAGCGTCCCGTCCGGATTGCTGCTGTTGCCGTGGCGGGCGCTGTTGAAGACGCCGCTGCTGATGTTGATGGTCTGGGCCGCCGCCGGAAGCGACGCGAGAAGCGGAACCAGCAGGGGCAAAAAGCCCGCGAGCCGCCCTATGCGCCTAAAAAGACGGAGAGAGAGAGAGAGAGAGAGAGATGCAAAAATGATGCCATTACTTCCTCCAGTCCGCCGCTCCGGAAATATCCCTGTTCCCATGTCGCCTCCCCGAGGGCGAACCGCCCGCTCATAAAATTTCATGATGTTCTGTAACGCCCCCCATGCCCTCACCCTTAAAAATCGGCCGGGGACGACTTCTTCTTTAATGCGAATATACCACACGCGGATTTTTTGTCAATAATTCTTTCATTTTTTCAAGCCTGTTCCAGAAGTTCTCAAGATCTTGTCAAGACAGCTTTCACGAAAATGCTCCGGCCCGGCCGCAAGTCATGCCATGAATCGGCCACTGTGGCATTTTCACTTTGAAACGCTTGCCTGGCGGCGAAGCAGGTTCGCCTTGCAGGCATTTCGTGGCGCGGTCAAACATTTTCAATGTCAAACCACTCTATGGCAAAAAATATTCCCGAAGGAGTCGCCTCCTTCGGGAATATGTGCTTTTACGCGTCAGGGAGCGCGCCTCAAGCCCGTTTTTAGCCGCCGATAAGCTGCAAAGCCATACGCGGCATGCTGTTGGCCTGAGAAAGCATGGCCACAGCGGCCTGAGTGAGTATCTGATTACGAACGAACTGTGTCATTTCGTGGGCCACATCCACGTCGGAGATGCGCGATTCCGCGGCTTGCAAATTTTCCGCCTGGATGGTCAGGTTGGAGATGGTGTTTTCCAGACGATTCTGCAGGGCGCCAAGGTGCGCGCGTATCTTGTCCTTGGAGACAATGGCGTCGTTGATGGCCACAAGGGCTTCCTGAGCGGCCTTTTGCGTGGAAATGCTGTAACCGGCATCCTGCGCCGAAGCGTTGCCCAAGCCCAGGGCGGAAGCCGTGGAGTTGCCAATCTGGATGTAGTAGTAATCTTCCGCCGAATCGTTGCCTGAACCGAAGTGCACCTTCAGCTTGCCCGTGGACGTGAGTTTGGAGCCATCATGGGTGTCGCTGGAGAGATTGCCGTTAAGCAGATGAATGCCGTTGAAGTCCGTGGCATTGGCGATACGGGTGATTTCCGAAGCCATAGCCTGATATTCGGACTCAATCATCAGCCGCTGCGTGGAATCGTAAGTGCCGGTGGCGGCCTGTTCGGCCAGCTCTTTCATGCGGATCAGCTTTTCGTCTATGACGCCCAGAGCGCCGTCCGCCGTCTGGATGAGAGAGATGGCGTCATTGGCGTTGCGCACGCCCTGATTCAGAGCGGCGATGTCCGCGCGCATCAGTTCGCGAATGGCAAGCCCCGCCGCGTCGTCAGCGGCGGAATTGATACGCAGGCCCGAAGACAGGCGCTGGGTTGACGTGGACAAATTGGCATAATGCTTCGTCAGGGTATTGGCCACCGTGAGGGCCATTTGATTGTGATTGATATACATGACATTCCTCCTTGAATGCTTTGTCTGCCCGGCGGGGCACTATGCCCGTCCGCATCCGTGCGGACTGCCGCCGTTTGTTCCGCCTGCGCGGTTTTGCGGTTATCAAAATCACGTCTTGGAATTATTTTACAAACAATTCCCGTGACGCGGCCTCCAGCCTTTTTCCCTCCACAAGGAGCGCCATGAGGGAAATTTTTGCCTGATTACGTCTGTTCACTATCTCCATGCCCCACACAAGCAGGATTCGTGCCAACTTTTTGTCAAAAAATCGACGAAGTACAACAAAACAAGGCCGGTTTGCGAAAACAAACCGGCCTTGTTTTGTGAAAATTAAATTAATTAAGAATGTTATGAGACAACACGGGCTTGCTTCCGCCCAAGAATCTGTTATCCTCCAATGAGGCTCAAAGCCAGCCGCGGCATTGAATTTGCCTGCGAAAGCATGGCCACAGCGGACTGCGTGAGTATCTGGTTACGGACAAATTGCGTCATTTCCGCCGCGACATCCACGTCAGAAATGCGCGATTCCGCAGCTTGCAGATTTTCCGCCTGCGTCGTCAGATTGGAGATGGTATTTTCCAAACGATTCTGCATGGCGCCGAGATTGGCCCGTATTTTGTCTTTGGAAATCACGGCCTGATTGATGGCCGCAAGAGCCTCCTGCGCTGCCTGCTGTGTGGAAATACTGTAACCCTTGCTGCCTTGCGCCGCGCCGGTGCCCAAACCCAGGGCGGAAGCCGTGGCTGTGCCGATTTGGATGTAGTAATAATCTTCCGCCGAATCGTTGCCTGAACCGAAGTGCACCTTCAATTTCCCTGTAGACTTGAGTCCGGCGCCGTTATGGTCGTCACTGGACAGGTTGCCGTTGAGCAGATAGATGCCGTTAAAGTCCGTGGCGTTGGCGATACGGGTAATTTCCGAGGCCATGGCCTGATATTCGGACTCAATCATCAACCGCTGCGTGGAATCGTAAGTGCCGGTGGCGGCCTGCTCGGCAAGCTCTTTCATGCGGATCAGCTTTTCGTCTATGACGCCCAGAGCGCCGTCCGCCGTCTGAATGAGGGAGATAGCGTCATTGGCGTTGCGCACGCCCTGATTCAGAGCGGCGATGTCCGCGCGCATCAGTTCGCGAATGGCAAGCCCCGCCGCGTCGTCAGCGGCGGAATTGACACGCAGGCCCGAAGACAGGCGCCGGGTTGAGGTTTGCAGATTCGAATAGTGGTTCGCGAGCGTGTTGCCCACATTCAAGGCCATCTGATTGTTGTTGATATACATAACATTCCTCCATGAATGCTTGTATGTTCCAGGCGGCGCCCAATGCTGACGCATCCATGCGTCTTCCGCCTCTCAGTGAATAATATCGACAAAAAACAGGGCTTCATTAGACTGGGCGGAAAATTTTTCCTAGTTTCATTATGTTGATATTTCTAATTTTTTTACTCAACAATGCGAATATGTCCAGCTTCAGCGATGCGGGCGGCAAAATTTGCCGCCTTATGGACAAGCCCCAACAAAAAAAACCCGCCTTGAGCGACGGGCTTTTTTTAAAAAAAAGGATTCTGAATTCAGTGAAAATCTTTGGCGACCATGCGCACCAGGCGGGCAAGCTGATTGGTGAAGCCAGCTTCATTGTCATACCAGATAAGCAGCTTCACCATCGTTCCGTCCAGAACCTGCGTTGACAGAGCGTCCACCACGCCGCCATATGTACTGCCCTTGAAGTCGATGGAGACAAGCGGTTCACCGGTAACGCCCATATATTCCCTGAGCGCTCCCTCGCTGGCGGCCTTGAGAACTTTATTGACGGCAACCGCGTCGCAGGCCTTTTCCACTTCACACGTCAAGTCCACAAGGGAGCAATTGATGGTGGGCACGCGCACGGACATGCCGTTCAGTTTTCCGTCCAATTCCGGAATTACGCGTCCGACGGCCTTCGCCGCGCCCGTGCTTGAGGGAACCATTGAGGACATGGCTGTACGGCCGCGTCGCCAGTCTTTATGAGTGCCGTCGAGAATGCGCTGACTCATGGTAAAGGAATGTATGGTGGTCATCAGGCCGTGGCGTATTCTGAAATGCTCATGCAACACTTTTACCGGCGGTGCAAGGCAGTTGGTTGTACAGGAAGCGGCTGAAATAATTTCGTGCTGCGTCCCGTCATACATATCATGGTTCACGCCCATCACTATCATAACGTCCGCGTCTGCCGCCGGCGCGGAGATAACGACCTTTCTCGCGCCACAGGCAAGATGCTGGGCCAGACCGGCCCTGTCCTTTATGGTGCCGGTGCTTTCCACAACCAGAGGAATGCCGAGTCTCTCCCACTGCCATTCCCCCGCCCTGCAACGTGTCACGGCAATCTTGCGCCCGTTGATGACCAGACCGTCTTCATCATGTTCCACACTGCCCTGAAAGACGCCGTACGTGGAATCATATTTGAACAGGTATGCCAACGCCGCGTTGTCCGCACGCGCGTTGATGGCCGCAATCCCGACATCCTGGGAATCCGCGAGAAGTCTGAGAAGACAACGGCCGATTCTGCCGAAACCGTTTATGCCTATTTTCATTTGTTTGTCCATCCAGTTGCATGTCCTCTGGGGCAGATCAGCTTTGAAACGCCACGTTCTGCGTGAGCGGCGGAAGTGAATTCCGCTTGCGCCTTACGCATGGACAGCGGTTTCCTCCGCCAGAGCATTTACACTTTTTCAGGGTGTAAATACTCTGGCGTCCGGTGATATTCCAGCGCAAACTTTCCATCACGGCATGCGCGAGTAAAAAACTTCGATCCGAAATTGTCATGGCGCGCAGATAAAATATCAGGCTTTGCCGGAAGACCCCATGACATTGTGAATCTTATGCTTCACCATATTTTTGACAGCATCCCTGGCCGGAGTCAGGTACGACCTCGGGTCAAACTGATCGGGGCATTCCGTCATAAACCGCCGTATGGAAGCCGTGAGCGCCAAGCGAATATCCGTATCCACATTGATTTTGCATACGCCCATGACGGCCGCCTTGCGCAGCATTTCTTCCGGCACGCCTTTCGCTCCTCCGACCTGGCCGCCATAGTTATTGCAAAGGGCGACAATATCTTGCGGCACGCTGGATGCGCCGTGTAAAACCAGCGGATAACCGGGCAATTTGCCGCTGATGACCTCAAGCCGCTCAAAGTCCAATTTTGCGTCACCCTTGAATTTGTATGCTCCGTGGCTTGTGCCGATGGCGATGGCCAGAGAATCACACCCGGTTTTCCCCACAAAATCGACAGCCTGGTCCGGGTCGGTGTAAACATGCTCGTCTGACTGCACATGCTCCTCCACCCCGGCCAGCTTGCCAAGCTCCGCCTCTACCCAGACATTTCTCGCATGGGCGTAATCCACAACCTTTTTCGTCAGCGCCACATTTTCCTCATAGGACAAATGAGAGCCGTCGATCATGACGGAGGTGAATCCGCCGTCAATGCAGTCACGGCACATCTCGAAACTGGGGCCGTGGTCAAGATGCACCACAACGGGCACGGTCGGGTCTTCGGAAAGAGCGGCCTCGACGAGTTTCATGATATACGCCTGTCCGGCATACTTTCGGGCGCCGGCGGACACCTGGAGGATCACGGGCGATTTTTCCTCAGATGCCGCACGCATAATGCCCTGCACGATTTCCATATTGTTCACGTTAAACGCCCCCACAGCGTATTGTCCGGTGTAAGCGGCCGCGAACATTTCCCTGGGCCCTACAAGAGGCATGGCTTCCCTCCGTTTAATTTATATGGTTAGTAAATCCTCCGTTCAAGATACATCATTTTTTTATAAAGGTGAATACTTGCCAGACGCGTTATAATCCACAGCCGATAGGACATTTGTAAAAATTTCTTTGGGCGCCCTCTTGCTAGCCCTTTCTCAAGGGTGTATGATTGGAAATCATGAAACAACTTTGGGCCCCGTGGCGCATAGAATATATCCTGGGTTCCAAACCCGACAGTTGCGTTTTCTGTCTTCCGCCGACCGGAGAGGAAGACGGGGAACGTCTGGTATTGTCGCGCAACCGCGTCTCTTTTGTAATCATGAATAAATATCCTTATAATAGCGGACACATCATGGTCTGCCCATACCGTCACGTCATGGAACTGGATGAACTCAGCCGCGATGAAAGCACGGAAATCATGGAGACGCTCAAGCGCTGTACAGGCATCCTCAAAAAACATTTCCTCTGTGAAGGCATAAATATCGGGCTGAACATCGGCCAAGCGGCTGGGGCCGGCATACGGGAACATTTGCACTTTCATCTGGTGCCGCGCTGGAACGGAGATTCCTCGTTTATGGCCGTATGCGGTGAAACACGCACCATCCCGGAACATCTGCAACGGACATATATGGCACTTCGCCGCTTTTTCATATAAAAACCAAATGTATTTATATTCATGTCAACTGTATAGCCAAGGAGCCTTTCATGCGCTATCTCAAGGTGTTGTTACTCGTTCTGTCTGTTTTTCTGGCCTTGGTTTTCTTTTTTCAGAACCAGAACGCGCTTTCCCAGAATTTAGAGCTTAGCCTGAATCTCTTTTTCATCCCGGCTAAATCCTCAATTCCGCTTCCATTTTATTTCGTCATACTTACCGCGTTTTTTCTCGGCGCCATTCTTGCTCTTAGCTTTCTTGTCTGGGACAAAGTGCATCTTTCCGCGAAACTGATGAAAAGCAAGTGGCGCATTGGAAATTTGGAGCGTGAGGTGGAAAAGATGCGGAAGCAACTCGGAGAGGCATCCAGCCGCGCGACATACTTCCATAAGGCCGGGGAAAATGCCGCCAACCGACCGGAAGATATAACCGCGCCTGATCCTGACAAAGGATAAGCTGTTCAGCTCGCGCCTGCGCACCACAGCCAATGTCGCATTGCTCTCACCGACATCCACGGCTGACAGCGCCTGTCATACGCGCACATTCTTTTTTGCGCCGCTGGTAACACACAGCGGCGCAAAAAACCATTGAAACCATACAAGATAATACCGCCGTTCAGGGGTCCCCATCATGTCCGACCCTTCCAAAACAACCCCCATGTTCGCGCAATACAAGCGTATCAAAGCAGAGCATCCTGACGCGCTCCTGTTCTACCGCATGGGGGATTTTTACGAACTCTTCTTTGATGATGCCGTCACGGCGGCCCGCGAATTGCAGATTACACTGACCACAAGAAACAAAAATGACCCGGAACCGATACCCATGTGCGGAGTGCCGTGGCATTCGGCGCAAGGATATATCGCCGAACTTATCAATAAAGGCCACAGTGTCGCAATCTGCGATCAAACGGAAAACCCAAAAGAGGCAAAAGGCCTTGTGCAGCGAGCGGTGACAAGAGTCATTACTCCCGGCACCGTGCTTGAGGAAAGTATTCTTGACGCTAAAAGTCATAATTATCTTGCCGCTCTTTATGAAGATGGGCAAACCAGCCACAGTGGCCTTATTTATGCCGATATTTCCACCGGAGAATGTACTGGAATCGAATTCAGGCGTTCCACGGATCTCCGGCAATGGGTGCGGAAACTGTCCCCCAAAGAACTGCTGGTCCCCGAAGAATATGTCTTCCCGGTACAATATGGGGAAGGGATACGTCTCCTGCGCCGGCCTCTCAGAGATTTTGACCTCAAACGCGCAACCGAGCGGATATTGAAGTCGCAGGAGATCGTTCATCCAAAAATTCTTGATTTACAGAACAAGACCCCATTGACGCGGGCATATGGCGCTCTGTTGCAGTATCTTGATGCAACACAGATAAACGTCACCGGGCATTTGAAGCCTGTCGCGATACTGAATCTGACGCGCCGTCTCATTATTGATGAAGTAACTGAAGTGAACCTGGAGATTTTTGCCCGGCTCAACGGCCGCAAAGGCAAGGGAACTCTCAGGCATGCTCTTGACGAAACCATTACGCCTATGGGTTCCCGCCTGCTTGAGGATATGCTCCGCCATCCTTGGCGAGAACTTGCGCCCATACTTCGAATCCAAGATGCTGTCGCCTATTTTCACGATGACGACGCAACCCGCACCGCTGTGCGCGCCGCACTGAAAAAAATCGGCGATCTTGAACGCATTTGCGCCAGAATATCGCTCAACCGCGCGACACCGCACGATTTTGCCGCTCTGCGCGCCTCACTGGCCGCCCTTCCCGATCTATATTCAACGGTTGCGCATTCCTCGAAACTTACAACGCAAGATCAATACGAATCTACCATGACCCTGCCGGAGGCCGTCAGCCATCTCATCGACAACAGGGACACGTTGGAAGACTGCCTGAATTTTTTGTGCACCTCGCTTGTGGAAAATCCGCCCGCCGCCATCACGGAAGGGGGCCTCTTTAAAACAGGCTATCACGCCGAACTTGACGCCCTCCTCGACCTGATTGAGCATGGCGGAGAAAAACTTCAAGCAATGCTTGAAGACGAGCAAAAAACAACCGGCGTCAGTAAGCTGAAAATCGGTTATAATCGCGTTTTTGGCTACTACTACGAGTTACACCGAAGCGCCAATGCGCGGGCGCTGCCTGAACGTTTTACTCGCCGCCAAACATTGGCCAATGCCGAACGATATACAACGGAAAACCTGAAAAAACTGGAAGAAGAGATATTGTCCGCCACTGAACGCCGCAACAACCTGGAATACAGACTTTTCCAGGAAGTTCGAGACTACGTGGCACGGCAGCGCGAACGAATCTTACACGCGGCGGACTGTGTGGCGCAATTTGATTACTGGCAGAGCCTTGCTGAAATCGGCCGAAAACATGGCTGGAGCCGCCCTGTAATCACCGAAGATGTCAATCTTCGCATTCAGGAAGGCCGTCACCCTGTGTTGGAAAGCATTGTGGGCAGCGCCGCTTTTGTCCCCAACAATTTTTCCCTGGACAATACACACCGTCTGTGTCTGCTCACAGGCCCGAATATGGCCGGAAAATCCACGATTCTCAGGCAGGTGGCCATCATCTGTCTGCTTGCTCAGATGGGTTCCATGGTGCCCGCCACGCAAGCGACCATAGGCATTGTGGATCGTCTCTTCTCCCGTGTCGGCGCTTCGGATAATTTAGCGGAAAATCAAAGCACTTTCATGGTTGAGATGATGGAGACAGCCCGCATTTTGCGCCAAACAGGCCCTCGTAGCCTGATTATCCTGGACGAAATCGGTCGGGGCACAAGCACCTATGACGGAGTAGCCCTTGCCTGGGCTGTGGTGGAAGAATTGACAAAACCGCGCAATAGATCGCTACGGACGCTTTTCGCAACGCATTATCATGAGTTGACGGCTCTGGAAGGCGCTATTCCTCATGTTTTTACCATGAATATAGCCATACGCGAGTACAACGGCGATATCATATTTTTGCACAAGCTTGTTCCCGGTCCTTCAGATAGAAGTTACGGCGTTGAAGTGGCCCGTCTTGCCGGAGTGCCCATGCCTGTGGTACAGCGGGCGAAAGCAATTTTGGCCCAATTGGAGCGTGGACGCTCACAAAGTCACAGAACGGTCGCGGCTCTTGCCGTGAAACTGCCCGGCCTTGATGCGCCGGATGGAATGCATGGGCTAATGGGAGAAGTAAAACCGCAACCCGCTGAGCATCCACTATTGCGTAAACTCAGAGAAGTTGAACCTGACGCCATAAGTCCCCTGGAGGCGCTCAGGCTTCTTGCGGAATGGAAAAAACTTCTAACGGCTGAATCCGGTTGTGCCCCGGAGTCAGCCACGTAACGAGCGGAAAAGATGGGCGCGTTCAATGCATTCTCCGCCATCCATTTCATTGCGGAAAAACGGATTGAAGAGGCTCAACTCAACGGCGACTTCGACAATTTGCCCGGAAGCGGCCAACCTCTGGCAATTGAGGACACGAGCCATGTGCCCGAGGAATTGCGCATGGCTTACAAAATTCTGCGTAATGCCGGGTGTTTGCCACCGGAGCTTGCCGAGCGCAAAGAAATCGGCAGATTGGCTGAACTGCTGGAACAATGTGAAGATGAGCAAGAACGGCTGCGGCAGATGCAAAAATTACGTTTTATGATTTTACGCGCGCAAATGCGCTGCGGGCGTTCGATTCAGCTTGAAGAAAACGATCTCTATTACACGCGTCTGCTTGATCGCCTCAATCAAAGGTAAGGGCTGTCCCCCAAAAGCCTTTTTCAATATAAATCGGCGTCAGCAGGCATTGTTTCCCAGCAAATACGCCCTTTTTTTCGATATTTGCGTAAAAGCACATAAATGCCGCCAAGACCGCCGTCATGTGACTGCGCTGTGCAAAATGCCAGCACCACGCGTTTAAATGGCTCCTGCGTCAACCAACTGGGCAGCTTTTCCCGCAGTACCCCCATTCCCTGGGGAGAGTTGCGCCCCCTCCCCGGCACCACCAATACTGTGCGCATGCCTTTATACCAACCGGCGCGAATAAAACCACGCAAGGATTCAAAGGCCTGGATGGCGTTAAGCCCGTGCAAATCCAGATGCGCTTCAGGGCTGAAGGAGCCGGCGCGCAGTTTGTTCATGATAAGAGGTTCAAGACCCACAACATGGCCTTCAAGATATTCATCCGTCGAGGAAAGCGCGAACTCGAGGCCGCCTTCCATAAATTTCCGCAAATCGTTTTCCCCGATATCTCCGGCGGAAGTTGGAGAGGCGGCCAGTGGTGGTTTAACAGCAACTTCACGGCCTTTTGTCCTCAAAGAGCGCACATGCCCCACAGCGTCAAGGAACAAACCGGCATCATCATCCACCCGCTGAGCATTCGACGTTTTTTCAGAATTTTCCGCCGGAAACGCTTTGTCTTTTCTCGTTTTTTCTTCCCGCCGCCGAGTCACGACGAGCCGGGATTTAGCGTTTTTGCCCTCGTCCGGAAAACGCTTTGCGTCCAACCCGCGAAAGGGGTTGTTTTCTGAATGAAATATATTGTCGGACATAGGTCGGATTCAGGCCTTGAGGCGAAAGGCCGTTTGCGCATTCTTCAACCCGGAACGCGCTCGTTCCAAAAATACAAAAAGAAACGGCTATTGTTTTGGCGCGGACTCAGGCTTTTCATTGTCCCGGATGACTGGCGGCTGTCCGACGTTTTGCCCTTGGGATTTTTTATCTTCTCCCACCGGCGGCGCTGTGGGAGGGACAATTGACGGAGCGCTTTCCTGAGCTTGACGGGCTGCGGGCACAGACTCTTCAATCGTGACGTTCAGCACGGCTGATTCGTTCTGTGTGCGTGAACTTGTCACATAGGTATAACTTAACGAAGTAATGACAAAAATGATCGCCATCAACGTGGTCAGTTTGACCAAGATGCCTCCCGCGCCGGTACTGCCGAAAACAGACGCGTTGCCGCCGCCGAAAATGACGCCCATACCTTCCTTGCCGGCCTGAAGCAGAATCAAAATCACAAGCAAAACACATACTATGACATGCAGCGTCAAAATAAGAGTCTGCACATTTTCCTCCCGGCCGTTCCCAACATGAAATCTGGGGATATTTTCGGAATTCAGGCCCTGATGATTTGCAGAAAAGTTTGAATATTCAAAGACGCTCCTCCTACCAGAAGACCGTCCACATTGTCAAGCTCAAGAAGCGCCGCCGCATTGTCCGGTTTGACGCTGCCTCCATAAAGAATAGGAACCGCCCGCCCGCCATCGTCGCCCAATATCCGCGACACAAGCGAACGCACGGCGGCATGGGCTTCAAACACTTCCGCCGGGCCGGCCACTTTCCCGGTACCGATAGCCCAAACAGGCTCATAGGCCACAGTCAACCGGGAAATGGAATCAGCCGGCAGATTGGCAAGGGGCAAAGCCGTCTGACGGGAGAGTACATTGACGAGTTCGCCTGCCTCGCGCTCAGCCAGCGTTTCACCAATGCAAAGCATAACGGAAAAACCCCGCTCCAAAGCAAAGGCTGTTTTGCGCGCAACGAATTCGTCTGTCTCTCCAAACAGGTGACGCCGTTCCGAATGCCCCGCCAAAACCTGCGTCACTCCAATATCCCGCAGCATGGCCAGAGATATTTCTCCTGTGAATGCGCCTTCTTCAGCGGGATAGAAATTCTGCGCGCCGACCGACACGGAAGAAATCCCGGCGGAGGCGGCCAGCACATCGGGAATATTGGTAAACGAAGGAAAAATCACAACGCGCCTGCCGGACAGAGGCTCCGCCGCAAGCGCACCGCACAGTTCCTCAGCCGTCTTCCCGGCTTCTTGACGCAATTTGCACATTTTCCAATTGGCGGCTATGATTTTTTGCATGACAGACCCTCCGCAACGGCAGAAGAACACAACTGGCAGACATATATCAGCGCGTCTTCCCCGGTGTCTGAATAATAATGAGGCCGAACGGCCACTCTGGCAAATCCGCGGCTCTGATAGAGTGATATGGCCGGGTAATTGTCCGCACGAACCTCAAGCGTTGCTCTTTCTATACCCATTTTACGAGCCACCTGCAAGACCCTATCCAGACTTCTGCGCCCGAAGCCCTGACGCCGGTCCGACG
>JAITGC010000037.1 GCA_031280915.1 Desulfovibrio sp. | reverse complement strand
TGATCCTCCATAAATTTCATGCCGGGGTATATGAACATTTGTTCATGCGCCGCCGGAAAAATTTCGTCTCCGAACATATTCTTATTGTATTGCGGGTGGACGTCAAGAAAATTTTTTCGTAAAGCCCATGCCCTGGCGGAACCCATTGTAACGGCCGCCCTGCCGGGCGGCGTTGGAAGCCACTCATAATTTGATATGAGATGGCTTCTTAAAGTATTTCTCCGCTCCGGCGGCGCGAAAAACGCAACAGGGCTATGACCGCCGCTCCCGCCAGAGCGGCCTGCCAGGGGCGGCAAAGACCGTACAACAGCAGCGCCTGCGCGGGCAAAATGCCCAAAACGGCGGCCGTCGCGTACAGGGGCTCTTCAACCGCGCGGGCTGTATCGCCAAGGGCCATATCCCGTGCGAGGCTTCCGGCGAGGCCGGACAACAGCCCAAGAAGCAGGGCGCCGGTCAGGCCGAAACCGGCCTCCGCGCCCTTGACCGCCGAGACCGGAGCGGCAAGGGCCAGGCCAAAAGTGTCGAGCCAGTAAAACACTCCGCGAAACCGCATCGACAGGCGTGCCGCCGCAAGGCCGGCCAAAGAGCCGAATACGGCGGCGGCCAGATGCGGCGTACTGTCCAGGGCATAGGCGGACATGCCCAGCAGGCATTCGCGCAGCAGGGGCAGGCTCAACCCCGCCAGACAGCCCAACACGGCTGCGCCGCTGACGTGCCCGCCACGAACGCGGCCGAGGCAGGCGGCGGCGGCGGCCAGCAGCGCGCAGGCCGCCATATCCAGGATAAACAGCGGCCCGCCGCCCATTACTTGGCAAAACCCACGGCTCTGCGCTCCCGAATGACGGTCACGCGAATCTGGCCGGGATAGGTAAGATCTTTTTCTATTTTTCCGGCGATGTCCTTGCAGAGCATGTAGGTCGCGTCATCGTCCACATTTTCGGAGTTCACCATAACCCGGATTTCCCGCCCGGCCTGTATGGCGTAAGCTTTGGACACCCCGTCAAAACTTGTGGCTATGCCTTCAAGATCTTCCAGCCGTTTGACGTAATTTTCCAGCAGTTCCTTGCGGGCTCCGGGGCGCGCCCCGGATATGGAATCCCCGGCCTGCACCAGAACGGCCAGAGCGGTTGAAGGCCGCTGATCTTCATGGTGGGCGGCCACGGCGTGGATAATTTCCTGATTTTCATTGTATTTTTTGGCCAGATCCGCACCGATGAGGGCGTGCGGCCCCTCAACCTCATGATCCACAGCTTTGCCTATGTCGTGCAACAGACCGGCGCGCTTGGCTTTTTTCACATCCATGCCGAGTTCCGCCGCCATCATGCCGCAGAGGGCGGAGACCTCCAGAGAATGCTGCAACACATTCTGCGTAAAGGACGTTCTGTAACGCAACTGGCCGAGCAGACGGACAACTTCCGGATGGATGCCGTGCACCCCCGCGTCAAAGGTGGCCTGTTCGCCGACTTCACGTACCTTGGCGTCCATTTCCTGCTCACACTTCTGCACAATGTCCTCAATGCGGGCGGGGTGGATGCGTCCATCCTGAATCAGGCGCTCCAGGGCCATTTTGGCCACCTGCCTGCGCAAGGGACTGTAGGCTGAGAGGATGACCGTTTCCGGCGTGTCGTCTATAATCAGATCAACGCCCGTGGCCGCCTCAAGGGCACGAATATTGCGGCCTTCGCGGCCGATGATGCGGCCTTTCATATCTTCGCTCGGCAGGGTCACGGCCGTGACGGTCTGCTCATTCACATAGTCGCCCGCATACCGCTGAATGACGTTGCAGAGTATTTCCTTGGCCTTGCGGTCGGAGCTTTCATGGGCCTGGGTCTCAATCTGCCGTATCATGCGGGCCGCTTCGTGACGCGTTTTGGCTTCAATGTCGGCAAAAAGGCGCTCCTTGGCTTCTTCCGGCGTCAGGTCGGCTATCTGGGACAAACGCCGTTCTTCCTCTTGCAGGCGGGCTTGCAAAAACTCCTCCGATTCGGCCAGTTCCCGCTCCTTGCGGGCCAATTGCTTTTCCGTCTGAAGGATATCCCGCTCCTTTTCGGTGGCTTTTTCAAGCTTTTCCTCCAGGCGGCCGGTCATCTCCTCCAGCTTGCGCTCGCGGGATTTGGCCTCCCGCTCCCGTTCCTTGAATTCATTTTCCAGTTCACGCTTCTGATTGAACAAGTCATCCTGCCCTTCGAGCAGAATTTCCTTTTTTTGCGCCTGGGCTTCCTTGCGGGCCTCTTCAACAATGCGTTTGGCCAGGGCGTCGGCATCGCCAACGCGCTTTGCGGCCACGCTCCTGTGCAGGACATATCCCGCCGCAAGGCCGGTGCAAATGCCCGCCACAGGCGCAAGGACAAACAAAATATCCATAAAAATTCCTCGCTTTATAAAAACGGCCTTCAGGGCAGCGCAAAAAATAAAACCAGCCCCTTGACCGAAGACTCCCGCTCAAGCGGGAAAACAGGCGGGCGCAAAAAACCGGCAACGATGGGAAGGACTGAAGACTGTCGCGTCAAGACCCCGCCCGGCACAACAAAGCCGGAACGGAAAGACAGTGAGGATTTTCGCATAACCCCGGAGAGCCGTGTCACGCTTGCGGTGCAAGGCCTGGTTTCCCAGGTCGGGCGCCGATATGCTTTTTTCAGGCTCCCCGGTCAGGGCCGGGCATGCACACCAAAAACAGGGAACGGCCCCCTTATTTCACACTCTTGTCAGGTCAGCACCGAGGCATAAACCACGTACACTCCAGGGGAACAACATCAATGCGTATTCTCTATCTGTGAAAGCATGGCCGTGACGCGCCGCAGCACGCCGCCCATCTTGTCTTGCGATTGCAACACATCGTCCGCCAATCCAAGGGCCAGATACATCAGCAGGACTTCCCTGCTCTGCCCGCCGCGCAATTTCAACTCGGCAAACCGTTCTTCAAGAAGGCGCGCGGCATTGCGCACACGTTCCATATCCGCCCCGGCCCTGAAGGCCACTTCGCGGCCAAGAACAGTAAGGTTAATGTTTTCACCCACAAAATCTACTCAATGCTCTCGTGTTCCTCAATTTTGCGCAACAGCGCGTCAAGACGCTTTACCGCCTCGCTCCGTCTGCCTTCCTCCTGCGCAAGAGAGGCGCGCAAACGGCGATTTTCCTCTTCCAGTTCGCGCATCCCGGCCCCGGTCGTCGTCGCTTCAGCGCGAATACGGGCATTTTCCGCCTTCAGACCGTCAAAAGCGGCCAGCAGTTCCGTTATGCGCTGTTCAAGTTTGTCAAGAATTTCCATATGGTTTACCCCATATCACTCCCGCCGGATAATGGCAACCGCTATCCGCCGGTTCCGGATTTTTTTCTCGGCAGATTTTTCTGCCTGGAGCGGGCAATGGCCATTTCGCCTTCGGGCACGTCCATTGTTATAACGGAGCCGGCCCCCACAAGGCTGCCCGCGCCGACAGAGACCGGGGCGACCAGGGCCGTGTTGCTGCCGATAAACGCCTTTTCGCCGATGCTGGTTTTGTATTTGTGGCGGCCGTCGTAATTGCAGGTAATGGTGCCCGCGCCGATGTTCGCTCCGGGGCCTACGTCCGCGTCGCCCAGGTAGGTCAGGTGATTGGCCTTGGCCCCTTGACCAAGCCGGGCGTTTTTGATTTCCACAAAATTGCCGGCACGCGAAGCGGGTTCCAGCACGGCGCCGGGCCGCAGACGGGCAAACGGCCCCACCACGGCGCCCGCGCCTATCCGCGCGCCTTCCAGATGGGAAAAATGGCGCACTTCAGCATTTGTCTCAATGACGCTGTCGCGCACAACGCAGTGCGAGGCCACTCTGGCCCCACGCTGCACCACGCTCTGGCCGAAAATTTCACAGGGGCCGGTCAATTCCGCTCCCGGCTCTATCCGCGCCAAGGGAGAAACCCGGACCATGCCCGAAGCGTGCAAAAGCACACCGCTTCGCAGAAGCTCGGCGGCCACGCGCCCGCGCAGGCGCTCTTCCATTCTGTCAAGCTCCTCCGGGGAGTTGACGCCAAGCAGGTTTTCATCCCCCCCACATTCCACAGCGCGCACATCGTAACCACCGGCGGCGGCCAAAGCCACGAGGTCGGTGATATAGTATTCGCCGCTGTTGTTGGCCCTGGTCAGACGGGGCAAAAGGGCCTCTGCCAGGGCCAGGCTGATCAAATACAGGCCCGCGTTGACTTCACGAGTCCGCGCCAGCATTGCCCGATCGCAGTCCCTGGCCTCCACAATGGCGCGCGGCTTGCCCGCCTCGCGGGCAACGCGACCGTAAGAACCCGGCTCATCCAGTTCAAGGGTGGCAAAGGCCAGGTCGGCCCCCTCGGCCTTTTGCAGAAAATTCCGTGCCGTTTCCGCATCCAGCAGCGGGGCGTCGCCGTTGACGACAACAACATGCCGGAAACCGGCCTCGATCAGAACGGGAAGGGCCAGCATCAGGGCATGGCCTGTGCCGAGCTGT
Organism: Desulfovibrio sp.; assembly: GCA_031280915.1. Lineage (GTDB taxonomy): Bacteria > Desulfobacterota > Desulfovibrionia > Desulfovibrionales > Desulfovibrionaceae > Desulfovibrio. Next base: position 21,533 of record JAITGC010000037.1, on the reverse strand, counting down.
TCCGCCTGAAGTACAAAACGTTCACCGGGAAAAGCCTCTTCCAGCAGCCGCGCCTGATGCCCCGCCACTATCCGGATATTTTCGCCGAAATGCGGCCGCAGCGCGGCAAGAACATAGGCAAGCATGTATTCGCCGAGAAGGGTCTGAAGAACTTTCGGCCTGTCGGAATGCATGCGCGTGCCCTTACCGGCCGCGAGAACAAGGGCCGCCGTATTGAACATAGCAACTCCTTAACACGCGAAACTGAAACGAAATTTTTACATTTTTATGTTATCACGTCATTGTTCCACTGTAAAGACAAGCCCGGCCTCCTTGACGTCCACGAGCACATTCCGGCCGTCGCGTATATTGCCCGCAAGCAGTTCGCGAGCAAGGGGCGTTTCGATGCTCCGCTGAACATAGCGTTTGAGCGGACGGGCGCCGTACACGGGGTCATACGCCGCCTCGGCAATGAAAGAACGCGCCTCGCCGGACAGAACAAGGACTATCTTTCTGTCGTCCAGACGCGTTTGCAGACGGGCGATCTGCAAATCCACAATATGCTCGATCTGCTCGCGCCTGAGCGGCAGAAAGAGCACGGTTTCGTCCACACGATTCAAAAATTCCGGCCGGAAGTGGGCACGCAGGTCACCCATCACCTGCTCGCGCGCGCCGTCCCGCAGGCCGCCGTCCCGGCTGATGCCGTCCAGAAGGCGCATGGAGCCGATATTTGACGTCATAATGACAATACAGTTGCGAAAATCCACGGTATGCCCCTGACTATCGGTCAACCTGCCGTCATCAAGCATCTGGAGCAGGATATTGAAAACATCGGGATGCGCCTTTTCAATTTCGTCAAACAGAATGACCGAATACGGCTTGCGGCGCACGGCTTCGGTAAGCTGGCCGCCCTCGTCATAGCCCACATAGCCGGGAGGCGCGCCGATGAGGCGCGAAACGGAATGTTTCTCCATATATTCGCTCATATCCAGGCGCACCATATTGTCTTCCGTATCAAAAAGCGCGCTGGCCAGCGCTTTGGAAAGCTCCGTCTTGCCGACACCGGTCGGCCCGAGAAAAATGAAGGAGCCCGCCGGCCGCGCCGGGTCGGCCAGCCCGGCTCTGGAACGAAGCACGGCATCCGCGACGGCGTTGACGGCCTCGTCCTGCCCCACAACCCGCTTGTGCAGCTCCTCATTGAGCCTGAGCAATTTTTCCCGCTCGGACTCCAGCAGCCGCGCCACAGGGATGCCCGTCCAGCGGGCCACGATATCCGCCACATCGTCCGGCCGCACTTCCTCACGCAACAGGCGCGGCCCGTCTGCGCCACGGCCGTCGGCCCCGCCGGAAACCCGGCCCAGTTTTTTTCCCAGTTCCAGCAATTTTGAATACTTGAGTTCCGCAGCTCTTGTGAGGTCATAGGCCTGTTCCGCCTGCTCTATGGCCAGACGCGTCCGCTCTATTTCCTCCTTGATTTCACGCACGGAATCAATGGAGCTTTTTTCCCGCTCCCATCTGGCCCGCAAGGCGGCCTGGCCCTCACGAAGGTCAGCGAGTTCCTTTTCCAGCCGATCCAGGCGCTCGCGAGAGGCGGAGTCGCTTTCCCTGCGCAGGGCCTCGCGCTCAATTTCCAGTTGCATGACCTTGCGGTTCGCCTCATCCAATTCCGCCGGCAGGGAATCAATTTCCGTGCGGATCATGGCGGCGGCCTCGTCGATGAGGTCAATGGCCTTGTCGGGCAATTGCCTGTCCGAGATATACCTGTGGGAGAGGATGACCGCCTCCACAATGGCCGAATCGCTGATGCGCACGCCGTGGTGCACCTCAAAACGTTCTTTCAGGCCGCGCAGGATGGAAACGGCATCCTCCGGCGTGGGCTCATCAACCATGACAGGCTGAAAACGCCGCTCCAGGGCCGGGTCTTTCTCGATATGCCTGCGGTATTCGTCCACCGTAGTCGCGCCGATGCAGTGCAGTTCTCCGCGCGCCAGCATGGGCTTCAGAAGGTTGCCCGCATCCATGGCCCCTTCGGTTCTGCCCGCGCCCACAATAGTATGCAATTCGTCGATAAAGAGGATGATCCGGCATTCGCTTTTCTCCACGTCGTTCAGGACGGCCTTGAGGCGGTCCTCAAAATCGCCCCGGTATTTCGCCCCGGCAATGAGCGCGCCCATGTCCAGGGCGAAAAGTTTGCGCCCCTTCAGCCCCTCGGGCACATCGCCCTTGACGATGCGAAAGGCCAGCCCTTCCACAATGGCTGTTTTGCCGACGCCCGCCTCGCCGATGAGCACCGGGTTATTCTTGGTGCGCCGCGAAAGAATGCGGATAACCCGCCGTATTTCCGCCTCCCGGCCGATCACGGGGTCCATCTTGCCCTGGCGCGCGGCTTCCACGAGGTCTCTGGCGTACTTGGTCAGGGCGTCGAAGACGTCTTCGGGATTGGGGCTTACCACGCGCGCCCCTCCGCGCAACTCTTCCATGGCCTTGGCAAAGCCCGCGCGGCTGATGTTGTACTCCTTCAAAACCGTCCCCAGGGGGGAAGGCGGCTCCGCACCGACAAGAGCGAGGAAGAGATGGTCCACGCTGACGTATTCGTCTTTCATGCGGCGGGCTTCCTTTCCGGCTTCCGCCAAGGCCTTGCCCAGACGCGGCGTAACCGTTATCCTGGTGGGGTCCATGCCGCCGCCGGAAACGCGCGGCCGTTTGTTCAGCGCTGTTTCCAGGGCAACGGCAAAGGCTTTTACCTGTACACCCGCGTGTTCCAGAATTCCGGGCACGATGCCGCCGTCCTGCCTGACCAGGGCGAGCGCCAAATGCTCGGCATCCGTTTCCTGGTGCCCCATACCGGCTGCGATGCTTTGGGCTTCGCCCACGGCCTCGCGCGCCCTGTCCGTGAATTTGCTTATATCCATAACAACGCGCCTCCACGCGAATGGTGATTTTGCAACGCCGCCGTCATTCGCGCGGCCTGAACAACGACACGTCCGCGAGTTTCCGCCAGAGTTTCTGCTCCTCGTCCGTCAATTCCGCCGGCATTGCCACCATCACCCGCACCAGCAGGTCGCCGCGTTTGGCTCCGTCACCCATGCCTTTGGCACGCAGGCGAAATTTCCGGCCGGAGCTTGAACCCGGCGGGATGGCGAGTTCCACATTTCCCTCCAGGGTGGGCACGGGAACCTTGGCGCCCAGGGCTGCCTCCCACGGCGCGAGCCGCAAATCGCAGAGCAAATTGTCTCCGTCGATGCCGAAAACCGAATGCGGCAAATAGCGCACACGCAGGAAAAGGTCGCCCGGCGTCCCGCCGTCAGGCGCCGCCCCCCCTTGCCCGGCCAGGCGCAGTTTCGCGCCTTCGCGGATTCCGGGAGGCACATTGACCTCCAGGGTGCGGGGATCATTTTCCATACGCAACGTAAAGGAGCGTTTGCCGCCCTGCTGCGCGTCTTCCAGGCTCAAGGCCATCTCGGCCTCCACATCGCGCCCGCGCCGTTTTTTGGCGGAAAAGCCGCCAAAGGGATCCGGGCCGAAATTTCCTCCCTGGCCCCCTCCCTGAGGGCCACCGAAAAGCGTGTCAAAAAAATTCGAAAAGCCGCCGCTTCCATCAAAGCTTTTACCATTGAAGGTGAAGTGCACATTCTCGAAACCCGGTTCGCCCTGAAATTGCTGGCCGTGCTGCCAGTTCGCGCCCAGCCTGTCATACAACCGGCGCTTTTCAGGGTCTTTCAGAACTTCGTAAGCCTCGTTGATTTCTTTGAATTTCTCCTCGGCATTTTTGTCCCCCGGATGGAGATCCGGGTGGTAGCGCCGGGCGAGTTTCTTGAACGCCCTGGAAAGGTCTTCGACGCCCGCCCCGCGGTCCACGCCCAAAAGCTTGTAATAGTCCTTGTATTCCGGCATTGCCTTCTCCTTGAACATTCCGGGGAGCGGCCGCGCTCAGCGCGGAAACACGCTGGAAGTCATTTTATAGCTTAATTATGGTAATGACTTCCAACGCCGGGCGGAGCCCGGCGCGCCGCCTCTGGCAGCGTGAGCAAGCCGAAAACCACGATTTTCGGCAAAGCGAACCCATACATCAGCCATCGATTGATGTATGAAATCAGCACTAAAGATAAGACAAGACCCCACAAGGTCAATATGCTCTCACCCTGCGTCCCGCGCGAATTCTCCCCCGGGAAAAAATTTTGCACATTGCTTGGAAATGCTATTGACATGCCTGTGTGATATTCGTCATACTCGCTTCAACCCCAACCAATACCCGGCAGAATGGGGTACCCCGCTTAAGGCCATGCGACAGGCCGGGCGGGATCGCCGCCGGGCACGTTAGGTATCCCGATCCCGGCTCTTAAAGGCTGACGGACCGGTCTGTGTTCCCCATGGGTATGGACTTCGGCGGTGTCGTATGTTCCGCTGGCGGCCCCAACCTCATAGGAAAGTCTGTTGCCTCCGTTTTTGACGGAGCAGTGGTCACCCCGCCGGAGGCGGGGGCGTCGCGGACATGCGCGGGGGGCGCGCGTGTTCGCTTGGGAGAGTCCGCGACGCGCTTTCTTTTGTCGTACTCCCCGATCTCTCTGTTTGAGGCCGGGCGTTGTCGCGCCCTGCCCCACTCGTTTTTATTTTGACGAGTGGGGTATTTTAATGGCGGATAAATTTTTTTGGACGGTCATATTAATGAGCGTTCATTTGCACCGCCGCAAATTTTACGCAGGAGATTGTCATGGCTGATGTAGTTCTCAACAGACCGGACAAGGGACAGACAGTAAGTATCACCCCCCCCCCCCCCCAGGTAACATAAAGATAATACTGACTTTTTTAGCAAGGGACTCGACTCTGGAAAAGCAGGGCGAGGATCTTGTCTTTCGTTTTGACGACGAAAGCTCCGTTGAAATCCGAAACTTCTACCAAACTTACTCCAAAGACAACATCCCCGAATTTCAGGCCGACGGCGTCACCATCGCCGGCACGGAATTTTTCAGCACCTTTGCCCCTGAACTGGCCCCGGCGGCTGGCCCCAGCGCGGCGCAAGCACAAGGCGGCAACCGCTACCATGATTACGCCAGCGCGGATTTGACCGATGGCCTGAACCATCTGGGCGGCCTGGACTGGGCTATGAACACGGGCGCGCCGCAGGACGAAAACCCTCTGTTGAATCCGGCGCTTATCGCCTCCCTTGGGCCGGAAAACGCCGGCGTGACCTTTTTTCCCCCAGGTGTTCCCCCAACACCGCCCTTGACCCCTGACGGCAAGCCCATCGTCGTCCCCGGACAATACCTCATCACCAACGAACGCTATCTGGAAGCCCACGGCACAGACACCCACGACGGCACCCTCGTGGACTACATGGAGACCTGGACGGAATTCAAAACCATCGCCTTCAACGCCCCTGACGGCGCGCAGTCCGTGACCATCAACGGCACGGAACTGATCGGCCTTCAGGGAACAGTCGTCATTACAAGCAATCACGGCAAGCTGGAAGCGGAACTGACCGTAAACCAGAACGGTACCGGCAGCCTCACCTACAGATACTTGCTTGAAGAGCGTCTGGAGCACGATAACGACAACGGCTACAACATCACGACCGGTGACGGCTTCATCCTGGTTGTTACCGATGTGGACGGCGACAGCGCCTCCATTGACATCAACGTCGTCGTGGTGGACGACGTGCCCGTGATTATCGCGGACTGGGCCAATGTGGACAACGGCGTCTCTTCCGTGGACGGCAACGTCCTCACCAACGACGACTTCGGCGCCGACGGTCAGGCCACAAACTATATGGACTGGCTGAACGCCGACGGCGATGTGTCCATTGTCTTTACGGATGCGGACACCAATGCCGAGATTGTCCTGACCCGCGATCCCGCCACAGGCCAATTGACCGACGCGGCCAGCAAGAAATACGGCGTCCTGGAACTCAACGCCGACGGCGACTATGTCTACACCAAGTCTGCGGGCGGAACCCTCGACGGCGACATCGTCGTGGCCTATACCGTTGAAGACGCCGACGGCGACCGTGTTTCCAGCACCCTGACCATCACCGTCAAAGACAGCGGCGTGACCATCACTCCGCCGGATCCCGAAGATCCCCCGGTCACCACCCCCGAAGGCGAACCCATCAACATCAACGGTCAGGATCTCGTCGCCGACGAAAGCACCCTGGAAGCCCACGGCGCAGACACCCACGACGGCACACAGAAGGACGACGTGGATACCTGGACGGCCGCCAAGACCATTACCTTTGACGCCCCAGACGGCGTGGACTCCGTGGTCGTTGAGGGAACCACCCTCATCAACGGGCAGGAGACCCTCATCAACGGCACTTACGGCCAACTGTCGGTCACCCTGACCCTCAACCAGGACGGTACCGGCGGAACTCTTACCTACAAATACCTCCTGCTGGACAGGCTGGCGCATGACGACGCCGACGGGCACAACGTCGCTGATGGCGATTCCTTCTCCGTGGTCGTTACCGACGTGGACGGCGACGACGCCTCCATTGACATCAACGTCGTCGTCATCGACGACGTGCCCGTGGTACAGGCCGTGGCCGACCCCACCGACACCCTGACCTGGAACGACGGGGCAAACCACTACAATGCCGAGACCGGCGCCGTGGAGTTCAACTACGGCGCGGATGGCTTCGCCTTGCTCATAGTGACCGACAAGGATGACGCGACGAAAACCATTTCCTTCACCGCGCCGAACACAAAAAGCATCACCTATGAAGACGGCAGCGTGCTGAGCGTGACCCTGGACAATGACGGCAACGCCACCTACTCCTATACGCCGGGCGATGAAACCGCCACGGAAAACCGCTCCTACAGGTTCACCGGTACGGACGGAGACGGAGACCCCGTCAGCCAGGATATCGACGTGGCTGTGGAAATCCACGATCCGGGCACGATGCGCGCCGTTCTTGAAGAGCCGGAAATCGTGCCCTGGATGACGGGCACCGGGGCGGCCAACGCCGCCGAGGGCGACCTTTCAAACAATTCGGTCGTCCTGAACCTGGACTTCCCCGGCGCGGCCGGCGAAAACGTCATCAACGTCACCATCACCGCGCCGGGCGGCGGCAGCATCACCTTCACCACCGACGGTTCGGGGCAAATGCTGACAGAACCCTCTGGCCCTCTGGACGGCGAATGGGGCCGCCTGAGCTATAACAGCGGGAGCGGGCAATGGGTCTATGCAGCCTTCAACAAAGCTGACCGCCTCAACCCCAATGATGATCTCAACACGGCCAACAGAGACGCCCACGGCAACGGCCTGGACAATTTCGTCATCAGCGCGGAAGGCGGCCAGAGCGGCGCGCCAATCGCGGATCCGCAAACCCTTGCCGTCACCATCAACGCCCATGACGACATCCCGGTTTTTGTCCTCGGCAAGCCGGTCACCCACGACCAGCCCTCACAAGTGCTCGGTCCGTATATTGACGGGGCCACGTCCAGTCTCTCCGGCGTTCTGAACATTATGGACATTGACGACAACGACAAGGACATCACCTTCTATTTCAGAAATCCCGCCACGGGCGACTATGAATTGGGGACCAGAGGCGGCACGGACGCGGAGCCGACCTGGACATTCCAGTTGCAATACGGCTACGCCATCCTGGAATGGGTTCCGGCCGGGCAGGATATCCCGGACGCCGGGAACATCCCGGGCAACGAGGCGGGCGCGTGGAAATACACCTATCAGTTCGAGAACGCGCCCAAAAACATGGGCCTCAGGGACGATATCAACATCCGCGCGGCCAATCCCATTCACGACCCCGGCGCGGACGGCGCTTACGACCCGGCGGATCCTTCCACCTGGACCGCGACCATCATCCCCGTGAATCTGGTGACCACCGACTTTGTACCGGGCGACCCCCGGCCGGTCTATGACATTCTCCACTTTTACGAAAGCGGGAACGTGACCTTCAACAACAGCACCACCGCCGGCGACAGCATCATGAACAACGTGCTGGACAACGACCGCACCATCAACGGCGCCCTCGATGCGGCGGAATGGAACGGAATGCAATGGGTTCTCCAGCCCGGCGTTTCGGTGCTGGCGGCAAGCGGCGCCACCGACTACGGCTCCTGGTCTCTGAGTGCCGGGGGCGTGTTCAACTTTACTCTGGATGCGAACAGCGCGATGTACAAGGCTCTGCCCCTGGGAGAAACGGTCATCCTGACCCTGCCCTACACCATGATGGACAACGGCAGGTCCTATACCTCCTACGTAATGGTGGAAATCGAAGGCCGCAACGATCCGCCCCAGGCGTCGAACGTCCTCGTCAACCTCACGCCGGGCTGGGCGCAGGCCAGTATCAACGAAACCGAGGATCTCGCCGGCCTTGCCCTGATTTCTGATCCGGACAGGGGCGATACGTTGAGCTTCAGATTCTACCACACGGACGGCACAACGCCGCTGGAGATGGCCCCCGGCGGCCTGGACGGAGACTTTTTCGAAACTCCGCGCGCGGCAGAAGGCTTTTTCTTCGACGCGGACAAGGACGGCGAAAACGGCGTCCGCGATGTCGTCAACGGCCAGGCCGTATACCGCGCCGATCACGGCTGGATTGTGCTGGGGGCGGACGGCAAATACCGTTATGTGGTGGACAGGGCCGATGAGGACGTGATCCGCCTGAGGGGAGGGGAAACCCTCACCGAAACGGTGAAGTTCGAGGTTGTGGACGCCGCCGGAGCAAGCAGCGGCATCAAGGAAATCAAGGTGACCATCATCGGCTCCTTTGACCCCCTGTCGGTACACGCCCTGGACGAAAGCACCATCCGCTCCGGTTCCCTGCATATACCCCAGATGGCGCGTTACTTCCACGAGGAGACCCTTTATCTCGGCAACGGACCGGAAACCAAGGCCGTGCTCAGCTACGGCATGGACAGGGGCGTGGACATCGGGCCCGATGGAACCCTCGCCGCCGGAGCCATGGACATCCCGGTCAACAACACCCACGCCGGAGAAGGCGGTTCCCGTGGCGATCTGGGCTTCGGCGATTTGCGGCCCCTGGTGGAAGTGCTGGACGGAAGCGGCTCGCAGACGGTTTATTTCGGCTTTGATACAGGCGGCCCTTCCGCATCATCAACCTGCATGCTTTACGGCAGAAATGAGGAGACAGGCGAAATCCAACTCTTGGGAACACTGGTCATGATGAATCCCCAGCTCTCTTTCTACCCGGTGGGCGAGGGCGTGGACGACCGCTGGAGCAACGCCTGGAAACTGAACGGAACCTACGCCGAATTCTTTACGGACGAGGCGGGCGCCATGCCCCTGCGGCTTATAGCCTGGACATCGGACAACCCCGCGGCCACCCGCACACCCATTGACGTGGACTTTGTGCTGCGCTTCGAAAACGATTCCCCGGTGGTGCAGGGCGTACGCCTGAGCCTGGACAATGCCGAAGGCCAGGGCAAGGTTGTCTTCTTTGACGTGGATTCCAAGCCGGAGGACCTGAGCCTGTGGGTGGAAGACCCGGCAGATTCATCCAAACTTGTCAGGGTGGACGCCGACAATACAGAGATCACTTACAGCCACGGAACCCTGCACATCAACAGGGACGGTTCCTTCACCTACGAGACTTCGGACACGTCGGCCAACCGCAACATCCGGGTGGCCGTGTCCGACGGCAACAGCGCCTCGGAGGGCCTGATCACCATCGAACAGGCGGCAGGCGGCGGCTCCACGGCCGTTTTGAAAGACGACGTGTACAGGTTCCATTTCACCTCCAACAACATCCTCAACAAGTACCTTCCGCCCGTCGGAGAGCACAACGGCCTTTTCGGCAACGACACCGGCGCGACAAACGAAGTGCTCAACGCCGGAACCTATATGCTCAGCAATATGGTCATCACGGCCACCGACGCGGACAAGTCCTCCTATCAGGGCACTGATGCCATCCACGGCCTGGGCGGCGGCAGAACGGTGTCGGGCCTGTTCCATATGCCGGAGGACTCCCGCTTCGAAATATGCATGGCCGAGCTGACCATGAATATTGAATCCAACGGACAGGTACTCTTCCAGATATCCCCGTACTTCAAGGTTTACGACAAGGTGACGGACTCCGTCTTCTATATCGACTCCGCCAAGCTGACGCCATGCCTGGCAAAGATGTCGGATATGCTGAACATGACGGAAGACGAGATCCGGGACGCATTGCGGGTGACCTTCAACTACCAGAGCCAGGACGCGAACACGGGCGAACTGGTGGAAGGGAACCTGGTTCTGGATCTCGGCCATTCCTTTGAAAACGGTTCCCAGTATTACAACGTTGCTGTCACCAACCCGGCCACGGTATCACTGATCTCCGTTTCCAGCGTCTTTGACCGCTTCGGGGATGCGGACGGCCAAGGGCATTCCCACGGCGTCACCTCAGGGGGAATACGGATGATTACCGATCTCGACGCCGATGATCTGTATTTCCGCTTCGCCACCCTGGATGCCAACGGCGTCCCCGCCTGGCCCCCTGCCTGGACAAGCGTACGGGATCTTGTGCCGGAAACGCGCCCGACAGACGGGTGGGACAAGTCCGTTGTCGCGGAAAATCCCACATCGGTGGAAGGCGTACCCCTCTACGCCTGGGTGAACACGAACACCGGCCAGGTGGCGTCCGCAAAGGGCACAGGCGACGGATGGGTCTGCCTGCAGGTGGGCGACGGCGCCCTGAAGCCGTACATCCCCGGTGACAAGTATCTGCTTGGTTACGACAGCGACGACAATGTCATCGACACCACAAGCCGGCACATACTGGACGCCTACGTGACGGTGAACCTGTTCACGCTGGAGAACTCGCCCAATGAGGCGGCCATGCAGATGTTCCTGGACTACGTCCGCAACCTGACCGAAGGACAGAAGCAGAACCTGATCTTCTTCCGCCTGGATTCCTCGGACGATCCCACAGGGCAGGGCAGGAACGACGAGAACTACTACACCAACCTCACCGGAAAGGACATCCTGATCAACATTGAGGGTTCGGACGTCATCCTGGGAGACAACAACCAGGCCATAAACAAGAGCGCCGGAGAGGCGGCCGTGACTGGAACGGGCCTCGGCGCGGCCTTGAACTTCCTGGACGGGGCAAAGCATACCGTCATCAACGGCAGCGGCCAGGTAACCGGCGGAGACGGCGTTTCCGCCAGCCGGCTGGATCCGGACGGATGGGCCGGCATAGACTTCGGCGCCAATGACCCCACGCCCGGCGTAACGGACTTTCCGGCCAAGGTTTACGGCCAGTATGGCATGCTGGTGCGGGGCCTGGATCCGAACCGGCCCGGAGAGTATATTTACAAGGCCTATGACCCCGACGACATGAGCCTGACCCCGGAGCAGCGCAACGCCGGCAAAGCCGTGCTCGGCCTGGTGAACGGGCAGCAGCTCGTCGAGGTCTTCAACTTCACCGCCTATGATAAAAACGGGGAGCACGACACCGGCCAGATGAGACTCACCATCAACGGCAGAAGCGACGGTTTCAGCATACATGTGACGCCGCCGGAAGTCACGGAAGGCGAGGTTCTGTCCAGCCAGTTGAGCGAGGCCGTCTCCAGCCACGACGCGGGAACCGTGACCTACTATATCAAGTACACGGACGGCCAGGGTCAGGTGTACGACTCCGAGGTCTCGGGCAGCGGCGGAGCGACGGAGGTCATCCACACCCCGTACGGAACCCTGACGCTGACGCCCTCCAGCGGCGGTTACACCTTCAGGCCCAACGGCATACTGCAGCATGGGCAGGATGCCGTGCTCGACATCCAGATCAAGGCCGTGCTGGTCTCCAATGCGGGCGGCACGACCGTAACGCAGGACTCCGGCTGGCAGGACTACGACATCACGGTGCACGGCGTCAACGACAAGCCGATTCTGCCCGTGAACTACGGCTATGCCGCGGCAAACAGCACAGAACTGTGGAATGCCCTGGCCTGGGACGACATCGACAACAACAAAATCACCCAAGCGGGAAAATTCCACATTGACGTGTGGCGGGCGGACAATAACGATCACGGCACACCGGATGCCGTTAATGCCTCCCTCATACATCTGAACGGCCTTTACGGCGAACTGCAGATGGTCTCGGATCAGGGCGCATTCCTGTATACCACTGACCCCTCCGCCTTCGATACAAGCACCCACAGGGTCACGGAGACCTTCAAGGTAAGCGTGACCGACCCCGGAAGCGACGGACTGGGAGACCACGCCGCCACCAGCGACGGGTCGGATCTCCACGTCTTCGCCGTAGACGGCGGGCTGCTCTTCGGCACGGCCGGCAACGACACGCTGACCGGCACAGCGGGCAAGGGCAGCATTCTTGAGGGCGGTCAGGGCAACGACACCCTCAACGTCTCCTCGGCCGCCATGGGCCAGAATGTGCTCGTCTGGAACGAGGGAGATGAGGCAAACAACGCTGTGGACACCATCATCGGCTTCCACGGCAAGGGCCAGGGCAGCGCCGAAGGCGACATTCTCGACCTGCGCGGCCTTGTGGAAGGCTATGTCGCCCGTGACGTCATTTCCTGGAGCGTGGCCGGCAATGACGTGCACATCAGCGTCGCCGTGGGCGCGGACACCCAGCAGATTATCCTGCAGGGCGCCGGGTCCGGCCTGGGCCTGGCGGGAGACGGCGGCTATGACGAGCTGGTGGCAAAGGTGACCATTCTGACGAACTCGTAAGCAAAACCGTTCAAAATTTTCCGCGCCCCCGGCAACGGGGGCGCGGAAAACATCGTTCCCCGGCTCGCGAAGACAAAGCCGCAAGTGTCTTCCCGCCGGAGGCAGGGCCGCACCCGCCTCCGGCGGGCCGGGGAATGCAACTTTTCACAGAATCAAAGCTCCCCCGGAGGTATGAATTTTAGAGCGTTTTTTGAAAAATGAAAATACTCTGGCCCGGGGAGGGGGGCGGGTGCATCGCCGCCCCCCTTTGCCGCGTCAGGGCCATTCCCGACGCAGTTCGCGCAATAGTTCCCCAGACCGCGGGCCGCCGGCACGCAGGCGCAACAGCCGTCCGCAGCCGCGCGGGCTGAAAACCACATCCAGAAATTCCTCAGGCAGTTGGGCCTCGGGCAAAAATTCGGCCCATTCCAGAATGGTGAGGACATCGGCCTCTTGCAGCGCCTCCGTGATCTCCTCCGGTGGAAATGCCTGACAGCGGTACAGATCGCCGTGCAGCACTTCCGGCCTGGTGGGATAGCGGTTGCAGAGGGTAAAGGAAGGGCTGCCCGTTTCCGCGCCTTCGCCTCCGGGCAAGGCGCGCGCAAGGGCGCAGGCGAAGGTCGTTTTGCCGCCGCCCATGGGCCCGCGCAGCAAAACCGCCCTCACCGGGGCGTGGCGCAAGAGACTCCGCGCAAGCAGGCGCGCCAGGCGCTCCGTATCCTCAAGGGTCGCAAGGGTCAGTTCACACACGGCTGTCAGGCGAAGTCCACATCATGAGATGCGACATTGCGGGATACGGCATTTCCCCCGTTTCCCCGCCGGGCTTTGGCCCATACACGGGGCAGGGCGTCGGCGATGTCGCTCGCTCCATTGCCCCGCGCCGGCCAGGAGACGGCGCATTCAAGGCCCGCCAAAGCGTGCAGCGTGACCCCCATGCCCGCGCAGGCCAGACTCAGGCCGGAATTCGCCCCGGCGGAAAGCCGCGTCCGGCTCAACAAAGCGCCAATACAGCCCGCCAGCACGTCTCCGCTGCCGCCCACAGCCAGTTGCGGAACATCATAGGGGCTTATGAGCGCCGCCTCGCCCGCCCGGCCTGTCAGGCAACCAGCCCCTTTGAGAACCACGACGCAGGGAAGGAGGCGACACAACGCGCCAAGGGCGGCGAACCTGTCGGCCTGAATTTCGGCGGCCGTTGTGCACAGCAGGGCCGCCGCCTCTCCAGGATGCGGGGTGATAACGTCATCTCCGGTGACATGCCGCGTCGCTTCCCCGCACCCGGCAAGCAAGGCGAGAGCGTCGGCATCAATCACCGCCGGCGGCCGCCCCGGCAATGCCAGCGCCGCGGCGAGAAAAACGCGGGCCTCGCCGGTGCGCCCCATGCCCGGCCCGATGACCAAAGCATCACAGCGGCGCAGAAGAACGGACAAGTCCTCCGGGAGCGTGGTCGGCCATGCTCCGCCACCGGGTTCCCCCAGCGGCAGGGCCATTATTTCCGGCAGGCCGTCCTTTATCCGCCCTTCGGCCCCGGCCGGAGAAGCCACACTGACAAGCCCCGCGCCCGCGCGCAGAGCGGCGCGGGCTGCCAGATGCGCCGCCCCGCTGTATCGCGGAATGCCGCCAATGACAAGGACATGGCCAAAGACGCTTTTGTGCGCGCCCTCGGGAATCTCCGGCAGATGGGCCAAACAGCCCGCATCCAACAGGCGGGCTGCGCAAGGCGCCCGTGAACGCACACAGGCGGGAATGCCTATATCCCGGACATGCATGCGGCCTGTCCAGGTGCGCGCCCAAGGCAGCACAAGGCCCGGCTTGGCGGCGGCAAAACTGACCGTGGCGTCGGCCCTCACGGCCACAGGGCAGGGGCGGCCCGTGACGCCGCTCAGGCCGGAGGGAATATCCAGGGCCAGCACAAAACGGCCGGAAAGGCTGTTCAGACTTTCCACAATACCCCGCAGCGGCTGACGGAGTTCCCCCTCAAGGCCCGAGCCGGCGAGGCCGTCCACCACTATGCTGAAGTCCTCTGCGCCGAGGCCCTTTGCGCCGAAAACCTTGTCCAATGAGCCGCGACGCAGGGGAACAAAGGGAGCGCCGACGGCTCCGGCCAGGCGTATGTGTCTGGCGGCGGCCCCCTTGTAATGTCCGAGGGGTTTGGTATGGGCGACAAGCACGCGCGTGCCGGCGTCCAGCAACCGCCGCGCCAGGCAGGCCGCATCTCCGCCGTTGTTGCCGCCGCCCATAAAAATCAAAGCCCGCTGCTTGGAAATATCCGGAACATGCAGCCGCAACACCTCAAAGGCGGCCCGACCGGCATTTTCCATCAACAGAACTTCCGGCAGGCCCAAGGCCATTGCCTCCGCATCCCACAAACGCATCTCCTCCGGCAACGGCAAGGGAGGCAGGGATGCCGTAAAAACGTCCGCTGTTTTCATTCTCCCTCCAGCACCACCACGGCCACCGCAACGGAACGCTCATGACTGATGGAGAGCAGGGCGCGCGCGACGCCGAGGGCACGGGCACGTTCGTCCGCCTTGCCCAGCAGGGCCATGTGCGGAGCGCCGAGGCTGTCGCGGCCGATTTCAATATGCCGTGGGCCTATGCCCTGGCTGAAGCCCGTGCCGAGAGCCTTGACGGCCGCCTCTTTGGCCGCAAACCATCCGGCCAGGGTGGAAATGGGACGGCCGGGCGCCGCATCCAACTCCCGGCGGGTGAAAATTCTTTCCAAAAAGCGCTGTCCGAAGCGCACGCAAATTCTTTCAAAACGGGGAAGTTCCACAATGTCCGCGCCAAGACCCAGAATCATTTTTTCACCATCACCGCCGAACTTGCCTGCCGCCGGGTTTTCACGTATGTTGCGCTGCCTGTTGCGCAAAATAAAGATACGCGCGTCGCGGGCGAAATTTTGACCGTTTCACGGCCGCGCGTCAAGGTCTGGCTGACATTCGAGAAAAATACGGAGAATTTGCGGATGAAGTTATGCATTATCGGCACGGGCTATGTGGGTCTTGTCAGCGCCGCCTGCTTCGCGGAAATGGGCAATACCGTGACGTGCATCGACGTGAACGCCGCTGTTGTGGAAAAACTCAACGCCGGTTCGGTGCACATTTTCGAGCCAGGGCTGGAGGAAATGGTTCAGCGCGGCCGTGCCGACGGCCGCCTGCGCTTTACCACAAACCTTGCTGACGGCCTTGCGGGAGCGGATTGCGCTTTTATCTGCGTGGGTACGCCGTCCCTGCCCGACGGCTCCTGCAATCTGGACTATGTGCGGGGGGTCGCCCGCGACATAGGCCGCTCCATGCAAACAAATCTGATTGTGGTGGACAAGTCCACAGTGCCTGTGGGCACGGCGGATATGGTGCGTGGCCTCATTGAGGAAGAACTCGCGGCCAGGCAATGCGGCCTTGCCGCCACTGTGGTTTCCAACCCGGAATTTCTCAAGGAAGGCGCGGCCCTCGCCGATTTTATAAAACCCGACCGCGTGGTTGTGGGCACGGATTCGGACAGGGCGGCCACCGTCATGCGGGAACTTTACGCGCCCTTTGCCCGCACGCGTGACAAAATTCTCGTCATGACGCCGCGCAGCGCGGAAATGACGAAATACGCCGCCAACTGCATGTTGGCCACAAAAATTTCTTTTATCAATGAAATCGCCGCCATCTGCGAACGGGTAGGCGCGGATGTGCGCGACGTGCGCGCCGGCATCGGTTCGGATACGCGCATCGGCTATCAATTCATATATCCCGGCCTCGGCTACGGCGGTTCCTGCTTTCCCAAGGACGTCAAGGCCCTCATCCACACCGCCGCCGAAGCGGGCGTGGAGCCGCTGCTGCTCAATGCCGTGGAGGCGGTTAACTTTCGCCAGAAACAGAGCATGGCCCTGCGCATTGAGGAATACTTCGCCCCCCAGGGGGGAGTGCGCGGCAAAACCCTGGCCCTCTGGGGGCTGGCTTTCAAGGCCAATACCGACGATATGCGCGAGGCGGCCTCCATCAGCATCATAAGCCATCTGACGGATCGGGGCATGAAGGTGCGCGCCTTTGACCCCGTGGCCGGAGAAAATGCCCGCCGCATTTTCAAAGAGAATCGCCTGGTGGAAATCGTGAACGGCCAGTACGACGTTTGCGACGGCGCGCAAGCACTGCTTGTGGCCACAGAGTGGAATCAGTTCCGCAATCCGGACTTTGAGCGCGTCAAATCCCTGCTCACCTCACCACTGTTTTTTGACGGGCGCAACCTGTATTCGCCCGCCGCCATGGCAGAGCGCGGTTTCGCCTATTTCTGCGTCGGGCGCAAGACAGTGTAGTTCCCGGTTTCCGAAAGAAGCGGCTGGTGCGGATCAACTTTACGTATCATGACGTCCAACGCCGCAAAGATATCGGGTGCCAACATGCCGGGCATCCTTTTCGCCGCGTGGGGCAACGGCGACAGCGAGGAGCAGTTTTAACAAAGACAAGAGCCGGCATGAATTATCCCCGCAGATTCAGGGTATCTTGGCGGCGTGGCGATGCGCGCAAGGGGCGTACCTCGCCGCGCCGGCCGTGCCGGCCTGAGAAGCAAAGTCAATGGTACGACTTCCGCCGTGTTCACCGTGTCGCGAATGGTCTGCTCGATCAGAAAGGCCGTCGCGTTGGTCGGCGTGTTGGCCGTTGTCAGCCGCTTTGTTCCTCCTACGGGCTTTGGGCATTCGTTTTTTTCTTTAGTTTGATATTGACAAAAATATGTACATGTACTACTTTATGTCAAAAGGGGTATTTGTTATGGAAGCCATTTCCTATACCGCCGCCCGCCAGAATCTGGCGGCCACCATGGACAAGGTTATTGACGGAGATACCGTGATCATTACTCGCCAGAAGGCCGGGGCTGTGGTCATGATGAGCCTGGAAGACTTCAACAGCATGCAGGAAACCATGTATTTGCTTGGCAATCCGGCCAACGCGGAGCATTTGCGCAAGTCCATTGCCGATCTTG
Source organism: Desulfovibrio sp. (assembly GCA_031280915.1). GTDB lineage: Bacteria > Desulfobacterota > Desulfovibrionia > Desulfovibrionales > Desulfovibrionaceae > Desulfovibrio. The sequence continues at coordinate 3,959 of JAITGC010000037.1, read as the reverse complement.
AGGCTGGGAAAGGCATAGAGGTCAGGCTGGAAGATCTATGAGGATTGTTTTTTCCCCTGCCGCCCTTGAAGCAAAAGAGCATTTCAAACAGCATGACCGGAAAACGGCTGAAAAGATCAGACAGCTTATAGAGGACATCATGCAAAACCCCTGCAGCGGCTTGGGAAAACCGGAACCGTTGAAGCATGATCTTGCCGGATACTGGTCGCGCCGCATAAGCCGCGAGCACCGCCTTGTCTACAAAGTGGAAGACGATACGCTGTACGTGGCTTCGTGCCGCTACCATTACCGTTGACCTACTCATTGTATGCCGCCTCGACCTGCGATTCCCAATTGCCGCCGCCGGGAATGTACGCCGTGATATGGTGCGTCAGCCTGGTAATGCGCCAGGCGCCGGAGGCGCGGGGAACGATGCTTTCCACCTTGATCAGTGTAGAATGTCAACACGTTGTTCACCCTCCGTTGAGTTTTGAAGCTGGAGGTTTTCTGTCAAGAGCCGTGTGAGAACATAAAAAATTGTATCGATGCGTCCAGACCGGCAGGCAAGCTGTTCTTTTCCATGAGTGGGTTATGTGTATTTGTATGCCCACTCTTTCAATGCCGTTCTGATGAAGCGCTCGGCCTTGCCGTTGGTTTGCGGCCGATAGGGCCAGGTTCGTTTGTGTTTTATCCAAAATTCCCGACAAGCTTCCCGGCAATTCCGGCTTGACAAAGCAAGTCCGCCGCATCTATATATAACCCGTTGTCACCATCGTCTATCCGGTTAGGACGGCGGCCTCTCAAGCCGCTAAGACGGGTTCAAATCCCGTTGGTGACGCCAAATTTAGGTATCGCAAAGCCCGCCAAAGCCTTTTCAGGCTTTGGCGGGCTTCTCGCCTTTGGCTATTTGCGCATAACAAACGGCAGCAGCCAAGGACTCATTCGAATAAACTGCCGTTCGTTCTTTCGGGTTTTGTGCAGCGAACCGCGTTACATTCGAGTTCACGGCAATTTCCCACAAGCTTGCGCGGAATAGCGATAGCATTTGTTGCGTCGTTTGACGGTCGGAAGGTTTTGCCTGTTGCCATTTTGGCCTTGGCAACAGGGTTTGCGGAGTAGCTTCCGGGGTCTGGCAGGAGATGGAGCATGGGCAAAATCTCTTGTCTTCCACTTTTCAATGGTTTTTGGATTCACGCCATAGCGTGTGGCAAGCGCCATCAAGCTTTCTTGACTATTTTGTATCTCTCTACGCACTGCAGGAGTCGTCCGGGCGCGAGCATGGAGCATATGTCCCATAATTCTTCCCTCCTGAGTGAGGCATAGTTTATACCATCACTCAAAGGGACTAAACACCTAATCGCGGGGGGGGGTATGCATTCCGAAGGGGCTACGGCAGAAGAATCGCGGTTCCTACTGCATCACCACCAGTCTGGCGCCGGCTTTCAGCGTCTTTTCGTCAACATTGTTCCAGCGTTTCAAATCGTCAACGCTCACGCTGTATTTGCGCGCAATAGCCCACAGGCTGTCATTGTCGCGCACGGTATACATTGTTCTGTCCGCTTTGGCGGCCATATCGCCCGTCTTTTTCCCGGCGCGGGGTTTGTCGCCCTTGTCGAGGGCAGCCACCGCCGCGGCCGACATGTCCGCATGACGCGGCACCAGGATGGTCTGGCCAGCCTGAAGCCGAACCTTGTCGGGATTGAGCGCTTTGAGCGTCTCAACGGGCACATTGGCGCGGCGGCTGATTTTTTCCCATGTATCGGCGGAAGACTGTACATTGGCCGCTTGCCAGCCGTCATAGCTGCGGGCGGAGCGCAAAAACGCACTGGCCTGCCTGTCGTGCGTAGCGGGCAAATAGACAAAGCTCTCCTGCCTGGTGGACGTAACGGGCCGTTTGTGATGACGGTTATATGCGGCCAAGTCTTCCCGGCTCAAGCGGCACGCGCCGGCCAGTCCCGCAAGATCCGTCCCCGGCCGCGCCGTATAACGCAGCATGACCGACGTTCTGTCGGGATAAATCGGCTCGAATCCCAACGCCGGGAGGTTATTCATGATTTTTGCCACGGCTATAAAACGCGGCACATATTTTTGCGTTTCTTCTTTTAGGCGCGCCTTGTCGTCCAATATGTGATTCCTGTTCACAACCTCAAAAAAATTCCGGCCGCCGGTACCTTCCAGGGCGCGGACGATCTTTCCCTCCCCGGCATTATACGCGGCTATGGCTGTGGGCCAATCTCCGAAATATCCGTGGAGCTTCCGCAGATACGCGGCGGCCGCTTCAGTGGATTCATACGGATCAAGGCGTTCGTCCAGCCACCAGTCCAGAGTGAGGCCGTACTGCCTGCCGGTGGCGGGCATGAACTGCCAAGCACCGGCAGCTCCCACGGGGGATCTGGCGTCAACCCTATAGCCGCTTTCCACAATGGCGAGATAGGCAAGCTCTTCCGGCATGCCGCGCGAACGAAAAATTTGACGGGCAAAGCTCAGGTAGGCCTCGGCCCTTTTGGAGAAAGCCGCCATGACGTTGCGGCCTCTGCGCAGAAAATACTTGTATTGCCGGGCTACTTCCGGCATAACCTCCGCCGGCGCTCCGGCGTCAATTTTTCCTGGAGTTTGCAGCACGGCGCGTTCAACGGGGGTCAGAGGCTCGCCGTCGTCACCGTCCGGCAGAACAAAGGCGCTCTGGTAGCCGTCGCTATGACGGGTGGTGGCGCAGCCTCCGGCCAGCAGCAGACAGACAAGGCTCAGCAGCACCAATCCGCTCAAGGGGGAAAGAGAATTGTCTTTGTAGTTCACAATCATTTCCTCACTGCTTGCGTCCTGTCGAAAAAATGCGTACTGCTTGCACGGAGAACGCACATTCCGTGACGGCTGCCAAGGCCGCCGCTTCTTTAACGGAGGCCGCCATGCAAAGCCCCCCTGACAAAGTCCCTGTTCTGCCGGGCATCAAGCCCGTGCTGGAACTGCTTTCGCACGATCCCGGACGCATAGACCTCGTTTACTGCCGGAAAGGCCTACGTAGCCGCGAGGCGCTGGAGGCGCAAAATCTCTGCCGTCAAAACGGCCTGCGTTTCACCCTGGTAGAACAAGCCGTGCTCGACCGTCTGTGCCGCGACGCGCGGCAGAACCAAAACACGGCCGCCCATCAAGTCGCCCATCAAGGCATTGCGGCCCGCCTTGCCGTAAGCTCCTTCGGCGGCCTTGACGAACTTTTCTCCGCCGCTGTGGATGCGCCGCTGCCCATAGTGCTGGCTCTTGACCAAGTGCAGGACCCCGGCAATATAGGCACCCTTGCCCGCACTCTTTATGCCCTGGGCGGAGCGGGCATCATCCTGCCGCTGCACAACGGCGCCTATCTTGGCCCGGCAGCCCACAAAGCTGCGACGGGCGCGCTGGAACATCTGCCTCTGGCCCGGGCGACAAACCTCAGCCATGCCCTGGTCAAAGCCGCGAGCCTGGGCTTTGCCGTTTACGGCGCCGGCCGGGGCGACGAAACCGCTGGCCGGGGGGCGCGCGACGCCTTTGTGGAGACGCTGCGCCTGCCGGCTGTGCTCGCACTCGGCAATGAACAGAAAGGCCTGCGTCCCGGGGTGGCCAAACGCTGCGACATCCTGCTGCGTATTCCTCAGGCGCGCGCCTTTGATTCGCTCAATGTGGCCCAAGCCGGAGCAATTCTGCTCGGCCTCGCTGCGGCAAACAAAGCGCGTGGCTGTGCTGTTTCTTTCGGTTGAACAGCGAAAAGCAATAGAGCGGATTTTTACTCTATTGCCGCAATACAATTTATTGTCTTGTAATAAGTGAAGATAATAAAAGAAAGCATATCACGCTTTCTTTTGTAGTTTAGACTATTTCTATGAGTTTTTCTAAATAGTGTCGTCAATTGATTTTTGCCCAAATAGCGATGCACCTAATATGCACAGCGGCCAAAAATGATACCGTATTCTTCGCATAGCGTGTGGCAATGCCGCGCCAACGCTTTA
>JAITGC010000052.1 GCA_031280915.1 Desulfovibrio sp. | reverse complement strand
CCGTTTCAACCAGCTTTTTGCAGATAATACTGCATTCCCTGTTGAAAACGATACAGTATTTGAACAGACTTATCTATAAATTTCAACGAATTGAAATGTTTTTAAGGGGCGACTATCTATAACTATATAAAATATAACGATAACTATCATCTTAGAGGGAGGTTAGACCTTCCCTCAAAAGACACCACCATCAGCTTTTTTCAGCAAGTCCCGTATGGTTCCAAAAGCCTTACGGGACTTCGCTTTTATGGTGATTAATGTTCCGCAAAATCCCGTTGCCCTGGAAACTGACAGCTTACCCGCGCCGGGAAACACGGCGTGGTACAGGAGGCTTTCAGCGTCCCAAGGCGGCACAAAGGCCATCGCGTATGGAACTCCTTGCGGCAAGCTGGACAAAACATGGCAGTGAACCACGAACGCCCGGTTTTGTGTCGGTATTCAAGTTTTTGAAAGAGGAATTGCCCCCAAGCCCGAAGAGAGGGCCAAAGGCGAGAAATATTATTTGAACATGAATCAGAAATGGGGAGATTGTCGGAAGGACGCCATCTCCATTGGGCTGTTTACCCTGGCCGCTCTTACGTTTCCGTCAATTTATAAAGGCCGAGGAATAGGTTTTCCTGTCCAGCATGGCGCGCGCCGTGCCGCGCAGAACAGTCGTCAGGGGTTCTTTGTCCAAAAAAACCTTCAGCTGGGTCTCGCGGGCGATATATTTGTCAAAGCCCTTCAGCAGGGAGCCGCCGCCGGCCATCAGCAGGCCGTTACGGAAAATATCCGCCGAGAGCTCCGGCGGCGTTTTTTCCAGTGTGCGCAAAACAGCGTCCAGTATGGTTTGCAGCGGCTCACGCAGAGCTTCCCGGATATGTCCTTCGGTGACCCTGACAACCTTCGGCGTTCCCTGCACAAGGTCTTTTCCGGAAACTTCCAGTGCCGGAGCATTTGGTTGCGGCACAGCGGAGCCCAGAATTATCTTCACGTTCTCCGCCGTGTTCTCGCCCAGAGCCATGCGAAAGACATCCTTCATATAACGCTGCACAGCCACATTCATGGCATCTCCGGCAACGCGCACGGATTGGCTGCTGGCAACACCCCCCAAGGTAATGACAGCCACTTCGCTCGTTCCTCCACCAATGTCCAACACCATGTTGCCCAACGGATCATGCACGGGAAGATCGGCGCCGATGGCCGCCGCCATGGGTTCCTCCACAAGGGAAATATTCGCCGCGCCGGCCATGACGGCCGAATCAATAACAGCCCTTTTTTCCACCTGAGTTATGCCGGTCGGCACGCAGATAACCATGGAAGGTTTGACAAGACGCAGACCGCTGATGATTTTGTTCACGAAGTAAGAAATCATTGCGCGGGTAACGTCAAAATCGGCTATCACGCCGTCCTTCATGGGCCGGACGGCCCTGATGCGCCGGGGAGTACGGCCCAAAAACTGCTTGGCGCTCGAACCAACGGCGATTACTGTATTTTTTTGGGCGTCAAGAGCGACGACAGAAGGCTCATTGATGACAATGCCATGGGACTTTGTGTACAGCAAGGTATTTGCCGTACCGAGATCCATCGCTATGTCATGGGAAAAAAAACGAAAAAGCCGCTGAAAAAAGTTCATGGCCCGCATCCGCGAAAATCAAGACCCTGACCCGGAGTGTCGTTTTTATTTTTCACCCGCCACCATCTCCGGTGAGGTCGGCATATCAACCGGGTCATAGCCCTCGTGCACCCTGGCTTTGGGCAATACAGCCCGCAGACGCTCTCTGAGATACAAATTCTCCAAAAAAAGCGATAAATGATCCACCGCCTGCCGGACAAAACTGCGCATACCCTCATCTATCTGCTTCTCGCCGCTGTGCGCGAGGCACAACACGCCGCCGGGCGTTTTGTTGACCGACACCGGCATACAGATAACGCTTTGAAATTCCGGCGAACCTTCCGGCAACTTGCCGAAAATCATGGACACCGGCGCACCCTGCGCGCCCTCTGTGATCACAGGCTGACCATTGCGAAAAACCCATCCGGCTATGCCGCTGCCCATGGGCAAAATCGGCGGATGTTCCCCATCCATCAAAAGCCGCCTGGTTTCGTATTCGATGCGGTATGTTTCCTGCGGGGTATCTACAGAGGCGAAAGCGCCGTATTCAAAGCCGACGGCTCCCGCCACAGCCCGCAGATAATTCTCCAGAAATTGCAACCAGCGATTATAGCGAAAACGCAAATCCTGTATAATACCCAATGCGGCAAAGTAGCGGGGAATTTCCGTCGCATTTTCCTCTCGGCAATCCGCGTTTTTTTGCCGCGAAACCAGATCAGCGAAAAGTTGCAGAATTTTATGATCCTTGTCGGAAAAAGAATACTGCCTTTTACTGTCCACGCACAAGGCCCCGCCTGCCGGCACGGGACAGCCCATAAAGGCCTTGATGGATGCCTCTTCGCCATCCATATAATACCCCAGATTGGACTGCCGCTGGTCAAAGTGGGGATAGAGAATGGGCTGGCGATTACGGATTATCCAGCCCACCAGGCCCTTTCCCGGCACGATGGAAACATCCGCCCTGATTTTGTCCCCCAGGCTGAACCAGGCTGTCAGACGGCAGGCGTCACCGGCCTCATCAGGCTGAAAAAGCACTGCGGAATAGGCGTCAAAAACGGAACAGACGAGATTTAAAACATGCTTCTCAAGAGGATTATCTGTCATGGCGCAACGTCTTTAAAGTAAGGGACAAGGCCGACCCATTCGACCGCTCGCAGTGTACTCTTGTAACAAAGGGTTAGCAAGGCCGCAACTGCTTCGATAATGCCCCGGTTTAAAATTTTCCGGTAGTAGCCAGTTATGACCCAGCACGCTTTTGCGCCCGCCCTTGAAATCATGGCCGACTGCCTGTATTTTTCAGGAAAACATTACCACCTCAAGGCCAAGGAGTGCCGAGCGATGATTGACTATCCCCTGCGCCGGAAAGACAGGGAAATTTCTCCGGAAGAATGCGTGTCTATTCTGCAACAGGGAAATTTCTGCGTTCTCGCCTCCCTTGATGCGGAACATTGCCCCTATGCCACGCCGCTGTCCTATATCTACCTGAACGGCAAGATATATTTCCATTCCGCGAAGGAAGGACACAAGATAGACAACTTCCGGGCAAACCCCCGCTGCTCCATAGCTGTTATCGGGCGAACGCGGCCTGTTTACCTCAAGGATTTCTCAACATATTATGAAAGCGTGATTGTATTCGGCGCCATAGCCGAAGTGTCCGACTTGCGGGAAAAAACAGCGGCACTTACGGAACTTGCCCGGAAATATCTGCCGGAACATATGGATAAGGTCTCACAAAGCATTGAGAAATCTTTATTCCGCACCGCTGTTTATGCCGTTACCATTGAAAAAATGACCGGCAAGGCAAAAAAAGAAAAGAAATAAAATCTTCAGCGACGTTGCCGGACATCCCCGGCGACCCGGCCCGCGGCGACAAGCGGAATCCATTGCGTAGCGTATCCTTTTCCTGTAAACTGACTCTCCATGAACATGCAACCCATCAGACGCGCTATTCTAAGCGTCACGGACAAAGGCGGCCTTACGGAATTTGCCGCCTTTCTCAAGGCCGGCGACGTGGAACTTGTCTCCACCGGCGGAACGCAAAAAGCGCTTCAGGCCGCCGGCCTGCCGGTTACTGCCGTCAGCGAGGTAACCGGCTTTCCGGAAATCCTCGACGGAAGGGTAAAAACGCTGCACCCTCACATCCACGCGGGGATACTGGCCAACAAGAACGCCCCCTCCCACATGGCGACCCTTGAGGAAAAACATATCCGTCCCTTTGATCTCGTTTGCGTCAATCTGTATGATTTTGCCGGCGCGGCGGAGCGCAACCTTTTCCTGGAGGAAATAGTGGAGGAAATCGACATCGGCGGCCCCTGTATGATCCGTGCCGCCGCGAAGAATTTTCACAGCGTTCTCGTTTTGCCTTCGCCCGAATGGTATGAAGCCGCCCAAGATGAAATGCGGGCAAACGGCATGTCCGTGAGCTTGAAATTCCGCCAAAGAATGGCCTCGCGGGCTTTTGAGGTCACCTCGCGCTATGACGCGCTGATCAGCGCATATCTGCGTCCTTAGCCCTTGAGCCGGAGGAGCGCGCCATTCCCAAGCCGGAAGGAAACCTGCAAGGACTCAAGCCCAGTCAGCTTGCCGCGCTCACGCGCCTCTTCAACCGTCGTTTCCCCAAGGCGGAAGTTTACACCATTGAGCAGGCCCGTGAACTTGCCCTGCTTTCGCGCGCGCTGGGCAGGCAAATCGGCCTGCTGGTGGACCGTAAGGGCCGCGTCGGCACAGTTTTAGTCGGCACTGCGGGAGGAATATTCATCCCGGATCTGCCGCGCGGCCGTGCCGGCACAGAGCGTCTGCGCGGCCTGCGCCTGCTGCACACACATCTTGCCCCGGAGGGCGTGACGACGGAAGATATCATGGATATGCTCTTCCTGCGTCTTGATGCCGTGATCGCCCTCACCGTCGACCAGGAAGGCGCTCCCATGCAATGGCAGTCCGCTCATTTGCTGCCTTCCGGCAATACGGACGAGCCTTGGCGCGTGGAAAAAGCCAATCCCTGGGATCGTACGGAGGCGCATTTTGCGGCCCTTGCCGAAAGCCTGGAAACAGAACTCGCCCGACGCGCCGAAGATGGCATTGAAACACCCGAAGCCCGACGCGCCTTGCTCGTCTCGGTGGGCACGGCCTCCCACGCCGTACAGGAGCGCAACCTCGACGAACTCGCCGCCCTGGCCAAAACAGCCGATATTGTTGTAGCCGGTCGCGTCGTGCAACGGGTGCCCCATATAAATCCCGCCCTGCTTTTGGGCAAGGGCAAACTTACGGAACTGGAAATTGCCGCCTTGCAGGCGCGCGCCACGCTGCTGATTTTCGACGGCGAGCTTACCCCCGCCCAAATCCATAACCTTGCCGACAACACCGAACGGGAAGTCATTGACCGCACCCAGGTAATCCTGAATATTTTCGCCCGGCACGCGACGACAAAAACCGGCAAACTCCAGGTGGAACTGGCGCAATTACGTTACATCAGGCCACGCCTTGCCGGCAGGCGCAAAAATCTGGACAGCCTCATGGGCGGAATCGGCGGGCGAGGCCCTGGCGAAACAAAGCTGGAAACCGACCGCCGCCGCTTCCGCGAGCGCTCCGCGCGCATACAGCGCGAGCTTGAACGCATCAAGGCTCGCCGGGCCGTCACAAAAAGCCGGCGCACACGCAACGCCATGCCCATAGTCACCCTCGTGGGCTATACCAATGCCGGCAAAACAACCCTGCTGAATGCCCTGACCCGCTCGCAATGCCTCGTGGAAAACAAACTTTTCGCCACCCTTGACCCCGCATCGCGCCAAATGCGTTTTCCCGAGGAAAGGCCGCTGCTAGTGACGGACACCGTCGGTTTTATCCGCGATCTGCCAAAAGAACTCAAGGAAGCCTTCAAGAATACCCTGGAAGAACTGCGCGAGGCCGACATGCTTGTTCACGTGGCGGACGCCGCGCATCCTGACGTCTTGCAACAGATAGCCGCTGTGGAAGACATTCTTGCGGAGCCGGAAATGGAAGTCCAGGCGAAGCCGATTCTCTTGCTGCTCAACAAATGGGATACGCTCCCGGCGACAAAAAAAGCGGAACTGGCCGACACCCTGCCCCGCGCTCTGCCGGTTTCCGCCAAAACGGGGGCGGGCTTCAGGCCGCTGCTTCAGGAGATGGAACGCCTGCTTGCGATTTCGCGATAATACTTTATCCTGAAATCCGGCCGGCGGCGGTCGCCCCTTGAATACGGGAGATATTCCGCATGGACGAGAGACTTCGAAACATACGCAACATCGGAATTATCGCCCACATCGACGCGGGCAAGACCACTCTTTCGGAACGCATCCTCTTTTACACACGCAAGATACATCGTATGGGAGAGGTGCACGACGGCGCGGCCACCATGGATTATCTGCCGGAGGAACAGGAGCGCGGCATCACCATCACCTCCGCCGTCACCAGTTGCGGCTGGCGGGACAAAACGCTCAATCTCATTGACACGCCGGGGCACGTTGATTTTACCATTGAGGTGGAGCGCTCCCTGCGCGTGCTGGACGGCGCGGTGGGAATTTTCTGTGCCGTCGGCGGCGTGGAACCGCAGTCCGAGACAGTCTGGCGACAGTCGGAATACTTCGGAGTACCGAAAATCGCCTTTATCAACAAAATAGACCGCCCGGGCGCCGACTTTGAAGCGGCGCTGGAGGCCATAAGCACGCGTCTTGGAGCGAATCTCGCTCCTCTCATGCTTCCCGGCGGCCAAGGGGAAAATTTTGACGGCGTGCTGGATATTCTCTTGGGAAAAAAACTGCTTTTTGACCCGACGGATCAAGGGCAAACCATGCGCGTTCAGGAGTTTTCGCCAGAAGAAGCCACCCTGGCCGCCAAATGGCGCGAATTTTTTCTGGAAAAACTTGCCGAAAACGATGAAATTTTTCTTCCGCTTTACCTGGACGGCGCTTTCAGCCCGGATGACGTGCGCTCCGCCCTGCGGCGGGCGACTCTTTCCCGGAGCATAACCCCGGTTCTCTGCGGTTCGGCCTTGCGTAACACCGGTATACAGCCGCTTCTTGACGCCATATGCGACTTTTTGCCGTCTCCGCTGGATGCGGCCGCTCAAAAGGGACGTTCGGCAGAGGGCGCTGTCATCTCCGCGCCTCAATCCCCCGCAGCCCCCCCACTGGGGCTTGTTTTTAAGATTTTCATGGAAAACGGCAGAAAGCTCGCCCTGTTGCGCATGTACGCGGGTTGTCTGAAAGAAGGCGACACCATACGCAACATGTCGCAAAAATGTGATGATCGAGCCGGCCGCATCTACCGCCTCCACGCGGACAGGCGCGAGCAGACCCCATATATCGCGGCCGGGGATATAGCCGCCGTAACCGGTTTGCGCTCCGCCCGCACCGGTGATACCTATGCCTCGGTCAACCAGGATATTCTACTGGAAAGTATAGAAACGCGCCCGCCGGTCATCACGCTTCTGCTGGAGCCGCGCAATGCCGATGAGGGCAAAATCTTGAACGAAGCTCTACAGCGCTATGTCGAGGAAGATCCAACCTTGCGGGTGCGTCTGGACGAAGAAACGGGAGCCCGCATTGTTTCAGGCATGGGCGAATTGCACCTGGACGTGCTGCTGGAGCGCCTTCGCCGGGAGTTCCGCATCGCCCCACGGACGGGACAGCCTCAGGTTGTCCTGCGCGAAACAGTTGCCGGAGAGGCGGAGAGCACCGGGGTTTTCGACAGGGAATTGGGCAAGGAACATCATTACGGCGCGGTTTCCCTCCGCGTGAAGCCCAGACAACGAGGAGACGGCAATCTTGTCCAAGTGGACGCCTTTCTGCCTGACGACCCGGCTCTGGCGCAGAAAATCCTGCCCGGTCACCTCCTCCAGGCGACCCTGCAAGGTTTGCATGACGCATTGCAAAGCGGCCTGAACGGCTGGCCCTTTCAGGATATTGACGTCCTTGTGACAAAGGTCGAAAAAATTGAGGGCCGGACAACCCAGCCCGGCTGCCGCACCGCCGCCGGGCTGGCCTTGCGGGAAGCCGTCGCCAAGGCATCTCCCATTATGTTGGAGCCGATCATGCGGATTGAGATCAGCGTGCCGGACGCCTTTCTCGGAGCGGCCATCAACGCGCTGAACGTCCGTTGCGGAAAAGTCGAAAAACTGGAAGACCGCAACGGGCAAAAACTGTTGCAGGGCAGCGCCCCCCTGCGCAAACTCTTTGGTTTCTCCACAGCGCTGCGTTCCGCCACCCAAGGCCGGGCCGGCCTCTCTCTCGCCTTTGACAGATTTGACGTAGCGTAACCGGGCATGAACAAATCAAGGCCATCCTCCGCCCGGCCCACCGCCAAAAAAAGCCTCGGTCAGCATTTTTTGCGTAAGACCGACGTTTGCGCGCGCATCGCCGCCCTGCTCAGGCCAGAGCCGGAAGACCGCCTGCTGGAAATAGGGCCGGGCCCCGGCGCACTGACGCGGGAGTTGGAAAACTCGCCGCACGCATTGCTGCTTCTCCTTGAAAAAGACGATTACTGGATCGCCGAGCGCGGACGATTGAAGGCCGCCGGCACCCTGCCCGTACACATGGATGCCCTACGCTTTGACTGGCGGAGGATAACAGCGGAAACGCCCTGGAAAATCGCGGGCAATCTGCCGTACAATATCGCCTCGCGTCTTATCTGGGATATTGTCCGGCAGGCCGAAGGACTCGTCAGAGCCGCATTTATGGTACAGTACGAAGTCGGCCTGCGTATCGCGGCTCCGCCGGGCAGCCGACATTACGGCGCACTGTCGGTGTGGACACAATCCTTCATGCGCCCGCGCCTGGAGTTCACAGTGGGGCGCGAGGCCTTCAGTCCGCCGCCCAAAGTACTCTCGGCCGTGCTCTCGCTTGACCCCCTCCCTCAGAACAAGCGGCCGAAATATCCGAAAATTCTTGCAGAATTGCTCCACATCTGCTTCCAACAACGGCGCAAGCAACTCGGTTCCATCTTCCGGCGGGCAGGTATGAATAACCTGACCGCAACCCTTGAGAAACTGGGTATTGCCCCCTTGCGACGTCCGGAAACGCTGTCGCCGGAAAATTTCCAACGGCTGTGTGAAAACATGGCGGACGACATTCCGTCTTTTTGTACTGACCACCCCAAAAAACTTTTGCCTTTGTAAAACTTCTGTGTTAAATTCGTGCCGTGAATCAGCGTTTATGCAACGATTTTCCCGGTAATACTCTACTATTGTCCTCCTTATGAACGGCATTACAGAAAGCATGAGCATCGGGGCGCAGGCCCTGAACGCCTATTCCGTGGGTATGGCCGTGACAGCTCACAATGTGGCCAATGTGAACACCGCCGGTTTTAAACCCCAGACGGCGGTCTTCGCCACAGGGCCGGACGGCGTGGGAGTACAACTGGAAACAATTTTCCAGGGTGACGGCATTGCCCGTCCCCTTGATATGCCGGACAGTCTTACATCCCCGGCGCTACTCCACAGCGAAGCCGTCACCCGCGCCGCAGCAGCAAACAACGCCGACATGAACGGCCTGCCGCCGGAGATCGTCTCTCCCAGCGGTACCGACCTCGGTCGTGAAATGGTGAACATGATAATCGCGCGCTACAGCTTTGAAGCCAACGCCGCTACAATCCGCGCCGCTGACGAGATGTCGGGCGCACTGTTGAACATTACCGCCTGAAACATAACGTATTGTAAACTATCTAATTTTGGCTGAATGCGTCCTGCCGCCATCCGTTCTTGCGGCACACGCGCCGGAAGGCGCCGCCGGAAACGGAAAGGGCCTCGAAAGCCGAAAACAGGAGTAAGAATGCGAAACTGCCTGAAATTATGCGCTTTGCTCATAACTTTCGGCCTCATGTCCGGCTGCGCGGCAAAACCAGAGCCTCAACAAGACAACAATACCGCTTTTCATCGTTCTTATCAGGCCGCCTTTGACAAGGAACCGGCCACGGAAACACGACATATCCTCAAAACAGCCAGAACCGCCCTGGGCACACCCTATGTCCGCGGCGGAAAAAACCTTGATGGATTCGACTGCTCCGGCTTCGTCTGCTGGGCCTACAAAAGCGTGGGCATAAACCTGCCCCGTTCCGCCCGGGAACAGTCCCTTGTCGGTACGCCCATCACACGCATCGAGGATATGCGCGAAGGCGACATAGTCGCCTTCCGCCATCCCCGACGCGGCTATCACACCGGCATTTATGTCGGAGACGGCCAATTTATCCACAGCCCGCGCCGCCGCTCGACCGTACGCATCACCTCCCTCTCTGATCCTTACTTCAGCAACACATTCCTGGGAGCGCGCCGCATCAACTTCAACGGCGACGGAAATCTCACAGCGAAAGCTCAAAGCAGGCTTGATGACTACACAGAGCAGAATGTCACGCGCGAACTGACGCATAAAAGCAAAGTCAAAGCCGGAAAAGTCAAATCAAAAAAAGATAACAAGGCAAAGTACGTGGCCGCCAACAGCAAAACCTCCACGAAAAAAACCGTGAAACGGACACCCGACAAGGTGGATGCCCGCGCCGCCGAGAAGAACAAAAAACCCGACGCGAATTCGGGCAAAACGCATACCAAAGCCCCCCAGAAGAACCCACAGGACAAAGCCAAAAAATCATAATGCAGCAGCACGCGGGCCGCGTTTGCGGGCGTCTTGCGCCAAGCCCCACAGGACACATTCACCTGGGCAACGCCTGGGCCTTTCTGCTGGCCTGGCTTTCCGTCCGATCTCGAAAAGGGCGTCTGATCCTGCGGGTGGAAGACATTGATCCGCAGCGCTCCAAAGGGGAATTTACCGGCACTCTTCTGGAGGATCTGCGCTGGTTCGGACTTGACTGGGATGAGGGGCCGGATATCGGCGGCCCGGCGCAGCCGTATCTGCAAAGCCTGCGTATGGCCTGCTATGAGGAAGCTCTGGCCCGCCTTGAAGCGGTCGATGCGACGTATCCCTGTTTCTGCACCCGCCGGGAACTACGGCATCTTGCCTCAGCCCCACACGTGGAAGACATGGGAACCCCCTACCCCGGCACGTGCCGACGTCTTGACGGAGAAAAACAGGCGGCCCTGTTCGAGGCGGGGCGCAGGGCCGCTGTGCGCCTGCGCTGCTCGGGGACGACAGTCTCCTTTGTTGACGGACTGCAAGGCGAAATACGGGCCAGCCTCGCGGACTGCGGCGGAGATTTTGCCTTGCGGCGCTCGGACGGCGTTATCTCCTATCAACTCGCCGTCACAGTGGACGACGCCTTGATGGGCGTGACCGACGTAGTCCGTGGGCGGGATATTCTGCCCTCCACACCGAGACAGATTGTCCTGCAACGTCTGTTGGGATACGCCACACCCGTCTACAGGCATATTCCCCTGCTGCTGGACAATGGCGGCAACCGCCTCGCCAAGCGCCACCAGAGCCTGACCCTGCGCAAACTCCGACAGGAAGGAGTTGAAGCGCGGCGTGTAGTGGGCCTGCTCTCACACATGGCCGGCCTCAATCCATCGGAAATGTCCGTAAGCCCGCAAGAGCTTTTGCCGCGTTTTGCTCCGGAGAACTTGCCGAAACACGATCAATGCGTTACAGAAGACAATCTGCGGCGACTTGTGCCCTGAAGCGAAAAGCAGCGGGGTATATAACATCAAACACGACTGAGAGAAAACATGTCCACCATTGACCAGAGCTTTCTTAATGCTGTCTTCCCGCCGGAACGAACGGAGGAGTTTTTCGACGCGCTCTTTGGCGGCGGAGAAGAAGGCGCTTACGACATAGGCCTTGTATGCCGCGCCCTGTCTCCCATGCGCGTTGAGCTGGCCTTTGAACTGCGGCAGCGTCCGGGCAAATGTCTCGCCTGCAATCTGACCTACGGCCTACCCCAGGTATTCCAGCGCCATCCGGTCATCAACGTGGCCGGCATTGCCAAAGCCGTGGCCAAACATCTCGGCTGGCAAACGGAAAACCCGCGATGGCGGCTTGGCGGCACGGAAGAGATAAGCCGTGAATTGCACGTTATTCCCCTCTTTCTGGAAAGCGCCCCTGCCCCGCGTTGAGGCGGGAGAATCCATTTCGTAAAAAACCAGCGAGGCAAATATGCATCACGCCGTACTCTCCAAGAGCCTCCGCACCGCAGCGCTGCTGGCGGGGCTGGCGTTGGCGATGGCCGCCGAAGCGGCGGCCGCGCCGTTAACGATAAAATATTACAGCCTTGATCCGCCGCCGGACTGGAAAGTGCTCAACGGTCCCAAAACAGCCAAGGACGGCAGTGTACATATATTGCTTGGTCAGAAAAATCACCGCTGTTCGGCTTCGCTCACCGTGTTCCCGGCCAGCCCCGGCCTGGCGGAAAAACGCGCCAGGGAGGCGGCCAAGCTGCTGGGCGGCACACAGCCGGTGGCGCGCAACGGACAACTGGAATTTGCCTTTAAAAAGATGGGCGATAACGGCTATTGCATCGTCCGCGAGGACAAACAGTCAAAATTGCTGATCATGGTGATAGTCAGCGGCGACTTGCGGCAGGCCGATTTCATCTATTCCATGCGCGGCGACTACCCCGCCCTTGTGCCGGTAAAGCCCGAAAAATTGTGGTAATCGTCACAGACAGTCGCACAGCGTCCTGGCGCGCAGATGGTTCAGGCCAATGCCGCCGCTGCTGATTTCCCGGCGCAACTCCTCCAGACGTCGCCGGACATCCCGCAGAGGCCACCGCTCCAGGGCCGGCGCACCGTTGAACACGTCCGTAATATCCACGCCCCTGTTTTCCAGGTTGTACACAATAATTTCCTTGCCGCGAAAACGCCCTGACGCCGCTGCGGCGACAATCTCGTATGCGGCCTTGTCCGCCCGCCGTACGATGGAGGTCAGCGTCCGCTCCGGCAGCGCGGATGCCCCTTCCTCATCCAGACGGATAATATAGCCGCCGTTTTCGCGCACAATCTCAAGGGCCGGGCTATTACCCTCGCCGGCGGCAAGGACGATGACGTCCGCGCCGCGCCCCAGCAGACGCCGCGTCTCTTCCCCGGCGCGTCCCACAGTGCTGAAGGAACCGGTTATTCCATTCATCACGCGTGTTTCCGCATCAACAAGACGAACGCCCTCCACAAAACCGTTCAGAAGATTCCGCTGAGCGGGGGTTTCCTCTCCTGTCAGCCATCCGAGAATTTTTTCGTGATTTATCCCGGGCAGCCCCGGTCGCGCGGTCAACATTGCCGCCGCGGCCCCGGCGAGGCAGGCGGCCTGTTCGTCGGCAAAGGCGACACACATGATGTTCGGCGCGCGAATACCCGCGTCCACGCAGCCGAACATCGTTCCGCGATAATTGGCGGCATTGTCGCGCAAGATTTCATGGAAACTCTCGGAACCGACAAGAACGAGCTCAAACTCCACCGCCGCTTTACGGAACAATGCCGTCCGTTGGCTTTGTCCGGATGCCCGCAGCACTTCGGTTCGCAGGGGAAATTCCCCTTCAGCCCGGGCAAGCCCGCTCCGCAATAAAGTGCTCCATGCCTGCCCGTCGTCGTCGTCCAGCAACAGGGCCACGCGCAGAGCCTGACCGTCGGGCCGAGCGGCCTCGGCCTGGGCGGGAAAAAACGCGCCGTCCCGCGGAGCCGCCGCCAGCAGAAATGCAAAAAACACAAGGCTACGCCAGAATATCATGCCGTCCTCCAGTGGGATAGCCGGGAGCATCTACCCCTTCTTCCTTGCTCCGGCCGCCTGATGACGCTTCTGCGCGGAAAGCTCGCTTTTACGGAGGCGTATGGACTGCGGCGTCACTTCCACCAGTTCATCTTCACGCACAAAGTGCAGAGCATATTCCAGGGTCATTTTTTTCACCGGCGTCAGAATGACATTTTCGTCCTTTCCGGCGGCGCGCAGATTTGTCAGCTTTTTCGCCTTGGTCGGATTCACGTCGATATCATTGTCGCGGTTGTGTTCCCCCACAATCATGCCTTCATACACAGGATCGCCGGGCTCCACGAAAAGCGCGCCCCGGGGTTCCAGATTGAACAAAGCATACGCCACGGCCGCGCCCGGCCTGTCGGCCACAATGGATCCGGAAAATCTGCTGGGAAAATCGCCGCGCCAGGCTTCATATCCATCCAGGTAGGAATTTATGATTCCCGTGCCCTTGGTGTCTGTTAAAAATTCGTCCCGATAACCGATAAGCCCGCGCGACGGCACGGAAAACTCCAGGCGTGTCCGGCCGGCGCCGCTGTTGGCGCAGTTGAGCATGCGGCCTTTACGCTGGGCCAGTTTTTCCGTGACAACGCCCATGAACACTTCGTCACAGTCCACATACAAATGCTCAACCGGCTCCAGCACCCCGCCCGCAGCGTCCTTTTTCAGGATCACCTGAGGCCTGCCGACGGACAGTTCAAAGCCCTCACGCCGCATTGTCTCAATAAGAATGGCCATCTGAAATTCGCCGCGCCCTTTTACCAGAAAGGCATCCTTATCTTCGGCCCGCTCCACGGATATGGCGACGTTGCGCAGGCTTTCTCTGTTCAGGCGCTCCTCTATGGCCCGGCTCTGCACAATTTTTCCCTCCCGCCCGGCCAGGGGAGAGGTGTTGATGCTGAAACGCATGGCCACCGTAGGCTCGTCCACCCGGATGCGCGGCAATGCCTTGGGTTTGTCCCGCGTACAGATGGTGTCGCCTATGGCGACATCCTCGATGCCCGCCAGCACCACAATGTCGCCCGG
Organism: Desulfovibrio sp.; assembly: GCA_031280915.1. Lineage (GTDB taxonomy): Bacteria > Desulfobacterota > Desulfovibrionia > Desulfovibrionales > Desulfovibrionaceae > Desulfovibrio. Next base: position 11,097 of record JAITGC010000052.1, on the reverse strand, counting down.
CTCCGCCGAGGGAGCATCCCTGAGCCGCGGCCCGTCATAGACTTGCAGCCTGGTGACGCGCAAAGGGCTGGCGGCCCCGTCTTCGCGTATACGGACAAGATTTTCCTTTGCCGCCACGCTGCCGTGCATGATCCTGCCCACAGCCAGCCGCCCCAGATAATCGGAATAGTCCAGGTCGGCCACAAGCATTTGAAACGGCTCGTCGGGGTCGTAGGAGGGGCCGGGAATATGTTCCAGGATCGCGCGAAAGAGCGGCGTCAGGTCCTTGCGTTCGTCGTCGGGTGCCGCCATGGCCACGCCGTCCCGGCCGACGGCATACAGAACGGGAAATTCCAACTGTTCCTCACTGGCCTCCAGGTCTATGAACAGGCCGTAAATTTCATCCAGCACTTCCGCTGGACGGGCATCCTTGCGGTCGATTTTGTTGATCACCACCAGAACAGGCAGCCCGGCGGCCAGCGTTTTACTCAAGACAAAACGCGTCTGCGGCAGTGGCCCCTCGGAAGCGTCCACAAGCAAAATCGCGCCCCCCGCCATGGACAGGGCGCGCTCCACCTCACCCCCGAAATCGGCGTGGCCGGGAGTGTCAATAATGTTGATTTTCATCTCCTGCCAAGTGACGGCGCAGTTTTTGGCCGCTATGGTTATACCGCGTTCGCGCTCAAGGGCCATATTGTCCATGACGCGCTCGTCCACCATCTGGTCGGCGCGAAATACGCCGCTTTGTCTGAACATCGCGTCAACAAGCGTTGTTTTTCCGTGATCCACATGGGCAATGATCGCCACATTTCTAAGTGCCTGGTTGTGCTGCATCAAGTCCTTGCCTGGGTCCGTGTTAAAAAATCCGTCAGCGCCCATGATATACAATTTGCCTTCACATGCCAACAGCAAGGCTCCATTGACGGCGACCCACCGCCACTGGAGAGCGACGACAGGCGAAAAAACAGCAAATATCCCCGTCATCTCACAGAAATCTTGACTCAAGGGGCGGGTCTATGCGTGAAGTTTTCAGGGATGTGGCGGCGTTGACACCCTCTGCGGGGAGGCGGTATAGTTTGCCGGTTCCGCGCGGCTGTCCGCTTCTCGGAGGCCAAAATGCGCCGGATTCCACCTTCCACAGGGCCAGAACCGAAAAAATGCGACAAAATATGAAAAATGGAAAAGACATGCGCCTCTTTACGGAAAAAATCCGTTACGCCGCCCGCCTGTCTTCGTCCGGGCCCTTTCCGGCCGCCCGGAGTGAAAGAGGAATATGCGCGATTTTCTTTGACGAAGGGCATGAAAAACTCTTTTGGCAATGTCCCGCATAATCTATCAGGCCGGCCCCCTGTTCACGCAGTCGGAAAAAGCCTTTCACCAGAAACTTTCCGCGGCTCTCAGGGCAGCCGGGCATAAGGTCATCTGGCCGGGAGACCTTATTGAGGCCGAACAAATCGCCGCCTCCGGCCCCGGCGCCGTGTCGCTTATTTTCGGCGTCTGCAGGCTGGCCATAGACAAATGCACCTGTATGGTCGCCCTTTTGGACGGCACTCAGGTTGACGACGGCACCGCCTGGGAAATTGGCTATGCTTACGCGCGCGGCCTGCCGGTGTACGGTCTTCGCACCGATTCCCGCATGGGCGGGGAAACCGGCCACAATCACGTGAATTCCATGATTGAAGGCAGCCTGTCCGGTCTGGCGGGCGATATCAAGGCGCTTGTCAAGCTGCTTCAGGAAGTGACGGCGGACAACGTTGCCGATGGGGCGAGCGGTCACGACCGGCAGCTTGAGCCATAACAATCTCTCGCGTGTTATGATTGACCCATGCCGCTGCTTGGCGTATTTTCGCGCCAGCGAAAAAGCGGCCGCATCAGGCCGCACATCAACAAGACGGAGCAGCGCATGGCAGCGGACAGCACAGACAATACCCCGGAAACGCCGGCGCCGGGCGAGGATTTCATCCGCGCGCAAATCCGCCGCGACAACGCCCTGGGCACGTATGACGGCCGGGTGCACACGCGCTTTCCCCCGGAACCCAACGGCTATCTGCACCTTGGTCACGCCAAATCCATCTTTCTCAATTTCGGCGTGGCCTCGGAATTCGGCGGCAGGTGCAACCTGCGCTTTGACGACACCAATCCCACAAAAGAAGACACCGAATACGTGGATTCCATACGGGAGGACGTGCGCTGGCTCGGCGGAGACTGGCAGGCCGGGGAATACTATGCTTCGGACTACTTTGAACGGCTCTACGACTACGCCCAACAACTGATCCGCATGGGCAAGGCCTATGTGGACGATCTCTCCGCCGATGAAATCCGCGAATATCGCGGCACACTGACTGAACCCGGCAGGGAAAGCCCCTGGCGCGGCCGCTCCGTGGAGGAAAACCTCGACCTCTTCCGCCGCATGCGCGCCGGAGAATTTCCTGACGGGATGCGAGTACTGCGGGCCAAAATAGACATGGCTGCGCCCAATCTCGTCATGCGCGACCCCACCCTCTACCGCATCCGCCATGCCGCCCATCACCGCACAGGCGACAAATGGCCCATCTACCCCCTCTATGACTATACCCACTGCCTCTCCGATTCGCTGGAAGGCGTCACCCATTCCCTCTGCACGCTGGAATTCGCCAACAATCGGGAACTGTACGACTGGGTGCTGGATACCTTGGGCATCTACCATCCGCGCCAGTACGAATTCGCCCGTCTCAACGTCACCCATACCGTGCTTTCCAAGCGCAAGCTCATCCAGCTTGTGGAAAGCGGGCATGTGCGAGGCTGGGACGATCCGCGCATGCCGACCCTGTGCGGGCTGCGCCGCCGGGGCGTGCCGCCGGAGGCCCTGCGGGAATTCTGCGCACGGGTGGGCATGGCGCGCGCCAACTCCACAGTAGAATACGCAATGCTGGAATTCTGCATCCGCGAACACCTCAATGCCCACGCCCCGCGCCTCATGGCCGTGCTCGACCCCCTCAGGGTGATTATTGAAAACTATCCTCAAGGCCAGGTGGAAGAATTCGATATGCCCCTCCACCCCGAAGACCCCTCCCACGGCGACCGCAAGGTTTCTTTCGCCCGTGAGATATGGATTGAACGGGACGATTTTCGCCTGGAGCCGCCCAAAAAATACCACAGGCTCTCCCCCGGCGCCGAGGTGCGTCTGCGCTATGCCTATTTCATCACCTGCCGGGAGGCGGTTGTGGACGCCCGAGGCAAAGTGACGGAACTGCGCTGCCTTTATGACCCGCAAAGCCGGGGCGGACAAAGCCCGGACGGCCGCCGCGTGAAAGGCACCATCCACTGGGTGAGCGCCCTCCACGCCAGGGAGGCCGAAATCCGCCTGTATGAACAGCTTTTTGCCGTGGAAAATCCCGACGTGGCCCCTGAGGGCGGAACGTTTCTGGACAATGTCAACCCCCATTCGCTACGCATCGCGCGCGGCCTGTTGGAACCGGCCCTGGCCAATATCGGGACGGGCGTGAGCGTGCAGTTCGAGCGTTTGGGCTATTTCTGCAAAGACAAGGACAGCACGCCAGAAATGCCGGTCTTCAACCGCACGATTTCCCTGCGCGACACTTGGGCAAAGCTGGAGAAACAGCAAACAACGCGGGATTAGATGTAGAGCATGGCGTCAAACGCCGAGAAATCGATAAGGACCGAAAGCGCGGATTGCCCATAATAGCGCGGCAGTGATGCCAGATGCTGAATACCAGATGCTGAATATACGTATGTATCCTATACCGGTAACTTCATGAAGAAAGACCTTGACTCCTGGGCGAGGCCATATATGTATATATGCGTACATCCGAACACATTCCCAAGGTCTCTTTTTCCCTTGGCCTCAGGGCGGGGACATATATGCCCCAAAGTGAACATGCTCGCCCGGAGAATACCGCCGGCGTTACGGGCCGCCGGGCGGCCCCACCGATGAAAAATCAAGATCAGGCACGGAAAGCGGCGCTCTTCTGTGTCTGGCCGCCAATTCGTATGTATGCCCCATGTGAATGAGGGACTCCTCGCCGAAAGAAAGGCCCATCAGTTCAATGCCCACAGGCACACCCAGGGGCGCGGAATCCGTGGGGGAAGAAAAGCCGCCGGGCAGCGTTATGGCGGGCAGGCCGGTAACCGAAGCCGCAAGCCCGTTACGACCGGCCTGGCCGCGCGGGTCATCCACACGGGCCGCAAGGATGGTCTGATGGGGGTACAGGAAGGCATCCAGTCCTTTGCCGCGCATCATGTCTTCCACAAAATCCCTCAAGGCGGCGTTTTTTTTCAGACGGGCCAGATATTCGGGATTTTTTTCCGGGTTTTGCTCCGCGGCCTTTTCAGCCATATCACGGGCTATGGACGGGGTCAAAAGACCTGTCGCCACGTAGGCCTCCATACTTTTCACCGGAGCGGCATCGCCCAGGTCAGCGAGGTATTTGTCCAAATCCGGCTTTTGCTCCCATCGCCGCACGTCATTTTCCCGCATCAGGAGAGGAGTATGCAGTTCAGGCACATCCATTTCCACTATCTCGGCCCCCAGTTTTCCCATGTCCTCCGCGGCTCTGCGAACGACGGCCGTCACTTCCGGCTCATCGCCCAAATTGGTGGTCAGCAGAGCCACTTTTTTGCCGCGCAGACCGTCCCCGCGCAGGGAGAGCGTATAATCGGGCGGCTCCCTGTTCATAATTACGGCGGTTGCCGCGTCGGCCGGGTCATAGCCCGCCATCACCTTCAGCAGAAGGGCGGCGTCGGCGACCGTACGGGCAATGGGGCCGGCCTGATCCTGAAAAGACGCGCTGGGGGCTATGCCTGTCCTGCTGACCAGGCCGCGCGTCGGGCGCAGGCCCACAAGGCTGTTGGCGCTGGCCGGAGAACGTATGGAGTTGACCGTGTCCGAACCCGTCCCCGCCACGGCGAAATTCGCGGCAACGGCCGCCCCTGTTCCACCTGAGGAACCGCCGGGCGTTCTGGTCGGATCATAAGGGTTGAGGGTCTGCCCGCCCAGGGAACTCACGCTCATCCCATGGGCCGCAAGTTCCGTCAGGTTGGCCTTGGCGATAAAGATGGCTCCGGCGGCCCGTAGCCTGCTAACGGTAAAGGCGTCCGTCTTCGGCTGAAGCCCGGCAAAGACTCTGGCCCCGCTGGTGGTGGGCATGTCGCGGGTATTGAAATTATCCTTGAGAACAATGGGGATGCCGTGCAGCGGCCCCGCTATCCGGCCGGCGGCCAGCATGGCGTCGAGCCTTTGGGCCTCCCGCATGGCGTCGGGGTTCACGGTGATCAGCGCGTTCAAAAGGCCGTCGTAAACCCTGATGCGTTCAAGATGCCAACGCACCAGTCCGGCCACAGTGGCCCGCCCCGATTTCAGGTCCGCCGCAAGGGCGGATATTGTTTTTTCGTACGCGGAATAGCGGCCCGCGCCGGCCCTGTCTGTCTTCAACATGCTCAAAAAATAACAGATCGCGCGGCGGGCGGCAAGATTTCCGGTAACGGCCCGGTTTGGAATTTTCAGAGTGAGGCTTCGATCGGGGCCTCGGCCGGGGCGGGCGAATTTTTTGTTGACGCCGTACACTTAAGGTGCGTAACAGTAAAACTATCCCCGGCGGCGTGTGGACAAATGTTCAGATGCCCCGGCATATACAAGGAGAAACCCATGGCTGACCTCACTCTCGACAGGCCGCAACAGGGACAGACAGCCCGGATTACCCCTCACGCCCGGGGCAACTATAAAATAATGCTGAATTTTTCGGCGGATCAGGTCGAAATCGACCGCGCGGGCGACAGCCTCGTCTTCAAGTTCGAAGACGGCGCGGTTGTGGAAGTGGAAAATTTTTACGTCGAACACAGCAAGGAAAACCTCCCCGAATTCCAGGTCGAAGACCGCCTTGTGGCGGGAACGGAATTTTTCGAAACCTTTGCCCCTGACATAGCCCCGGCCGCGGGCGTAGGCGTCAGCGAGCGCGGCGGGCGCTACACCAACTTCGCGGACGGTGACCTCCTGGACGGCATCAGTCATCTGCGCGATCTTGACTGGGGCATGAGGCTGGGCGGTCAGGAAGAGCGCGAGGAATTGTACACCGGAATGCCCCTGTCCGCGGCCAGAGGGAGGGATGCCGGGGATGCCGGGGCCGATGCCCACATGCCGCCCGATCCCCCGCCCTACATTCCTCCCGCCCCGCCGCCCGTCGAACCGCCGCCGGTGACGCCACCACCGCCTCCGCCTCCTCCGCTTCCACCTCCTCCGCCGACTCCGGAGCTGCCCACCATCGTGCCGGACGATCTGAATGGTACCCCCGTCGGCCAGTACCCGGAAGCGAACGGACATAACACCGTTTGGGAACAAGGCCTCGGCAAACCCTCCGGCCACGATCCCTTCGGCACTGATGGCGAAGGCTGCAGAGGCACGATCCAGATCAACGCGCCGGAGGAGCTGGACTCCGTCACTATCGGCGACAAAACCTTCACGGCCGGTGAACTGGAGAACCTCTCCACCCTCACGGAGGCGCAGCGTACCGTCGAAAGCGACAAGGGCGCCATCAAGATCACCGACTACGACCCGGATACCGGCAAACTCGAATATGAATACATGCTGAGGGGGCCGCTACAGCACGAGAACGAATGGGCAGACCACCTCTTCGACGATTTCCCGCTCTCGGTGACGGATAAGCTTGGGCAGAGCGGCAGCGGCTCCTTGGTGATCGAGATCATCGACAGCACCCCGACGGCCAACGATGACACCAACGCCCTGGCAAGCGGCGAGACGATCGTGTCCGGCAACGTCCTTGAGGATCAGGACCACGGGCACGGGGGTAAGGCCGATCACGCCGACACGGGCGTGGACGGCCCTCTGACGGTCACGGGCGCGGCCGCGGGCGACACGAAGGCAAACTCGTCGGGAGGCGTCGGCACGGTCATCTCGGGTCAGTACGGCACGCTGACGGTGCTCGCCGACGGCAGCTACACCTACACGCAGACGACGAATCCCCAGCAGGGTTCCAATGATCAGGACATCTTCACCTACACGATCACCGACTTCGACTTCAACCAGGACCATGCGACGCTGACCATCGACGTCCATTACTCTGATGCGTTCGAGCCGCCGCCGCCACCACCGCCGGATGCCCCTGTTATCGTGCCGGACGGTGGAATCGTCGATGAGCAGGGTCTGCGTCCGGGCAATACCGATGACAGCCACATCACCACGGGCGCCATCAAGGTGAGTGCGCCGGCGGGGCTTGCCGGCGTCACCATCGGCGATCCCGGCGCGCCGCATAATCCGGGTGATCCGTCCAAGGCTCTCGTGCTCACGCCGGAGCAACTGGCCGATCTCGGCACGACGCAACCCGTCATCGACACGGGCGAAGGCTGGCTCAAGCTGACCGGTTACGACACGGCCACCGGCGAGATCAACTATGAATACACGCTGAAGGGGCCGGTGGATCAGCCGAACGTCACGCAGACGCCCGACAATATTCCACTATCGGTGACTGATGCCAATGGCGCATCCCAGAACGGCACGCTGACCATCATCATCAAGGACGACGTGCCGAAGGCCCAGGACGATTTCAACTCCGCGACCGAGGGGGGACCGGCGGTATCCGGCAACGTCATTGGCGGCTTCGGCGCGGCGTCGACGGATCAGGCCGACGTGGGCGTGGACGGCCCGCTGGCGATGACGGGCATTACCGGGCCCAACGGCCCGGCCGTGCCGGACGGCAACGGCGGCTGGAATGTGCCGGGCCTCTATGGCAATCTGCACATCGCTGCCGACGGCAGCTACACCTACACGCCAACGGCGAATCTCGCGCCGGGCGAGCAACAGCGGGATGCCTTCCCCTACACGATCACCGACAGTGACGGCGACATCGGCGGCGCCAACCTGACCATCACCATCACCGGCACCGGCCAAGGCGACCCGGCCATCATCGCGCAGGACATCAATCGCGCCCACGACAGGTACGATTACTATAGCCAGAACTACCTGAGCGACGGCCACAACACCGTTTGGGAAAGCGGCCTGTTCGATGGCGTGGACAACGTGTATACCGGTGTCGACGAGGTCGGGAGTCTCACAAGCGATGTCTGCCGGGGCCTGATCAAGGCGGAGGCGCCCAATATGGCCTCGCCGCAATCACCATCGAATGCATGACCCTCACGGCCGCGCAGCTGGCCGCTCTGGACGGCAACGATCAGCTCCATCCGGACTGGCCGTCGTTGACGGACAGGACTGCCGACACCGGGGAAGGCACCCTCGTGATCATCGGCTGGAATCCGGCCACCAACGAGCTCACATATGAATACACGCTAAAGGGGCCGGTGGATCACATAGACGACCCCAATACCCCCAATTTCGACGAGTCATGGCACGTTTTCGACCACATCTCCCTCGCCGTCACGGATTCGTCCGGCGCCACCGGCTCCGGGGAACTCCTCATTGAGATCATAGATGGCCCGGCGCCTGTCGCCACCATGCGTGGCGGCATTACGAGCGACGACGCGCATGGTGCGTTACCGACCATAACGGCCCTTTCAGGTGATGAGGCGGCCTCGGCGGCAGGCATGTCGCCGCCGCAAGGCGGCTCCGATGCCCTGGTTGACGGCGCCGAGGAGCATCATGACAGCTCTATTGACCATATCTCCAACTTCACCTTGGGCGAGGACAAGCTGGAACTTTCCGACCTGTTCAGTGATGGTCAAAGCCTGGACGGCATCCTGCAGGGGCTTGGCAACGGCGACATTAAAATCGCCGTTGCCGGCGACAGCACGGTCAATCTCACCGTTCACGCCGACGGTAATGAAACGACCATTTCCATCGGACTGAGCGATGCGCTCCCCACGGATACAGTGAACGCCATCAATCAGGGCGCCGGCTCCGAAGCCTTGCAGGCGCAATTGCTCCTGCAACTGGTGACCGGCATGAATTAGAGCATATTCATTTTAAAATTGCTCCAAGCGACAAACCCGCCCTTGACCGTTTTGTGAAGACAGCCCCGCTCCAACACACAAGCGAGGCGAAAAACAGGGACACAAAAAAATTTTCCCCTTTCCCGAATTTTTGTTGACGTCCAGGTATGATTCCGGTAATGATAAATTCACTCCTGACCAATACCCGGCAAATGGAGTACCCCGTATCAAGGTCGTGCGGCAGACCAGACGGGATCGCCGCCGGGCACGTCAGGTAAAACCGGTACGGGCTTTTCCAAGCCCGACAGACCGGTCCTTGTTCACCATTTGGATATGGCTTCCGACGGTGTCGCATAACCCCGCCGGAGTAGTCATGTCTCATTGGAAAGTCAGTTGGTTCCCCTTGTGGCGGAGCCACTGCCGCTCCGCCGGAGGCGGAGGCGTCGCAGACACGTGCCTCAGTGCACGCAAGTCTTTATTCCAGGGAGCGTTTGCGGCGCGCTTTCCTTTGCCGAACTCCCCGATATTCCATTCCTAATTGGCGGACGGACGCTTTTTTTGCGTCCAACCTTGGGCCATTCCTTTTTCTTTTTGGGGAAAAGGGCGGAATTCTTTTTAATTTGTAAATGAATATTTGTTTACGCCATTCACAGACAACGTGAACAGGGAGGAGTTATGGCTGACATGATTCTCGACAGGCCGGAACAAGGGCGGACAGTACGGATTACCCCTCTCCAGGGCAACGACAAGCATAACATTATATTGAATTTTTCAGCGGAAAATGCCGAAATCGACCGTGTGGAGGATAACCTCGTCTTCAAATTTGAAGACGGCGCGGCCCTGGAAATCGAAAATTTCTACACCGAATACACCAAGGAAAATCTCCCCCAATTCCAGGTACAGGACAGGATCATCGCCGGCGCGGAATTCTTCGAGTCCTTCGCTCCGGACATCGCTCCCGCAGCGGGCGTGGGCGTCAGCATGCGCGGAGGGCGCTACAATAATTACGGCAACAGCGACCTCCTGGACGGTCTTGCCCATCTGCGCGAGCTTGACTGGGGCATGAGGCTGGGCGGCGAGGAAGACCGCGAGGAATTGTTTCCCGGCCTGCCTTACTTCGCCGCGGATACCGGGACAGACTCCCCCACCCCGCCCTACACGCCGCCATACATCCCGCCGCCGCCGATTGATCCGCCGCCTCCGCCGCCCAGTATCGTGCCGGATGACCACAACCGCGCCCCCACCGATGTGGACGGGCATAACACCGTTTGGGAAGACGGCCTCGGCGTAGACCCCCGACCCAGCGAGCCCTCAACCTGCCAGGGCACAGTCCAGATCAACGCGCCGGGTGGCCTGGCCTCCATCACTGTCGATGGCGTGACCTTCTCGGCCGCGCAACTGGGGAACCTGTCCTCCCTCTCGCAGGCGGCGCGTACCTTTATCACCGACAAGGGCACCCTCGTGCTCACCGACTACAATCCCGCCACCGGCAAGCTTTCATATGAATACACGCTCAATGGGCCTGTGGATCACATGGGCGACTGGGAGATATTCGACCCCTTCCCGCTCTCCGTCACCGACCAGAGGGGCACAACGGGCGACGGCACGCTGAAGATTCAAATCATCGACAGTTCTCCGCATCCCTCTGCGGACTCCAACGAAGTGGACGAAGGTTCAACGGCGAGCGGCAACGTCCTCGTGGACGCCAGCCACGGAAGCTACGCCGATCACGCCGATACGGCCGTGGACATCCCCCTGACGGTGACGGGCGTGGCGGTGGGCGACACGCGCAATACCTCAAGCGTCAACGTCGGCACTGAAATATCGGGCATGTACGGCAAGCTGATCCTCCATGCCGACGGCAGCTACACATATACGGCGACGGCGGATCTCGCTCAGGACGAGCAACAGCAGGACGTCTTCACCTACACGGTCACCGACGCCGACGGCACCCGGGCCTATGCGACGCTGACCATCCACCTCACGGGCACTTCCGACGCGCCGGTGACCATCACGCCGGAGGATCCCGATCCGCCAGTCATTCCCCCGGTCGATCCCCCGGTTGATCCCCCCGTTGACCCCGGCACGGGCCAGCCCGTAAACTTGGGTGGCGAAGATCTCGTGGTCGATGAACACGGCCTGACACAGGATCCGGTCGCCACTTCCGAAACGCGCGTGGTCAACTTCTCCGCTCCCGACGGGCTGCACAAGGACGCGGGCGGG
>JAITGC010000057.1 GCA_031280915.1 Desulfovibrio sp. | reverse complement strand
AGCCCCGACCCCGCCCTGAAGGGCGGGGTTTCTTTCCGGGGCGGAAGCTTGGGAGGGGTTGGGACCCCTCCCAAGCGCAAGACGCGAAGCCCTGAAGGGCTTCGCTACCTCATTTGGATCCAAATTTTTTCCACGATTTGAGGACAAGTAACCTGTCGGTCATGTCGGCGTGGGGCAGCCGGGTGAAAACACTGATGGCGGCGAGGCGCCAGCGGTAGGCGGAGGCCCGTTGCGGACAATAAGAAAACGCGATGGCGCCGTTTTTGCGATCAAAGCCCGCCTCTCTGGCGGAAAGTTCCGTAACTTCCTGAGGGATGAAGGGGCATCCCGGGCAGTCTTCCGGACCGTTCAGGCGGGAGATTTCCAGACGAATGCCGTCGAAATTCCGGTATTCACCTTCAAAAGAACCTGTAAACGCAAGGCAATCGCCCACAGCTTTGGCGTCCACCTCTTTCCAACTGAATTTTTGGGATGTGTCCTGCGGTTGTGGAAAGCCTTTTTTGCCGCACCCAGCCGGTAAAAGAGCGAGCAGGAGACTGAATCCCGCGAAGAGCAGAATGCGGCGGGTTTGTAAGGGAGAAAAGGCGCGCGGAGTTCTATGGCGGTTGTTCATTCTTTGCCTCCCCAGATGGCCTTCCATTCGGTGATAAGCGCGAGAGCCTGCATGGGAGTGAGGTTGTCGGTATCAAGATTGCGTAGGCTGCTGCAAAGAGGGTGGGCTATTTCCTGCTTCAGCGCGGGTGAAAGAGGGGGTTTTTGGGGGGAATTCCGTTCCGTGGCGTTGAGTCCCGGCAGAAGCGCGTGCTGAGGATTTTCCCTTTGTTTGTCTCCTCCTCGTGAGGCTTCCAGATTTTCCAGAATTTTTTTGGCCCGCTGCACCACAGGCGCCGGAACTCCGGCCAGTTTGGCCACCTCTATGCCGTAACTGCGGTCAGACGGCCCGGGTACAAGGCGCCGCAGAAAAATAATTTCACCTTCCCATTCGCGGATGGCGATGGTCATATTATGTACGCCGGTCAAGCGGCCTTCTAAAGCTGTCAATTCGTGATAATGCGTGGCGAACAGGGTACGGATGGAACCTCCGGCGCGGCTCGCCAGATCTTCCACGACGGCCCACGCCAGAGAGAGGCCGTCAAAGGTGCTGGTTCCCCTGCCTATTTCATCAAGGATGACGATGCTATGCCGGCTTGCCTGACGCAGGATGCGGGCCGTTTCCATCATTTCTACCATAAAGGTGCTTTGTCCCTGCGCCAGATTGTCCGACGCGCCTACGCGGGAAAATATCCTGTCGGCCAGGCCGATGCCGGCTTGCGCGGCAGGTACGAAAGAACCTATCTGGGCAAGAATGACGATAATGGCCACCTGTCTGAGCACGGTTGATTTGCCGGACATATTCGGTCCGGTGATCAGGAGCAGGCGGCGTTTTGCGTCCATGTGCAGATCATTGGGAATGCACCCAGCCGGTCCGGCCATGGCTTCTATGACGGGGTGGCGCCCTTCGCGGATGACGATATCGGCGCCATCGCTCAATTCCGGACGTGTCCATCGCCATTTGGCCGTGACCTCAGCCAGGCACTGCCAATAGTCAAGGGCGGCCAGACTCTCCGCCATATACAGGATGCGCGGCCTGGCATCGGCGACGCGGGCGCGTAAATCCTGAAAGAGTTTGAATTCCAGTTGCTTTCTGCTGTCTCCGGCGGCGAGGATTTTGTCTTCCAGGTCTTTGAGTTGGGGGGTGATGTAGCGTTCCGCGTTGGCTACTGTCTGTCGCCGGGAAAAATGCTCCGGCACGGCGTCGGCAAGCGTTTTGGGCAGTTCAAAATAATAGCCGAATATCCGGTTGTAGCCGAGCTTAAGCTTGGGCAGGGCATATTCCCGCTGCTCTTGCCGGAGAAGTTCCTTCACCCGGTTTTGGCCGTGTTCCAAAAGATCCAGCAGTTCGTCCAGTTCATGGTTATAACCAGCTCTGAACAGTCCTCCTTCCGTAATGGCCGGAGGAGGGGAATCTACCAGGGCTGTGGAAAGCAGGGCCGCAATGTCCGCAAGATCGTCCCACTTGTCGTTTACGGCGTGGGCCATTGACGGCAGACCGCCTCCGTTTGCGTCAAGGCATGCGTCAGTCGAAACGTTTTCCAGAGCGGATTTTATAGCGGCAAGGGCGAGCAGGCTTTGGCGCAGGGCGACAAAATCCCTGGGGGTGGCCCGGCCGAGACAAATACGCGTGGACAGTCTTTCAAGATCATAAACGGCGTCAAGACCGGCGCGCAAGGCAGCGCGCCGGTCTCCGTGTTTATGGAAAAAAGCGACGACATCCGCGCTGTCCTTGATGCGTTTGAGGTCGCGCCATGGGTGGCGCAGACGCTCTTCCAACAGGCGTCCGCCTGATGACGTGCGGGTTTCGTCAAGGATATGCCAAAGGGTGCCCGGTCCTTTTCTTCCGTCAAAACGTCGAAAAATTTCCAGATTGCGCTCGGTAATCTCGTCAACAATAAGGTGGCGGCTGAGATTCAGGGGCACAAAGGGCTTGATATGGGTAATATCCCGCTTTTGTGTCTGCAGCAGATAGCCGAGTATCGCCCCGCAGGCCCTTGTCAGTTCTTCTTTGCCGTTTAAACCCACGGCTCCGAGTTCCTGTATTCCCTGGGCGTTGAGGATGCGGCCGCCCGCGCTCTTGAGATCGAAATAGCCGCGCAGGGGCAGGCGTACGGGCGTACTTTCCTCAAAAGAAAGCGTGTTGGGCACACGGAATTCTTCGGCCGGCAGATCCGGGATCAGCAATTCGCGTGGCCGCATTTTTTGCACCCATTGCCAGAGCTCTTGTTCCCGCTTGCTGTGCAGTCCCGACCACTCGCCCGTGGAGTATTCCAGCCAGGCGAAGCCTCCGCAATTTTCTTCCCTGTTCCAGTAAAGGGCGCCGAGGTAATTATGGGTTTTGGAGTGCAGGCTTGCATCCTCCACCGCGGTGCCGGGGGTGCGTACCATGGTTACCGCCCGTTTAACCAGGCCTTTTACCGTTTTGGGATCGTCCATCTGTTCGCAGATGGCGACCTTAAAACCTTTTTCCAGAAGTTGGCTCAGGTACATTTCAGCGGAGTGGTGCGGCACGCCGCACATGGGCACGGGATTTTCCGCCAGGGAGTTGCGTTTGGTCAGGGCTATCTGCAGAGCTTTGGACGCGACCGCGGCATCATCGAAAAAGAGCTCGTAGAAATCCCCCATACGATAAAAGAGCAGAGCGTCCTCATGTTCCTTTTTTATGGAGAGATACTGGGCGAACATGGGGGTGAGCTGTTGCGCGGGAATGTCCGGCGCCGGATGTAAAGGCGGGGTGAGGCGCGCAGAGTCTTTCATGTGCTTGGCGGGTTTGCTGTGGAAGGGGTTAGAGTATTTTCACTTTGAAAACGCTCGTCAACCGGCGGCGTAAGCGCCGACTCGCGTACCGGCAACGTAAGCGCCGACTCGCGTACACGAGGAGCAGGCAAAACTTGTTTTCGCCATAAACAAGAGCGCAAGCTTATCAAAGTTGATCCGCTTGAGGGCGAAATGTGTTATGCCGCTTGTCGTGAAGCGCCGTAACGATGCTTCGCGGGCGGTGCGGCAATGAAAAAAACACTGCCGCGCCGCAAAACGCACAGGACGGAGAAAACAGGGGGAAGGACATACGCCGACCGGGTGTCGCGCGGCCACCCGAAAAAACGCGTACGGCGCATTACCCGGTTTTCGTCTCCGCCTGCCCCGCTTGTTTCCCTATTATTGCCGCATCGGAGCGCAGGCGGGCGAGTTCTTTTTCTTTATTGCGCAGTTCGCTTTTACATTTGAAGAAGGCGCAACTCATACGAATACGTTCAACAAGCAGGTATGCCGTGGCGAGCAGGACACCGGCGGCAAAGGAGCCCAGCACGATAACGAAAAACGGCAGCGGCTTGCTCGTCCAGACGAGATCTCCGTAATACAGACTGAAGCCCAAGGTAATGGAGGATTCCAGGGCTTTGTTGTTCTGGATGAAGAAAAGCAGGCCACAGGTAAAAAGTATGACAAGTATCAGAATTTTGATAAAACGCATGACATTCCTCCCTTTCAAGTGTTTTTTCCCGGATCTGATCCGGCAAACAAGGGTTTCAGAGTCGCATAGGCATTGCGCAGATGTTCCGGAATCACACGCACCTCGTCCAGAATCGCCATAAAGGAGGAATCTCCGTTCCAGCGCGGCACAAGATGAAAGTGTATATGTTCCCTGATGCCTGCTCCCGCCGCTTCACCAAGGTTTAATCCTATATTGACGCCTTGCGGCGAGTAGCATTGCTGTAAAACAGCAGTGCAGCGTTGCAAAAGCCTCATCATTTCCGTCACTTCTTCAGAAGAGAGGAGGCAGATATCCATGATATGGCGGTAGGGAGCGACCATGAGATGCCCGCTGTTATACGGATATTTATTCATGACGATAAAATTCCATTGGCCGCGGTGCAACACCAGCCGTTCCTCGTCTTCATCCGTGTGCGCCGGCAGGCAGAAGACGCAGGCGTCAGGCTTGGGACCCAAAATATATTGCAATCGCCAGGGGCACCACAACTGTTTCATGAGTATCTCTGCCGGAGCCGTTTTTTATCTTCGTTCTTTGTGGTCTGAGACCCCGGCCTTCAGGCCGGACATACCCGCCTCCGCCATGAAGGGCTTCTTCCCAAACGCAAGTCGCATGGATCTCTCGGTCCATGCTACCTTCTTGGCATTTTCGCGGGGCTTGGCGGCGCGCGGCAAGCTTCATGAAACCGGTTCCGCCGCCTAGCCTCCCCTTCTGTCTATACCGCCGATGCAATTAGAGCAAGCCTTTCGCGCATCTCCGGCATGAATTTTTGAGAGTGTCAATATATGGCGCCATATTCTCCGCGTACAGGATGGGGAATCATGCCGACGTGTGAAACATGCGCGTCGGAGCGGGTGCTTGCAAAGGACGTCGCGGCAGGTAAGCAACGCCGCCGGCAAGGTCCATTACCATCGGGCCGCGCTCCAAACCCCGCAAGAGGCATGCCCCTTGACCTCGTTATTACAGAATTATTACATAACGAATCATGAAATAACTTTCAAATGATAACGCTAATAAATATAGTATGTTATTTTATCCGCCGCGCCGTAAAACCCCGGACTTCAGGCCGGGGATATAAGGCGCACCTTAACTGGAATTTTTGTCTTTAATCTGGCGTGCGCTGGCTTTCAATGTACTGGCGCAGCACA
>JAITGC010000048.1 GCA_031280915.1 Desulfovibrio sp. | reverse complement strand
AGCAAAGAACGCCTGCAAGCCATTTTACAGAATCTGGAAGCGCAGCGCCGCATAACCCTGACCCAAATTGACACCGGAGGCCGTCCGCGTCTTTTCATCTCTCTTGGCGGAATAAGCGGGGAAAGCGAAAAAAGTCCGAACAATGAAAGCGGGAGACAGCCATGCACTTATTCCGCATAATCCGCTTTCTCCGCTTTTTACGCATGGCAGCGCTTGTAAAGAACGTTTCTTTATACTCCGGCGTTATCTCCGAGAGCGAGAGCCAGCATACCCGTTGTACCCACAGGGTACTCCGGGCTGCTGGCGGGTGGCGTTGTCCCCTCGACCCCCCAGAAACCCAAAGGCAGGCCGCGCATGAAAGCTGAAGCGCGTAGCGCGTTCATCAAATTGCGCGTCACCATGGAAGAGAAAAACGCCGTCGCCGCAAAGGCCGAAGCCCAAGGGCTGACCGTGGCGGATTTTCTCCGGCAGCGCGCCCTGGAGTATCGCCTGCGGCAAACGCCGCTGGAAAAAGAGCGCGTCCGGCAGTTGGCAAGAATCGGCAGCAATCTGAACCAGCTTGCCCGTTGGGCCAATATCCATAAAGGCCGGACTGAAGTTCTGGACGTGCTCCTTGCTCTGGCGGCGTTTGAACGGGAATTGAAATCCCTGCCGGAGCCGCCATGCACATAAAGCTCTTTCCCCACGGCAAAGGCAATGGCGATACGCCCACCCGATACCTTGTGCGGCTGGATTATCCCGCCAGGCAGGACAACCCGCCGGAAGTTCTGCGTGGCGACCCGGATATGACCCGCGCCCTTATTGATACGCTGGAAACCCAATGGAAATTTTCAGCGGGCGTACTGGCATGGCACCCGGACGACAAAATCACGCCGGAGCAGGAAGAGCGCGTTATGGACGACTTTGAGGCCCTGGCCTTTGCCGGGCTGGAGCCGGATCAGCGCAATATCCTCTGGGTACGGCATAGCCACGCCAGCCACCACGAACTGCACTTCGTGATCCCGCGCCTTGAGCTTTCCAGCGGCAAAGCCTTTAACGCCTTCCCGCCTGGCTGGGAAAAACACTTCGGCGTGTTCCGCAACCTGCACAACCACCGGGAAAGCTGGGCCAGACCGGACGACCCGGCCCGCGCCCGCCTGCATACCCCGGAACACGCCGACCTGCATAAAGCGCGGCTGATCCGCTGGGGCAAAAAGCCGGGCAAGGACGAGCGGGCTGAAGCGGCGGATGCCGTACATGCCTACATGGCCGCCAAGCTGGAACAGGAACTTGTCAAAAACCGGCAGGACGTTCTTGCCGCCTTGCGCGAGGCCGGACTGGAAATCAACCGGGCTGGCAAGGACTACATCACCGTCAAAGACCCGGAGAGCGGGGAAAAACTCCGCCTCAAAGGAGGCATGTATGCCGAGCAATGGGAATTTACACACCCTGGCCGAGCGGATCAGGATGAAAACCGAGCAGGACGCCCAGGAGATCTAAACCCTGACCCGGAAACAGTTCGAGAGCTTGAGCGCGAGCTTGTCCGCCTCATCGAAAGCCGCGCTACATACAACCGAAAGCGTTATCCGCAGCGGTATCGAGGAATTGGAGAAGAGCCTGATCTCCCGCTTCCTGAGCCTGGGGGACATCTTCAGCCGGAAATATCTGCTCTCCATTCTCCTGAGCGGGGGGATTCTGGCGGCGACCCTGATCACCTGTTGGGGACTGATTGCCCTGTCCCATCAGCAGATAACAGACTTACGCCGGGAGGTGGCGGAATTATCCACGCGAAAAACCGAAATGGAGAATACGATAGCGGCTTGGCCCATGACAGTACGCAACGCGAGCAACGGGCGATTCATCGTGCCGACCCCGCCGCACACCCTGAAAAGCAACTGGACATTCGACGGGCAAACTGCCTGGAAACTGGAGTAAATCATGACCGAACTGGAAAAAATGCTCAAGGACACTCTGTCCCGGCTGGAACAGGACTGTTCACGTTCTCTGGACGAGCAGGGCAAGACGCTGGAGGAACAGCGGCGGCTTTTGACAGCGCAGAACCAAGCGCTACTCCAACTTCAGGGCGAGAACAGCCGGATCAGGGCCGATTTGCAAGCCTTGACGCGGCGCTTGGAAAACTTGGCCGGATTGTGCGGGAACTTGGAACCGCTCTTGTCGCGTTTGAACGGTATATTGAACAGCGGCTAGAACTGGCGCGGGAACGGGAGCGGCAGCGGAGCCGGGGGCCGGGGATGAGAATGTAACCTCCTGACCGAGGTAAGGTTGTTGCACTTTGCCGAGACTTTGACAATCGCTATGGAACACTCTATGGTGTTTGAATATAACCTTATTGAGGGGCAAGCCGTTCCATGCCGACCGAAGCCGATACCTGCCGCGTTTATATCACGCCCGCCTTGCAGGCTGCAGGTTGGGAAACAGGGAGCCATTCCATCGGCGAACAGCGCATCTTCACGGACGGACGCATTGTTGTGCGCGGCAATCATGCCTCTCGCCGTCAGGGCAAACGCGCGGACTACATTCTTTTCCACACCCGCGATTTCCCTTTGGCCGTTGTGGAGGCCAAACCCGAAGAAAAGCCCGCTGCCGACGGTTTGCAGCAGGCCAAAGAGTATGCGGAAATCTTGGGGCTGAAATTTGCCTATGCCTCCAACGGCAAAGAGATAATCGAGTTTGATTATCTGACCGGCCTGGAGCGGCGCATTCCCGCTTTTCCCTCACCGGATGAACTCTGGGCGCGGCTTTGTGCCGGAGAAAATTTGAATGACGCCGCAGTCGGGCGTTTGCTCACACCGGCCAACATCACGACTGGAAAAGAACCAAGGTATTACCAGCGCATTGCCGTTGACCGCGTGGTGCAAGCTGTTGCGCAGGAAAAAAAGCGTATTCTGCTCACTATGGCGACCGGCACGGGCAAAACCGTTGTCGCTTTTCAAATCTGCTGGAAGCTTTGGACGTCGAAATGGAACGCCAAAGGCGATCCCACGCGCAAGCCGCGCATTCTCTATCTGGCTGACCGCAATTTTCTGGTGGATGATCCCAAGGACAAAACTTTCGCTGTTTTCGGCGATGCCAGGCATAAAATTGAGGGCGGCAATATCACCTACAGCCGTGAACTTTATTTTTCCACCTACCAGTCCATTGCCGAAGACGCCGGACGCCCCGGCCTGTATAAAGAATTTTCTCCGGATTTTTTCGATCTCGTCATTGTGGATGAATGCCATCGCGGCAGCGCCCGCGATCATTCCAGTTGGCGTGAAATTCTGGAATACTTTTCGTCGGCCTGTCAGTTGGGCCTTACCGCCACGCCCCTGCGCGCCGAAAACCGGGATACCTACCTGTATTTCGGCAATCCCGTTTACCAGTATACCCTGCGCCAGGGCATTGAGGACGGCTTTCTTGCCCCCTACCGCGTACACCGCGTCATCACGCAGTGGGACGCGGCGGGCTGGCGTCCGGGCAAGGATGACCTGGATCGCTATGGCCGGGAAATTCCCGATGAGGAATACGCCACCGCAGACTTTGAACGCCGTGTCGCTTTACGCGCCCGCACCCAGGCCGTTGCCGCGCATCTCACGGATTTTCTGAAAAAGACAAACCGCCTGGATAAAACCATCGTTTTTTGCGTGGATCAGGAACACGCAAGCGAAATGCGGGCCGCCCTGAACAATCTGAACGCGGATCTTGTCCGGAAGAACAAAAACTATGTCTGCCGCGTCACCGCCGACGAAGGCGACATCGGCCAGGGGCACAGGCAAAAATTTCAGGATGTGGAAACAGACGCGGGCAGCCCAATCATACTCACCACCTCGCAGCTTTTGACCACCGGGCTGGACGCGCCCACCTGCCGCAATGTCGTGCTGGTGCGTCTGGTTAATTCCATCGTCGAGTTCAAGCAGATTATCGGACGCGGCACAAGAGTGCGTGAAGACTACGGCAAGCTCTGGTTCAACATTCTGGATTATACCGGCACGGCCACGCGCAATTTCGCCGACCCGGATTTTGACGGCGATCCTGAATTCGCTACTCAGGAAGAGATTGACGAATACGGGCGCATTCAAAATGTGGTTATTGAAACACAGGAAGGCGGGGAAACAACGCCGCCACCTACAGATGACTTTGCAGATGGGCCGGATAACGGGGAACCGCCGGTTATTGACAATCCGCCGCCCGGCGAACCGCGCAAATTTTACTTTGACGGCGGGCAGGTGGCCATTACCGCCGAGCTGGTATATGAGCTGGACGCCGATGGCAAACAGTTGCGCGTGATAACGCTTGCGGAATACGCCGCCGAAAAGGTGCGGACACTGTGTACTGACCGCAACGATTTACGCGCCCGCTGGCTTGATGCCGCAAGCCGCGCCGATATTCTCCAGCAACTTGCCGAGCGGGGCATAGATTTTGCCGACTTGGCCTCGCAGGCCAAACAGCCGGAGGCAGACCCCTTTGATCTGCTCTGCCATCTGGCCTTTAACGCCCCGGTGTTGACCCGCCGCCAGCGGGCCGAGCGCATGAAGAAAGAGCATGTGGCGTTTTTTGCGGCGTATGGGGCAGAGGCCCGCGCCATTCTGGATACCCTGCTGGAAAAATACGCCGCTGATGGCGAATGGCAGTTCACGTTGCCGGATGTGCTGAAGGTGCCGCCCATTTCCGG
>JAITGC010000054.1 GCA_031280915.1 Desulfovibrio sp. | reverse complement strand
TGGTATGGTGACTCAAGTCCAAAATCTCCTTGTGTGGCAAGATGTTTAGCAAAACTCTTCTACCACATCCGCTTGAGATTTTGGACTTTTTTCTTAACCATTAGCCGGACAGCAATGATCTTGAACCAGGGAATTCCGAAAAAAAACGCTCCAAGGCGGCATGGGCCTGAAGACCGGAGTCTCGGCCCGCAAAGGAACCAGCGAATGAACAAGCGCCTCAACGTCATAACCCTTGACGGCCCCGCGGGCGTCGGCAAATCGACCCTGGCCCGCCTTCTGGCGGAAGAGCTTGCCGTCGCCTGGCTGGACACCGGGGCGATGTTCCGTTGTCTGGCTCTCAAGCTCGGCCCTGGGGCGGAAAAACTGGCGGAGGACGCCCTCCGTCGGCGTTGCGCCACATTTTCCTTCAGCATTGGCGGCAGAGGAAAGGACACAACGCTGTATTGCAACGGCATACCCGTGGGTGAGGAAGTCCGCAGTGAGAATGTCGGCCTGTTGGCCGCGCGTATAGCCGCTGTTCCGGCGATTCGGGAAGTATTGAAGCAGGCCCAGCGGGCCATCGGCCAGACAACCCCTCTGGTGGCCGAGGGGCGGGATATGGGTATTGTCGTCTTTCCTGACGCGGAATTCAAATTCTTTCTGGACGCATCCCCTGAAATACGCGCCGGCCGACGCCTGAAAGAACTTGAACAAAACGGGGAAGCAGTGAATCCGGCCGAATTGGCGGACCGGATACGCCATCGCGACAACCTGGACCGCAACAGGGCCATAGCCCCCCTCAGGCCGGCGGACGACGCCGTGCTTGTGGACACGTCGTCCATGACCGTTGAGGAAGTGCTCAACTTCATGCTGCGGCGTATCACGGAAGGCAAATAACTCCCGGAAAAAATTTCCCCTCCCAGGCCTGACCGACGGGAAATCCCGCGTCATTCCTCTGGCGCAGGGGTCACGTATTTCCCGCTTCAAAAATTTTTCTCAAGTAATATTCTAATTTTATTAGATTTATTTATTTGGCACGTATAGTGCATATGCCGGGGCATAGTATATGGACGCATCCGGCGTACCTGTAAAAACAGCCTTCATTGGGGAGGAATTTATGAATTCGCATCTTGATTACGAAATCAACAAGGAACTTGGCGAATGTTATCTGTTCATGGGCGATTTTGACAAGGCGGAGGAATACTACCGCAAGGCCGCCGGCAACAATGCGCAGAGCGCCGCTCCCTATATGGGCCTTGCCACTGTGGCGGTGCAGCGTTCCGAACTGGACAAGGCCCTGGTGCTCTACCAGAAGGCCGCCGCTGTCGAGGAATCCGACAAGGCGCTCTGCGGCATGGGTTTGGTCTACATGGAACAGGGCAAACATGCGGAGGCTTTCTCCCATTTTGTCCGCGCTCTGGACAAAGCGCCGGGAAACATGGTGGCCCTGAACTGCCTTGTACGCGAGGCCTATCAGCTCGGTCTCGTGGAGAGTATTCTCAACTATCTTGAGGCCGCTCTGGAAGCGTCCGTGGAAACCGAAGCGATACGCGTAAGCCTGGCAGGGTGCCTGATTTACCTCGGCCGCGGAGAAGAAGCCCGCCCGCATCTGGAAATGGTGCTCGGCACAAATCCCGCCAATACAAACGCGAAAGAACTTATCGAAACCATGGCCGCATAGAGCAATTTCACGTTAAAATTGCTCTGGCGGCGGGGCGGATGCAAAAGCCGCCCACCGTTACTTCCCCTCCCCACAAAAATTTCCCGGCCCCTGTTACAAACTCCGGGTCGGGAAATTTTGAAAAGGGGAAAGCAAGGCCGACGCTGAAGCTTCACGTCGGCTTTTCGCTTTCTTGCCATCATGCCCTTTGCGGCGTAAAAAAACGTATGCGACAGGACACGGACATATCGTGGCACGAACAATGGTTTGCTGCATACGCCACGCGGGAGCGCGCGAAAGCGCGCGGCGACGCGACGCCGCTTGACCTGAAAATCCGGCATACCCAACGCGTACTTGACAATGCCCGCGCCGTCATCACGGAAGAAACCTTCATGCCGGACACGGCCCGCGCCTGTCTGCTGGCGGCCCTCTATCACGATATTGCCCGCTTTGAACAATATTTGCGATACGGAACCTTCAAGGACAGGGAGTCTTGCAACCACGGTCTGCTGGGCGTCAAAATACTCAAGGGCGAAAAATGCCTTGCCAGGGAAAAGGATACTGTGCGCGGGGCCGCCCTCGCCGCCGTGGGGCTGCACAACCGCTTTGCCCTGCCGCGTGGTCTTCCGGAAAACGTTGGTCTGGCGGCCTGGGTTGTGCGCGATGCGGACAAGCTGGATATTTTGCGCATCATGGATGAGCATTTAAGCGGGCCGATGCCCTATTGTCCCACCGTGGTGCTGAGTTTGCCGGACAATGCGGATATTTGCAGCCGAACGGTTATTGAAGCCGCGCTTGCCGGCCGTGTGGCCGCCTACGCCGATTTGCGCAGCGTCAACGATTTCCGGCTGCTTTTGGGCACCTGGTTTTTTGATCTGCGCTTCCCCGCAAGCCGCAATCGTTTTATACTGGATGGACATGCCCGGCGTCTGCTTGCGGCTTTGCCGGACATTCCGCCGTACGGCCAGGCGAAAAATTTTCTTCTGACGCTTTTTGAAGGACAGGGAGCCCGTCTGAAACAGGACGGAATCCAGCCTCCCCCGCCCGGCTCGACGCGGCAGCGTGAACTGTCATAGCGCAAATTGACATTGAAAATGTATAATTTGTTCTAGATAGTGTAGTCACGAGATTGTCAATATTTTGATTTTGTGGCATAGTGCGCTTGTTTGCAACCACAAGCGAGGAACTTATGCCACCAGCCGCCCATAGGAGACACGACATTTCT
>JAITGC010000085.1 GCA_031280915.1 Desulfovibrio sp. | reverse complement strand
TTCAAAAAGTCCGCTTATGGTTGATTTAACGATTCGATTGTGGTGCGCCATAACCAAGCCTGAAATATTTTCGCTATGGCAATCTCAAATGATGTATATCTTTAGGTAAACACTCTCATATTTTTATATAAATTTCTGCGGCTAAACACTAGAGGTAATACTCTCCTGAAAAAACGAAGGCAGCGCCGCCGGTCATATATACCGTTCCTCCCGCATCCCATTCGATGAAGAGTTCTCCGCCGGGTAGTTCCACCGTGGCGTTGCGTTCCGTAAATCCGTTAAGGGCGCATGCCACAAGGGCGGCGCAAGCCCCCGTCCCGCATGCCATGGTTTCGCCGGAGCCGCGTTCCCATACGCGCATGCGGATGCGGTTGCTGCCCCGCACTTCGATAAATTCCGTGTTGACCCCCCGGGGGAAAAGAGCGTGGCGTTCGAAAAGAGGCCCGATTCGGGGCAGGTCAAGGGAATCTATGCCGTGAAAGGGCACGACCAGATGCGGATTGCCCATGGAAACGGCGGTGCCCCGGTAAACTTTATTGTCAACGGCGATCTCGCGGTGGATGAATGCCTCGTCCTCGACGAGCATGGGCAGGTCGGCGGGGAGCATGCCGGGCTTGCCCATATCGACGCGCGCGCCCGAAACGTCCCGGCCTTCTCCTTCAAGGCGTATGCCGCGTATGCCCGCGAGGGTTTCCAGTGTGATATCCCGTTTGGCGGTGAATCCCCGTTCAAACAGGTATTTGCCGACACAGCGCGTGGCGTTGCCGCACATTTCGGCTTCGGAGCCGTCGGCGTTGAAGATGCGCATGCGAAAATCGGCCTTTTGCGACGGCCCGATGAGCACCAGGCCGTCGCCTCCCACGCCGAAGTGGCGATCGCTGATACGTGCCGCCAAAGAGGCGGGATTTTCGAAGGGGGCGTCGAATTCCTCGACATAGATGTAATCATTGCCGAGGCCGTGCATCTTTGTGAAGGGCAGGACGGCGGACGGCGCGCGGGAGCTTCGGGACGTGTCGGCATGCATCGGAATACTCCTTTTTCGTTATAGTCAACGTGGTTTTAATCCATTTGAAAATGTTCCGGGCTTCAAACCATAAAGACACGCGCGACGGGAGATGCGCCGCGCTATTCCACCGTCACGCTTTTCGCCAGATTGCGGGGTTGATCCACGTCTTTGCCGAGATACGTGGCCGCTTCATAGCTGAAAAGCTGCAATGCCGGGAGGAGGAGGAACGCCTCAAGGGGTCCCCATGCCTCGGGTAAAATCCATATGTCGTCGGCGCGTAATTCCATGCCGGGCCTTGGCGGATTGGTCAGGGCGATGACCGGGCCGCGCCTGGCCTGCACTTCCTCCAGGTTGGATTTGGTTTTGGGAAAAAGCTCGTCGTGCGGGGCCAGAAAAAAGGAAGGAAATGCCGGTTCAATAAGCGCGATGGGGCCGTGTTTCATTTCGCCGGCGGCATAGCCTTCGGCGTGGATATACGACAGTTCCTTGACCTTGAGCGCTCCTTCCAGGGCCAGAGGGTAGCACTGGCCGCGCCCCAGAAAGAACATGCCGTCGCATGAAGAGTAACGCGCGGCAAAGGTCCTGGCTTCGGCCTGAATGCCGGGAAGCGCGCTTTCAAGCAGGGAGGGCAGGGTCGATATGCCCGTGACCGCCTGACGGAGCGTTTCTCCCGGAAGGGCGCCGCCCGCTTTGCCCCAGTGTAGCGCCATGAGCAGGAGCACGATCATCTGGCTGCTCATCGCTTTGGTGGAAGCTACGCTGATCTCCGGTCCGGCCTGCGTATAGATGACGACATCGGCCTCACGGGCGATGGAGGAACCCAGCGCGTTGCACAGCCCGAGTACCCGGCAGCCCTTGTGCCGGGCGATGCGAAGCGCGGCGAGGGTATCGGCGGTCTCTCCAGACTGGCTGATCACCAGCACGAGTTCGTCGGGCGTCAGCAAGGGGTCGCGATAGCGAAACTCCGAGGCGATTTCCACGGCGGTGGGGATGCCCGCCCAACTTTCTATGAGGGGCATGGCCCACAATCCGGCATGAAAAGAGGTGCCGCAAGCCACAATGCGCAGACGGCCGGGAAAGGGCAGGGCGTCAAGTTCCGGCACGCGGGCGTCAAGGAGGGCGGCATCCACCCGGCCCGCCGCGCAGTCGGTGACGGCGCGCGGCTGCTCGTAAATTTCTTTGAGCATGAAATGGCGGAAGCCCCCCTTTTGGGCCGATTGCAAATCCCATTCAATTCGCCGGGGCTGTTTCGCGATGGGGCGTAAATCCTCAAGGGAAAAGACCTCCCAGGATGACGGCGTGATGCGCACTATCTCGCCGTCTTTGAGAAAAACGACGTCGCGCGTATAAGGCAGAAAGGCGGGAATGTCCGACGCCACGAAATTTTCACCCGCGCCGACGCCCAGCAGCAGAGGGGCCGAATGCCTGGCCGCGTACACCGTATCCGGTTCTTCCGGAGAAATAAGAGCCACGGCGTAAGCGCCGATGGCCTTGCGCAGCGCCCTGGCAAAGGCTTCCAGGAGGGACCCTCCCGGCGCGCGTTCGTCGGCGACGCAATTGACCAGCACTTCCGTATCTGTCTCGGAGGAAAAGCGGAATCCTTTGGCGATCAGGCTGCTTTTGCATTCCTGATAGTTTTCGATAATGCCGTTATGCACGAGACAAAGGTCGCCTTTGGAAGAACGGTGAGGATGGGCGTTATCCTCGGTGGGGGCGCCGTGGGTGGCCCACCGGGTATGCCCCATGGCCGTGGTGGCAAGAGAATGTTCCATAACGGCGAGTTTGTCTTCAAGCAGTCTAAGCTTGCCCTCGGCGCGTACCACCCGCAGTTCGTTATTCTGCGCGAAGCAGACGCCTGAAGAGTCGTAGCCCCTGTATTCAAGCCTGCGAAGCCCCTCAACGACAAGCGGAACTGCGGGCCGGTGCCCGGTATAGCCTATAATGCCGCACATAAGTTTTCTCCTGATTACTCTATAAGTAAAGCGTTATTTGCTTTACGGTCTTATTGACTTTCGGAATCGTTTCAGTAAATGACGGGGTTTGGGGCCAAGCCCCGTCATTGTAACCCGACACTCTCAACGCAAGGAGCAAACACTATGTACGCGCTCGCTGTCAACGGCAGTCCCCGCCCCAAAGGTAATACCGAATGTCTGCTCAAAACGGTTCTCTCCCCGCTCGATGAGGCTGGGTGGGAGACGGAATTCTTCCAACTCGGCGGAAAAAGCGTCAAAGGCTGCGCGGCCTGTGGCAAATGTCGTGAAAGGCGGGACAGGCGGTGCGTTTACGACGAAGACTGTTTCAACGGGCTCATGGAGAAGATGATCCGGGCCGACGCCCTCATTCTCGGCTCGCCCACCTATTTCACCGACGTCAGCGCCGAGATGAAGGCCCTGCTGGATCGCTCGGGTTACGTATCCCTTGCCAACGGCAGGCTGTTCGCGGGCAAAATCGGGGCGGCCGTCATCGCCGTCCGGCGCGGCGGCGGCACGCACGCCTATGACAGCATCAACCACATGTACCTCATGTCGCAGATGATCGTGCCCGGTTCCATCTATTGGAATCTCGGCTTCGGCCTGAATAAGGGAGAAGCGGCCGACGATGTCGAAGGCATGGCGAACATGCGCAACCTGGGCGCCGTCATCGCCTGGCTGGGCAAGGCCATACTCGCCCATAAGGATGATTTTCCGATTCAGCGTTAGGTGTTCATGCCCTGTTAACGCTATGCCTTTTTATCCCCCGGCCGCGTTAGATTTCGCCCGCTGTTTCGATCGGCTACCGTCAGAGCGTACTCTCTCATAGCAGGCTCATCTTTCTTGCCGGAGAACAAAATAATCCTATAGCGTTAACACTGGGGCAATTGCATAAGGTCATACCTTCGCGCCGGTTTTTTCTTCGCCTTTTCTGAAAAGGCGGAAATCGAAGTTGTATTTCCTCATACGCAGCCCCATGACGCGCTCCGTTATCCCCAGGTGCTCCGCCGCCTTGGCCATATTGCCGCGTGTGCTTTCAAGGGCGTTGCGGATCAGGCGTTCCTCAAGGACGGCCAGGGCTTCGTCAAGGGTCGAGACGCTTGACGGCTGCGTTTCCTGCACCCAGAGGGGCAGACATTCCGGACCGATCACGCCGCTTGAACCGCAAAGAATGACCGCCCGTTCAATGACGTTTTCCAGTTCGCGTATATTACCCGGCCAGTCATAATCCATCAGCATGGCGCCGGCGCGCGGAGAAATCGACTCCACCGCGCGTTTGTTTTTTGCCCCGAGCTTGTGCATGAAATGCACGGCCAGGGGCATGATGTCGTCGCGCCGTTCGCGTAGCGGCGGGATAGTGAGCGGAAAAACGTTGAGGCGATAATACAGGTCCTGCCGGAAAGCGCCTTCCGTCAGCATGGCTTCCAGGGGGCGGCTGGTGGCGGCTATCAGGCGCACGTCAACCCGCAGGGTTTCCGTGCCGCCGACGCGTTCGAATTCTTTTTCCTGCAGGGCCCGCAGGAGTTTGCTCTGGGCCAGAGGGGTCATGTCGCCAACTTCGTCGAGAAAAAGCGTGCCCCCGTGGGCCATTTCAAAGCGTCCCTTGCGTACGCCGACAGCCCCGGTAAAGGCCCCGCGCTCGTGGCCGAAAAGCTCGCTTTCCACCAGGCCGTCAGGCATGGCCGCGCAATTCACCTTGATAAAGGGACGGCCGGCGCGCTCGCTGTTGGCGTGGATAATGCCCGCTATCAATTCCTTGCCCGTGCCGCTTTCTCCCCGGATAAGCACGGTGGCGTTCGATGCCGTCACCTGCACGAGTTCCCTGAGCACCGGCTGAAAAGAGGCGGATTCGCCCACCATATCGCCTAGATAGAACGACCCGTTAACCAGCTTTTGCAGCCTGCGGTTCTCCTCAACGACCGCCGCGTGCATGGCCTTTACCTCGCGGCGGCTGCGTACGGCCCGGGCGATCAGCGAACTGAGCACCTGCAAAAGACGCATGTCTTCCTCAAGGCAGACGGAATCGGCGAAGAGACGGTCGGCGGACAGCGCCCCCACCGTTTCACCGCCAAGGGTGATGGGGACGCAGATAAAGGCTATTTCTTCCTTCTGCAAATCGCGCGCCCCTGTCCGGTTTAGAAACAGCGGTTCCTTTGACACGTTGGGCACCACCATGGGGCTGCCTGTGGCGATGACCTTGCCGGTCACTCCTTCGCCCATTTTATAGCGCGCCCGTCGTTTCTCCGAATGCTTCAAACCGTAGGAGGCTTCAAGGGCTATGTCGCTGTCCCCGGGCCCCACCAGCCACAGGGCGCCGCGCATCATGCCGGTATAACGGGCCATCAGTTCCAGCGCGGTTTCAAGATGATCCGCAAGCGCCGAAGGCCCTTCAAGAGCTTGGCTGACTTCAAACAGCAAGCGGAGCTCATTCGTTTCATTGCGAATCGGCAAATCAGACATAGACTCCATCCTTCAACAAGCGAACGACGCATGCTCTCCTTTTCAGGGCAATGTCTCCCCTTCCACACATCCGGCGTAATAATCCTGCAGCGGCGCAACGCTTCGCGTATATTTCCGTCGCGCCTCCAGGCCTTCGACAGCGGCGCGCAGAGCGGCTATGGTGGTGAAAAGGGCGCTGCGCCGGGACAGGGCCTCGGCCCGGATTACCGTGGCGTCGCGGGCCGAAGCCGGCCCGCTGACGGTATTGACGATGATCTGCGCCTGGCCGTTGCGCATGAAATCAAGCAGGTGCGGACGCTGCGGGCCTATCTTCACTATGGGCTCGGTCAGGATGCCGCTTTTGGCGAGAACCTCCCCGGTTCCCGGCGTCGCGTACAGGCGGAAGCCGAGATCGGCAAGGCGCGACGCCAGCGGCGCCAGGGCGTGTTTATCGCGATCGGAAACGGAAAGCACCACATTGCCGGAATACGGCACGGGCGCTCCCGCGGCTGACTGGGCCTTTAAAAAAGCCATGCCGAAGCTGCGGTCTATGCCCATGACCTCGCCTGTGGAGCGCATTTCCGGCCCCAGGCTTATTTCCGTCCCGGGAAAGCGCTCAAAGGGTATGACCGCTTCTTTTACCGCATGATAACGAAGCGCGGGTTCCTCGGTAAAGCCGAGAGCCCTCAGCGTCAACCCCGCCATGACCCGCGCCGCCATACCGGCGATATTGAGTCCCGTGGCCTTGGAGACGAAAGGCACGGTGCGCGATGCCCGGGGATTGGCCTCTATGACCGACACTTCGCCGTCCCGGATGGCGAACTGCACGTTCAGCAAACCCACCGTGCCGAGAGCGATGCCGAGTTCGCGGGTAAAACGGCGTATGCGTTCCAGGGGAGCGGCGCCCAGGGTGTGCGTGGGAATGGAGCAGCAGGAGTCGCCGGAATGGATGCCCGCCTGCTCGATATGCTCCATAACCGCGGCGATAGTCACATCCTCTCCGTCCACGATGGCGTCCACGTCCACCTCCACCGCGTCTTCAAGAAATTTATCCACAAGAATGGGCGAACCCGGGTCGAGACTGTGCCCGGTAAGCTTGCCGCAAACGTAGGCGCGCAGTTCCGGCTCGTTGTGGATGATGCGCATGGCTTTGCCCCCCAGCACGAAGGAAGGGCGCACCATGACGGGATAGCCGATCTCCTTGGCCACCCGGCAGACGCTTTCCTCGTTGTTGGCCATGCCGCTCGGCGGCTGAGGGATGCCCAGGCGATCCACCAGGGCGCCGAAGGCCTCCCGATCTTCGGCGCGCGCTATACCCTCGGGCTGCGTGCCGAGAATGGGGATTCCCTCCCTGGCCAGCGTTTCCGCAAGATTCAGCGGTGTCTGGCCGCCGAATTGCACTATCACGCCGTCCGGTTGTTCCACTTCGCAAATGGCCAGGATATCTTCTGCCGTGACCGGCTCGAAATACAGGCGATCAACCGCGTCGTAATCCGTGGACACGGTTTCGGGATTGGAATTGACCATGACGGCGGTTATGCCGAGATCGCGCAGGGCAAAGGCGGCTTGCACGCAGCAGTAGTCGAACTCTATCCCCTGGCCGATGCGGTTAGGTCCTCCGCCGAGAATCATCACCTTACGGGGCAAAGGCCGTCTTAACGCTACGGATCCGGAAGCCTCCCGTCCGCTTTTTCCCCGGCCGGCGGCGGAACTTCCCTTTTTACGGGACGCGGAGGGGGCGCGCTCCGCCGTCAGGACTTCGGCAAGGGCGGGATCCGAACAGAGGCCGCCCGGCAGAGAGGCGCGTGAGGAAAACGAAACGCCGGCGTTTCCGTCCGCCTGTTCCGGCCCGGTGATGTGCTCGCGGTTACGGTCGATATCATGGGTTGAATAAAAATACGGAGTCAGGGCCGCGAATTCGCCGGCGCAGGTATCCACGCTCCTGTAAGCGGGGCGGATGCCGGCGGACAGGCGCATGGCGCGGACACGCTCTTCGGTGACGGCCTGAAACATGATTTCCCCATCTCCGGCCGCCCCTTCCCGAAAGGCCTTTTCGAGCAGTACGGCGATGCGGGCGTCGCTGAATCCTTGCGCCTTCACAAAGGCCAGATGGCGGACAAAGGCGTCATACGCGCAGCGGGACCCTCCCCCCTCCTCAAGATACGGAGGCTCCGGGCGATGCGGGTACTGATGCGTCTTGAAGAACATGGCCGCCAGAGGGGCGAACTCTTTTGCCACGCTCTTTTCCGCCTCAAGTATCTGGAGCAGTTGGTGTAGAAACCAGGGATCAATGCCGGTGATGGCACGCGCTTCGTCAACGTCGAGCCCCAGATCCAGGGCTTCGTACAACTGCGGCAGACGCTCGGGCCCGGCACGGTGGATAAGCTGTTTGAGCGCCGCCAGGCGCTCCGCTTTGATGGTTGTTCCGCTTGCGGAGGAGTTCCACACCTCCAGGCCGTCAAGCCCGACTTCGAGCCCGCGCAGAGCCTTTTGCAGGGCTTCCCTGAAATTGCCGCCAAGGGCCATGGTTTCGCCCACGGAGTGCATTTGCAGACCAAGCACGGGCTCGGAACCCCAAAATTTTTCAAAGTTGAAACGGGGCACCTTGACCACGCAATAATCGATGGTCGGCTCGAAACAGGCCGATGTCCCGGTTATGTCATTCCGCAATTCGTCCAGACGGTAACCGAGCGCCAGCTTGGCCGCCACCCTGGCTATGGGAAAACCCGTGGCCTTGGAAGCCAGGGCGGATGAACGGGAAACGCGCGGGTTCATTTCAATGATTACCCGGCGGCCGCTTTTCGGATCAACGGCGAACTGGATGTTGCAGCCGCCCGTATCGACTCCCACGGCCCGCACCACAGCCAGGGCGTCATTGCGTAGCGCCTGGTATTCCACATCGGACAGAGTCTGGATGGGCGCGACGGTGATGGAGTCGCCCGTATGCACGCCCATGGGATCAAAATTTTCGATGCCGCAAATGACAATGGCGTTGTCGGCGGTATCGCGCACCACCTCAAGCTCCAGTTCCTTCCAGCCGAGAACCGACTCTTCGACCAGAATCTGCCCGATGGGCGAGCTTTCAAGACCGTGCCTGGCGATCTCCTTGAACTCCTCCAGATTAAAGGCCACGCCCCCGCCCGTTCCTCCAAGAGTATAGGAAGGCCGCACGATGGCCGGAAAACCCATGGCAAGGGCTATGTCCACCGCCTCCTGAACGGTGGAGGCAAGACCGCTTTCGGGCAGGTCAAGGCCTATGTCCCGCATGGTCTCGCGGAACATACGCCGGTTTTCCGCCAGTTCAATGGCTTCAGGTCTGGCCCCGATCATCCTTACCCCGCATTCCCGTAACACGCCGGAAGCGTGCAGTTCCATGGCCAGATTCAGGGCCGTCTGTCCGCCGAGGGTGGGCAGCAGGGCATCGGGCTTTTCCCGCCGTATGACGGCTGATGCCATGTGGAGATTCAACGGCTCGATGTAGGTGCGATCGCTGAAACCGGGATCGGTCATCACCGTCGCCGGATTGGAATTCAGCAGAATGATCCGGCAGCCTTCCTCCCGCAGGGCCTTGCATCCCTGCGTTCCCGAATAGTCGAACTCGCAGGCCTGCCCGATTACAATAGGCCCTGAGCCGAGCACCATCACCGTCCGTATCTCGTCGAGTCTGGGCATGGGAAATCCTTTTTGAATAACGTATTCGATTGCCGCATAACGAGTGTGTCCCGCAACGGCTATGCGGCGGCTTTGCCGGAAGCGTCATGCTCGGTCGCCGCGCGCTCCGCCTTTTTCCGTCATCATGTCCCGAAATCTGGAGAACAGGTCAACGGCATCAACGGGGCCGGGCGCCGCCTCCGGATGAAACTGCACGGAAAACGCGGGAAAATCGCCGCAAACCAATCCTTCCAGGGTATCGTCGTTAAGATTGAGGTGCGAGGGGGCGACCGCTTGGGGCAGCGTCTGCGGATCGACGCAGAAACCGTGATTCTGGCTGGTGATGCACACCCGGCCCGTTAGCAGGTCCTTGACCGGGTGATTCACCCCGTGATGCCCGAAAGGCAGCTTGTAGGTTTTCGCGCCCAGCGCCAGCCCCAGAAGCTGATGCCCCAGGCAGATGCCGAACAGGGGCACGCGACCCAGGAGCTTGCGGACGGTTGCCGCGGCGTGCCGGCAGGGCTCCGGATCGCCGGGACCGTTGGACAGCAGGACTCCGTCAGGCTTTGAGGCGAGAATGTCCTCGACCGCGGCGGTCGAAGGCCAGACTCGCGGCGACATGCCCCGGCGGACGAGATGGCTGAGAATGGAACGCTTCAACCCGTAATCAATAACAGCGACGCGCAAGCCGGCGGGCGCGGCCGGGAGGGGGGCGGCGGGCGCGTCGCTGAAGACGTAAGGCTTCGCGCAGGACACCTGCCCGGTCAAATCCAGCCCCTGCATCGGAGGCAGGGCTCTCGCCCGGCGCAGAAGCGAGGCTTTGTCGGTATCAAGGGCGCTGATAACGCCGTTGCGCGCGCCGTATTCCCGCAGGTGCAGGGTCAGTGCCCGCGTGTCCACGCCGCGTATGGAGGTGACGCCGGCCCGGATCAAGCGTTCGTCCAGCGATTCCGACGCCCGCCAGTGAGGAAAGGGCGCCGCTGGCTCCCCTTGCCGTCCGGGTGCGCAAAAATCGTGAAACACCGCACCGTTCGCCCATATCCGGCCTGATTCGTCATCAAGGGGCGTTATTCCGTAATTGCCTATATGCGCGGAGGTAAAGACCACAATCTGCCCGTAATACGAAGGATCCGTCAGGGTTTCCTGATATCCGGCCATGGCGGTGGTAAACACCACCTCGCCGGCGGCCTCGCCGCACGTCCCGCAGGCCACGCCCGTGAAGCAGGTACCGTCATCAAGCATCAGCAGCGCCTGTCTGTTCAGCATTCTTCCCTCGCCGTCATGGTTATAGCGTTTTGCGCTTGAGACGCACGGTATGTGTCAGCCGTCGGCCAGCGCGCGCCGATTTCTACACGCTGCAAATTCAACGCCACGCGAAGCCCGCAGGTCTCCATGATCGGCCGGACAGCCGCGCGCGCCTTCACAGCCGGAGACATCCTTTTCTCTCGAATACACCGCATACGCCCGAGGGCGTCAGGCACGGGATCCATAAAAACACATTCATGTAAGAAAGCAAAGCGCAATCGACATAAATGCAGGAAAGTATCCCGGCATGTGCCTTGCCGGACGGCGGGAGTCAACCGTCCTTAAGAGATACTTTATGGTATATCATGCGGTTATCATAAAAACATCCGCGTCGATACAGCTCTTGCACACAATTTGCTTTACTAGGCATTTAAGTTTATCAAACAGGAATCAAGAGGGTGAAGAAGCGTTCCGGACGGCGCCGGCAGGCATTCTTACCCTTTTGCCGTAACTACGTAAAGGAGTGTTTTTCATGTCATACTCTGCCCGTAACGCTGTCCGCGTGGCCGTGGCCACCGAAAAGCCTCAGGTCGCCCCTCTGCCCCGCCAACTCCCTTCCGAACTGTTCGGGCGCGACGTCTTCAGCATGAATGTCATGCGGGATCGCTTGCCCCAAGCTATTTTTTCCCGCCTTGAACAGGTTATCAAAACCGGAGGCAGCCTGCTCGAAGGCGATGCCGACGTCATAGCCGGAGCTATGAAGGATTGGGCCATTGAACGCGGCGCCACGCACTATACCCATTGGTTTCAGCCCATGACGGGCGCGACGGCGGAAAAACACGACGCCTTTCTCACTCCCTTGCTGACCTCGGACGGTGGAAGCGCCATGATTAACGAATTCTCCGGCAAAATGCTGATTAAAGGCGAGCCGGACGCGTCGTCCTTCCCCTCCGGCGGTATTCGCGCCACCTTCGAAGCCAGGGGCTACACCGCCTGGGATCCTACCAGCCCCGTTTTTCTGCTGGAAAATCAAAACGGCAAGACCATGTACGTGCCTTCGATCTTCCTTTCCTACACGGGGGAATCCCTTGATCGCAAAACGCCGCTGCTGCGCTCCCTTGAAGCCATGTCGCAGCAGGCCCTGCGGATACTGCGCCTTTTCGGCAATACCGGCGCCCGTCGGGTCAACGCCATGGTCGGCGCCGAGCAGGAGTATTTTCTTGTGGATCGGCGCTATTTCAAACTGCGCACCGATCTCAGGCTGGCCGGACGTTCCGTGTTCGGCGCGCAACCGGCAAAAGGCCAGGAGCTTGAAGACCACTATTTCGGCGCCATCAGCCCCCGGGTGCTGGCCTTCATGGCCGAGGTGGAAGAACGCATGTGGGCGCTCGGTATTCCGGCGCGCACCCGGCACAACGAGGTGGCGCCCGCCCAGTTCGAACTTGCCCCCATGTTCGAATCGGCCAATATCGCCACGGATCACAACATGCTGACCATGGAGATACTGCGCACCACGGCGGAACGCCACGAATTCGCCTGCCTGCTGCACGAAAAGCCTTTTGCCGGCATCAACGGCTCGGGCAAGCACAACAACTGGTCCATGTGCGATTCCGAGGGCAATAACCTGCTCAACCCCGGCTCCACGCCGAGCGACAACGCGCAGTTTTTGACCTTTCTGGCCGCGGTGCTCCGGGCCGTGCACGAACATGCCATAGCCCTGCGTCTCGGCACGGTGGGGGCGGGTAACGATCACCGACTCGGCGCCAACGAAGCGCCGCCGGCCATTATCTCCGTGTTTCTCGGCGAACAGCTCACCTCCGTCATTGAAGGCGTCATCGCCGGCAAAAAAGGTGGAAAAGACGCTTCTTCCTGGGGCGGCGGCGTTATGGAAGTGGGTGTCAGCACCATGCCTCCCCTGCCCAGGGACATATCGGACCGCAACCGCACCAGCCCTTTCGCCTTTACCGGAAACAAGTTCGAATTCCGGGCCGTGGGAGCCTCGCAGTCCATCGCTCCGGCCAATATCGCCCTGAATGCCGCCGTGGCCTGTGCCCTTGACGATATCGCCACGGAACTGGAAAATGCGCTCAAAAAAGGGCAGGCGCTGAACAGCGCCGTTCAGGAAACCCTGGCTCGCCTGTTCAAGGCACATCTGCCCGTGGTCTTCAACGGCAACGGCTATGCTGAGGAATGGCAGGCGGAGGCGGCAAAACGCGGCCTGCCCAACCTCAAGGACAGCGTGTCGGCCATCGCCCGTTACAGCGATAAGGAGGTCATGGACGTCTTCCTGCGGCACGGCGTTCTTAGCCAGCGCGAGATACTGGCCCGGCAGGAGATTTTGCTGGAAAACTACATCAAAAACATCCATGTGGAAACCAAGCTGACCTGCTCCATCGGCCGTTCCCTCATTCTGCCCGTCGCCCTGGGCTGGCTTAAGGATATGGGCGAAACGGCGAAGACGGTGCAATCGCTGGCGCAATCCGCCTCGCCGGCCCCCGAGGAAACGTACTTCATGCGTCTGCGCGGCCATGTGACGGGCCTTATGGCCGCCTTGGACGATCTCGACGCCAAACACGAGCAGCTTGACGCCATGGAAGGTAGCGGCGTATTGCGCCGCGCTGAAGCGGCAAGGGACGAACTTCTGCCCCGCATGGCCGCCTGCCGGGTTCATGCGGACGCTCTGGAAGGTATGGTGGACGACGATCGCTGGCCCTTGCCCAAGTACAACGAACTTCTCTGGCACTAGAGCATTTTCAAAGTGAAAATGCTCCGGCAACCGGCAGCGTAAGCGCCGGTTGCGTGTATGTACGAGGAGTAGGCGAAACTTGTTTTCGCCGAGGGCGACGAGTGCAACGTTTCAAAGTTAATCTGCTCTAGCTGTAATATTTCAATAGGTTGTTCACCCTCGCTCAAATCGGTAAGGCTGGAGTTGCACGATAATAGCAAACCGGAAGAGGGAGAGGGTGAACAGCCATAAAGAATGCCGAACTGACGTTGATCAACGCTGGGATATTACCCGGTAAGATTTGAGATAAACCGGGATCCCAACGAGGCATCGAAACCCAACACCGAAACATTGTTACATGAGGCGTAACGAGTACACGCAAAAAAAGCCTTGGTCAAACTTCGGTCCACGGCCAAAAATCAACCCTTTAAAGGTCGATGAGGCTAATACGGCATATCCAGAAAGCCAAGCCCGATGTCAAGACATGCAACTTCAGCACGGCCTATAAGAGAGAAAAACAACAGGGCAACTGGCGTTATCGGCAGCTTATTAACGTGTGAAGCCTCCCAAGCTGAAACTTAAAAACACTCATGCTGCATGACGCTTTGCACCACTTCTGGATACTGTGCTGCTATTTTCAGAAGAGTTTTTGCCGCACCGGACGGTTCACGCCGTCACCATCAACCTTTTTCATATGCCGGCGATCCGCTTTACGCTTATCCAGCGCAATCTCAAGCCCATGCTCAACGAAACGACGCTTGACCCGATCAACCTTTTTCATGCTTATGGGCATAACTTCCGTAAGACGAACTGCCGTTTGTTTATGCTTCTGAAACTCCCCCTCATCACATCCCAATACAATGAGAGCATTGAGTGCCTTTTGACTACTATTATGCTTACCCCTCGTCGATACTTCTTGGAGCAAGACTCGCTCTTTTTGCGTTAATATTATTTGGTATAAAACTCTCGGCATAACTTCCTCCACTGCTTGGAGGAAAGCCTGTCTCAATTTATACGACATATCAAGGATGACATGACACTAGCCTGAAACGATTTCTACCGCTTCAAAATAGGCGGCGCTTTGCGCGGACTTTTCACCCACGGCAACGCTGTGCATCCGCACACCGTGCCGCGCCACCAGTGGAGCCAGTGCCCTGTATATGTGCCGGGAAAGATTTTCTGAAGATGGATTGATGCGATCAAAGGGGGGAATGCTGTTAAGATCCTTATGATCAAGGGTATCCAGCACAGTCTTCAAATCATGCTTAAGGAGGGAGAAATCCGCCAGCAATTCCGTATCTTCGCTGAGAAGATGTCCTTGCACGACAGCTTCAACAGAAAAATTATGCCCATGAGGATTTTCGCATTTGCCTTGGTAATGGCGCAACGCATGGGAGGCTGAAAATTCGGAACGCACTGCCAGGCGCCAGAAAGAAGCAGCCATGGGAACTCCTGAATGCTTGATGTTGTTGATGGTAAGCATCCTGAACAGGCAGGACTCATCCGACAGAACGAGCGATGGCCATTCCCGCCAGCAGAGAGATGACGCCAGCCAGATTTTGCCCGATAATGTTGATGATCGCGTAGGCCACAGCGCCGTTACGCACGAGATCCACACTCTCAAAAATATAGGAGGAGAAGGTGGTGAACGCTCCCATAAAGCCAGCCAGGACAAAAAAACGAAATTCCGGAGAGACGGCGTTGCGTTCTTCCGCCAGCGTCCAGACAAAACCGAAGAAAAAGCAACCGACAAGGTTTACTGCCCATGTCCCCCATGGCATATGTGACGCCGCATGACGCGTAAACAGTTCGGCAAGCCAGAGACGGGCGAGCGCGCCGGCCGCCCCCGCAAGCCCGAAGCAGGCGAATTTCATAAAGGTCATGGGTCTTCTCACAATCACAGTGCCCACAAGGTGAACGACCATACGCTGTATCAAAAGCGCTTTGCCGTTATATTGCCGCCACGTTGCCCGGCGCGCCGTTATCTGCTAAAAGCGATTACCGGAAAAAGCGGATACCGGCGAAGGCATAACCGGGTGACAATTTCCCGTATCTCTGTTTTTTTCCGCAATCCGGCAATCTTCTCCTCCGGCGGCAGACCACCGGGCTGGACAATATCAAGAGAGCGCCCTCATGAAAAATACCATTCTGACTTTTGCCGAAGCCAAGCGGAACGGAACCAAGCTCGCTATGCTCACGGCCTACGACTACACCATGGCGAAACTTATGGATGCTTCCGGCGTCAACGGCATTCTGGTTGGAGATTCCGTGGGCATGGTTTCTCTCGGCTATAGAGACACGCTGCCGGTGACCATGGACGATATGGTGCATCACACCAAAGCGGTAGCCAAAGATGTCGGCAATGCTCTGCTGGTCGCCGATATGCCGTTTATGTCTTACCAGACTTCTGTTCGTGACGCCATATATAATGCTGGCCGTCTGATAAAGGAGGGCAACGCCCACGCCGTCAAACTTGAAGGAGGCCGGGAGACCTGCCCGCAAATCCGCGCCATTGTGGACGCCTATGTCCCTGTTATGGGACATGTCGGCATGACGCCGCAAGCGGTTAACATGTTTGGCGGCTTTAAAATACAGGGCAGGGAGGAAGCTTCCGCCCGTAAAATCATGGAAGATGCCAAAGCGGTGGAAGATGCCGGAGCCTTTGCCGTCGTTTTAGAATGCATCCCCGCGCAACTGGCGGAGATCATAACCCGGAGCCTCAGCATCCCCACCATCGGCATTGGTGCCGGTAAAAGCTGCGACGGTCAGATTTTAGTCTATGCGGATATGCTCGGCATGTTTGAAGAGCTTACTCCAAAGTTCGCTAAAGTTTATGCCGACATTGGTGGACAAATCAGGAAGGCCTTTGCCGAGTACGTCAACGAGGTGCGTCGAGGGGAATTCCCTTCCCCTGATCATGCTTTTACTCTTCCGGACGACATCGTCAAAAAATTCTAAGGAACCGCAGGCTGTTCAGCATAGACTGGAAACCGTGCATGGGTCTGGCAGACGGCTTGACCGCAACGTATCAATGCTTTATACACCAAACTGGAATGCGAGCATGAGCGAACCGCGCTCTATATCACAAACGCTGTGCGCGCTGCTGCCACTGGTCACCCGCCCTGAAAAACAACGATTTTTGGGGATGTTGTGCCTGACCATAGCTATGGCTCTGATCGAACTCTCCATCACTGGCCTTGTAGCCTTGCTTGCTGCGGTTTTTGGGTCACTGGAGGCCGCCCTCAATCACAATCCCTTGCTTTGGGTACGAACAAGTCTCGGCTTTGACTTGACCAATGACTCCCGCTACCTGGCCTTGGGCATACTCTGTGCAATTTTGCTGTCCATTATATGCAAGAACGCCTTGACCGTAGTGCAGCAGTGGCACATGACGGCTTTTTCCGAAGCCATCGGCAACGCCGCCCGTGCGCATCTGCTTCGCTTTTTTCTGCGTGCGCCCTTTTTATGGGTGCTGCGTGTGGGCACGTCCGACATGCTCTTTGGCTTCAGCGCCGGGCAAAAGCTAGGACAAACCCTGTTGACGGCCCTGCAAATATTCAGCAATACATTAATGATACTAACGATTTTTCTAGGACTGATAACGGTATCCCCTGTGCCGGCACTGGCGTTTTTGGGTGTTCTTGGCGTGGGCGGCTATTTGATTGTAAAGGCCACACGCGGGCTGCTAAATGTCAAAGCCAATGCTGTATACCGGGCAGACCTTGACACACATAACATCCAGCAAACCGTTGTTCACGGCTTGAAAGAAATGCGCCTGTACGGGCGTGAATCCGCAATTTTTTCTGTCTACACAGCAAAGCTGAAAGATGTGCTGATAGCGAAAAAATGGTTTCAGGCGCTAAGCCGCCTGCCGGTGGGCAGCCTGGAAATTTTGGGTTTTGCATCGCTGATTGGGGTGCTGTCGCTTTTGATTTTTGTACAAAATGCAGGCATTGCGACCATATCCGGCATTATGGGGTTTATGGCCGCCGCCGCTTGGCGCACCCTGCCTGTTGCCAACAGGCTTGTGGACAGCCTGACTCAGTTGCGCTCTTCACTGCCCTATCTGAACAAGATTGCAGATACACTCGTGCTGGAAAAAGAGTTGGAAGCAGACCTGACCCCATCGTTTGAAACAGCCGCGCCGCTTTTGCTTTTTGAAAAGTCCATCAGGTTTGAAGATGTAAGTTTTCGCTATCCTGGGCATGCTGTTGCAGTCCTTCATCATCTTGATTTTACTATCAAATCAGGTCAAATGTTAGGTCTGGTGGGGCTTTCCGGCGCCGGCAAGAGTACCCTGGTCAACATTCTGTCCGGGCTGATTCCCCCAGAATCAGGCCACCTTTTGGTGGATGGCATACTGATAAACAGGAATAATGCCCGTTCATGGTTGCAACGCATTGGCTATGTGGCCCAAGCCCCCTATCTTTTAGACGCTTCACTGGCAGAAAACATAGCACTTTCCCGCTGGGGAGGAGTAATTGACCGTGAGCGCGTACTGGAATGCTGCCGCATGGCGGCTCTTGATTTTATCGATGAACTGGATAACGGTATCGATACAATACTTGGTGAGCGTGGCGTGCGCCTTTCCGGCGGGCAAGCCCAAAGAGTGGCCATTGCCAGGGCTTTGTACAGCGAGCCGGAACTGATCATTTTTGATGAGGCTACCAGCTCTTTGGACATAAAGAATGAAAAAGCCATTCATGACACTATCCTGACTCTGCGGGAAAAGGTGACAATGGTTATCATTGCGCATCGTTTGAGTACTGTGGAAAGCTGCGATTCCGTCATATGGCTCGACAAGGGCAGTGTGCGCGTGACAGGCAGCGTGGAAGAAGTGTTGCCGGAGTATACGGCGGCATTATGCAGCAGCATGGAGCAAGTATTACCCGGCAGCCTTGTCGGAGCAGAAGTGGAACGGCATGTTTAACGACAAGTCTATTCTTATTACCGGCGGTACCGGCTCTTTCGGCAAGAAGTGCGTTGAAATCTTGCTGCAAAAACACAAACCCAAGCGCGTCATTGTTTTTTCCCGCGATGAGCTGAAACAGTTTGAGATGGCGCAGCGATTTTCGCCGGAAAAGTATTCCTGCATGCGTTACTTCATAGGCGATGTGCGCGACAAAGAACGCCTGTACCGCGCCTTTCGCAGCGTGGACTATGTTATTCACGCCGCCGCGCTCAAGCAGGTTCCGGCAGCGGAATACAACCCCACCGAATGCATCAAAACCAATATCACCGGAGCGGAAAATATTGTTAACGCCGCTGCCGATTGTGGTGTTAAAAAAGTAGTGGCGCTGTCCACCGACAAGGCTGTTGCCCCGGTCAACCTGTACGGGGCTACAAAACTCTGCTCCGACAAGCTTTTTATTGCCGCCAATGCCTTTACAGCCTGCGAGACCGTGTATTCCATAGTGCGCTATGGCAACGTTATGGGCAGCCGTGGCAGCGTTATCCCCTTTTTCATCAAGCAGCGTGAGGCTGGCGGCCCGCTGACCATAACAGACACCCGCATGACGCGCTTCTGGATCACGTTGGAAGAGTCAGTGCACATGGTCTTGCGTTCCTTTGAAATCGCCGGCGGTGGCGAGGTATTTGTTCCAAAAATTCCCAGCATGAAAATCACCGATCTGGCCGAAGCCATTGCCCCCGGCATGCCCACTGTGGAAGTAGGTATCCGCCCCGGTGAAAAACTGCATGAGACCATGATCACCGCTGAAGATTCACGCCACACCATCGATATTGGCGACTACCACGTCATCAAGCCGGAGACCTTTCGCTATCGTGGGCCAGATGGCAAGCTTGTGGCCGAGGGCTTTGAATACAGTTCCTCTACTAACGAGGCATGGCTCAGTGTTCCAGAACTGCGTGAAACACTGAAAAACCAGGGTTTTAACATAAGGTGACTATGTGTACCTCCCCTCGCTTTCTCCCCTATGGCCGCCAGATCATTGATGATGCCGACATTCAGGCTGTTGTGGATGTCTTACGCTCGGACTGGCTGACCACCGGCCCCGCTGTGGAGTGCTTTGAAACCGACGCATGCGCATACACCGGAGCCGGCCACGGCGTTGCCGTAGCCAGTGGCACGGCGGCTCTGCATGCGGCCATGTTT
The DNA here is from genome assembly GCA_031280915.1 of Desulfovibrio sp. Classification (GTDB taxonomy): domain Bacteria; phylum Desulfobacterota; class Desulfovibrionia; order Desulfovibrionales; family Desulfovibrionaceae; genus Desulfovibrio. Next base: position 2,958 of record JAITGC010000085.1, on the reverse strand, counting down.
GCCCTGGATATTGGCAGGGGGGATGAGGTCATTGTCACCCCCATGACCTTTGCCGCCTCGGCCAACTGCATCCTGTATCAGGGTGGTACACCAGTGTTTGCCGATGTGGATGCCGACACCCTGCTGCTTGATCCGGCAGCGGTGGAGGCGGCCATCACACCGCGCACCAAGGCCATCATCGCGGTGGATTATGCCGGACAACCCTGCCACTGGGACAAACTGCGGACAATCGCAGACAAGCAGCATCTGGCTCTTGTGGCGGATAGCTGTCATGCCTTGGGCGCGGCATATAAAGGCCGCCGTGTGGGCACTCTGGCAGACATCACCGCCTTCAGCTTCCACCCTGTCAAACATATCACCACAGGCGAAGGCGGCATGGCCGTGACCAACGATGCCGCACTGGCGGCGCGGATGCGGGCTTTTCGCGGACACGGTATCACCACCACGGCCAGGCAACGCGAGAAATCCGGCGCCTGGTTCTATGAAATGACGGAATTGGGCTATAATTATCGCATCACAGACTTTCAGTGCGCTCTCGGCAGTTCGCAGCTCAAAAAGCTGGACGGCTGGATTGCGAGGCGCAATCAACTGGCACAGGCATATGATGCTGCCCTTGCGGGAAGCGCTGTTCGCCCGCTGGCCAAGCGCAGCGCCATGCGACATGCCTACCATCTCTATGTTGTCCGAACGCCGGAGCGCAATACTGTGTTCAAGCACTTACGCGCCCAAGGCATTGGTGCCAACGTCCACTATATACCGGTTCACATGCATCCTTACTACCAAGAACTCGGCTATAAAAAAGGTATCTGCCCCATAGCCGAAGCGGCTTATGAGACCATACTGACCTTACCTCTCTGGCCGGGCATGCGTGGTGAAGATGTAGAAAGGGTGTACACCTCCGTGCGTCAAGCAGAAAAGCATGGAGACATATCTTGCTGACTGTAAAGCCTTTAGATCTCGCGCTGCCCGAACTCCAGGAACTCTTGCCCAGCGCTCTATACAGCCCGCATAATATCTCATACCAGCGGGCATATATGGACGGTTGGGACTTTGAAGACGTAGGGTTTATGCTCTATGAGCGAGAAGACGTGCTTGTGGCCTTTGTGTGCGCTGCCGGTAAAACGGCGGGGAAGAGCCTGTCAGCTTGGGGGCTGCCCGCAATATTTCTAAGATCCCCCCAACTGAACTCGGAGCATTGGAACGAAGTCCGGAATACGACTCAAAAACATTTGCAAAAACTTTTTGCGGCGTATCCCGATGCCACGTTCGAATTTGAAGAATACCCTTCAGATCAGGGGCTTTCACCGGTGGCCACTACCCTGCTGGATGGAGGAGTAAAACCTGAAAACACATACTCCACCACTATTCCTTTATCCCATCCTGAAGATACACTGTGGTCGCATATTCGGAAAAGCTACAAGTCATTGATTCATAAAGGTGAGCGCGAATTCCAGCGCCGCTTGGTTGATGCGGCCACAGTCACAACGCAAGATATTGAAGCCTTTCGTTCTCTACACAAAACGGTTAGCGGCAGGAGTACCCGTTCGCATGCCAGTTGGTTGCAGCAGCTTGAAGCCATCAAGGCCAACGAGGCATTTGCCGTATTTCTTTTTTTGGATGGCGACCTTATAGGCGCTTCTTATTTTATTTGTGGTTCACGGCGATGTTATTATGGCGTTGGTGCGTACAAGCGCGAGCTTTTTGATCGACCCATTGCACATGTGGCGCTGTGGCAGGCCATACGTGAAGCGAAACGACGGGGGTGCGCTTTTTTTGACATGGGCCGTTGGCACCCGAAGTTTTGCGATGTTTCAGAAAAAGAGCAAAACATCAGCCATTTCAAACGGGGCTTTGGTGGCGTTGCCGAGACGTCACTACTTTTTTCTGTGCCGGGCCTCTGTTCTGACATTTTGAGATAAATTTAAGGAAACGCTGAATAATAAAGCCTGCTTGACTTCATTATTCAGCGTTTCCTTAAAGGCGCGCGGTTGACAAATTCTATTAGAAATTTTTGCAATTAGACGCTAGGTACAAGCATGCTATACAGCCTTAAAATACGCGCGGAATGTCAGGGAAGACACATCAGCGGCGCCGAACGCATGGTCGCGCCGGAGGATGTGGAACATGCCCTGCTGGGGCTTTTGCGCCGCACGCGACAACATCCGAACGGAGAAGCGGACAGCGTTGCCCTGACCCTGACCCGCGTCACCCGGCCCTTGATCCGGGTGTCCGCCCTACCGGTGAGCGAGGTCGTCGCTACCGACCCGTCCGATGCCAGGCGCGTGCTGTATGCGGAGCTTACCCGTATGAGGCTGAATGCCGGGGCGCTTTTGTCGCTGTTTGACGGTTTGCCCGTCATGCGCGGCGCAGCGCTGGTGGACGGTCTTTCCCTGGCACGTCTGGAGCCCGACCCGCAACGCGGCATCCGCGCTGCCAACATGGATTATGCGGATAACCGGGAGTACGGCAAACATCATTTTCGAGAGGCGCTGTGCCTGGCCAGCAAAGTGGCCGCTTGCCCCCACATCGCGGCTGAACTGTGCGTTTCTGATGACATACACTATACCACCGGCTATTTTTCTTCCAAAGAACGCGGATATATACGTATCACCAATATCAAAAAGCCCGGCGATTCGCGTGGCGCCCGTATGTTCATATTTCGCGGCGCTCCGGACGATGTTTTTTCTTGCATAGAGTATCTCGAACAGGCTCCGGTGTTGATAGAGCATTTTCACTTTGACAATTGCCCGGTGGCGGGGCGGCTTTGTTTCAGGCAGTAAAATTTCCGAAAAAAGGGGAAAAATCCGGTAAAAATTGCCTCATTTACTCTCGTTTTGTTCCTTTTCCCTGAAAAAAGGCGCAATTATGCCTTGGCAGGCCGTAATGGCCTGCCGGTTCGAATGCACATCAGCATGTTGGCGCTGGTGAACAACATATAGAGTCGGTGACCGTTTTTGG
>JAITGC010000021.1 GCA_031280915.1 Desulfovibrio sp. | reverse complement strand
TTAAAGCGTTGGCGCGGCATTGCCACACGCTATGCGAAGAATACGGTATCATTTTTGGCCGCTGTGCATATTAGGTGCATCGCTATTTGGGCAAAAATCAATTGACGACACTATTTAGCCGGTTTTGCCGAAACACTCACTTTTTAAAGAGCACTGTTTCTTGGGGGGAGGTCACTTCGCTATGGTCATAGATGCGATACTGTGAATACATTCTAAACAGCGGGCATTGGAAAAATTTTTCGTTGTTTTCCGTGGAAACGACGGATCTGTCCGAAAAAATCCAGGCATTGTCCGGTCAATTCATTGGCCAGATTTTCCACAGCGGCAATTTCTTCACGCGCAATGTCGTCAAAATGTATCCCGGCGCTGATGCAGACGGCGCAATGCAGGGCTTGGGCCAGAGTTCGGGCCATGCGCAGGGCGATCTCGCCCTCTCTATGTTCCGGCAGACAAAGCAAGTGGCTCTGCGGGACGCCTGCCTCCATCCAGGCCAGAGCCACAGCGCCGATGTGAGCGTCACCGCCGCAGAGCAGGCACTGCACGTCAGTTCCCAGGTGAAGGATGCGGACATCAAGGCTTATCCTGCCGCTCGCGGCCGTAAAATATGCGTAATTTTCCATGATAGAGCATTTTCACTTTCAAGCATTGCGTGGCGCGGATTTTCAAAAAAATCCGCGCTGAGCAATCAAGTATTTTCAATGTTGAACTACTCTACACCTAGTGTGATGATACCCCAAATCCGAAGCTTCCCGCAAGGGCGTAGCCGGGGCACTCCCAAATTTCTGTTGACTTTGATGCGAATATGCTGTGATAGTGAGCCATGACTGAACTTGTTTTCAGTAAATGGAGTCCCGGCGGCAACACTACCCTGCTTTTTCCCGCCAAGGGAATTGAGGAGCGCGAACAGGTGAAACTGGCGCGCCAGGCTCTGGAGGAACACCATCTCGGCGGCGAGCAGGCAGGCTTCGTCAATCTGTCCGAAGGCCGTCTGCGCATGGCCGGAGGGGAATTTTGCGTCAATGCGAGCCGCGCCTTCGGGGCGCTTATGGCCCTTGCAGAAGCGGAAAAATCCCATCCCCAAGACCAGTCCGGCCAGGAAGGCGGAGAATATCGCTGTGATGCCCAAGTTTCAGGCTGGCCGACTCCCATCGCCCTGCGCGTACGCGGAACCTTGCCCTTCTGGGATGTTGAGGCTTGTCTGCGTCTGCCCCACTGCCCTGTGGACAATCTCGGACCGGATGAATATCTTGTGCGCCTGCCGGGCATTGCGCATCTGCTGCTGAACGCCGATACCCACTCCTTTCCCGACGACTGCATGGCCGCGACGGCTCAAATACGGGAAATACGCGGCCTCGCCGCTTTCCCCGCTTCCGGTGTGATCTGGTGGCGCAAACGCCAGGGCAAGCTGGAGATGATCCCCCTGGTGCACGTTCGAGAGGCGCGCACCACCTGCCTTGAAAACGCCTGCGGTTCCGGGGCGCTGGCCTTAGCCCTTCTGCTCGCCCGTCTTGAGGGAGGGCATCTTTTTTCCGTCATGCAGCCCGGCGGCTCATCCCTTGAAGTGTGTCTGGGCAAAGAGGGAGAAGCGCAAACGGCCACGGTGGACGGACCTGTGGCCTTGGTGGCCAGGGGGAGCGTATGGCTGGAGGGAGCGTGAACGCCCCGAGAGATGGCTTCACCACAGGCACGGCGGCCGCCGGCGCGGCGCTGGCGGCGCTGACCCTGCTTGTCGAAGGCCGTGCGCCTGAACACGTCACTGTGCCCTTGCCGCCCTTTCAATGGCCGCCCGACAGCAACGGCCATACCAAGGCCCGCTGTTCCGGCTTTATGCGCGTGCCTGTGTGTCTCTGCCGTCTCCTTTGCCGGGAGAATCCCTCCGGGGAGATTTTCCGCGCGGAGGCGGCCGTGCGCAAAGATGGCGGAGACGATCCCGACGTCACTTCGGGGGCGCTCATTACGGCCGGCGTAATTCTGGAGCCGTCGCGGCGAGCTTCTTTGCCGGACAAGGATTTTATCCGCCTTGAAGGAGGAAAGGGCGTGGGCCGCGTGACCCTGCCCGGCCTGCCAATACCGGTAGGGGAGCCGGCCATCAATCCTGTTCCAAGGGAGCAGATGCGCATTGCCCTGAGCCGCTACGCCGAAAAGACGTCCCGGCGTTTTGGGCCATGCCCGCCCATGTCCGTGACGATAAGTGTCGCCGAAGGGGAGGAATTGGCCCGGCGCACCCTGAATCCGCGTTTGGGCATTACGGGAGGCATTTCGATTCTGGGCACCCAGGGTACGGTACGCCCTTTCAGCCACGCGGCCTGGCGGGCGACCATACGCCAGGGTCTTGATGTGGCGCTGGCTTCGGGCTGCGCCGCTGTGTGCCTTTCCACAGGCCGCCGTTCCGAGGCGCTGCTCAGGCAAAGGTATCCACGTCTCGCGCCACAGGCCTTCATACAGGCCGCCGATTTTACGGCCTTTTCCCTGTGCGCGGCGGGCGCCATGCCCTTTGCGGACATTGTCTGGGGCTGTTTTTTCGGCAAATTGCTCAAACTGGCCCAAGGCATGGAATATACCCATGCGCGTAAAGGGGAAATTGACTTTGGGGAACTGGCCCTGCTGTGCTCGGAGAGCGGCGCGCAATGCGCCGGGGTTATACGGCTCTGCGCCACAGCCGCGCACGCCCTGGACCTTCTTCTCACCGACGAGGCCGGAGGCCTGGTATTGACGCTAATCACGCGCAAAGCCGCCGTGTGGGCCGCCCGTTTTGCCGGCCGCGATGTGCGGCTCAACTTGTTTCATCCGGACGGCAGATTGCTGTGCGCGGCCTGAAACGGGAAACCGCACTGCTGCCGGGTATAAAAAAACCCACTGAGAAACAGCCCGGGACAAGGCCGGAAAAAAACGCCCGCCAAGACATGGCCGCCCAAAAAGCCGCGAGCAAAAATAACGTCACGGCCCAGGACATCGCGGCCCCGAAAACCACCATTCAGGAAGCCAGAGAGCGGCCCGTCACGGCTGAGTCCCAGGAAGAAGTCTGGCCGCCCATGTCGGAGATGCTGCATTCCCTGCTCATCTTTGAACCCGCTGTTCAGCGGCCCGGCCGATCGGAATTCGACGAGGAAAACCGCGAGACAGACGGTAAGACATCTGAAAGAGAAGTATTGCCCCCCGCGCCCGTGCCGGTTGTCGTACTCGGTATCAAAAGCGGACGCGAAGAATTGTCCGAAACACAACGGCGGCTTTTGACAAACGCCGACCTGCTCTGCGCCGGACGGGCGCTCCTGGAGCGTTTTGTCCCAGAAGCCGGAAAGAAAAACCCGCCTGAAACCCTGCTTCTCGCTGCCCCGCTGGAACCTGTCTATACCCGCATCGCCGAGGCGCGCGCCGCCGGACTGCGCGTACTGGTGCTGGCGGACGGAGACCCCCTGTTTTTCGGCATAGGGGCGAGTCTGACGCGACTCATGGGAAGACGCGCGGTACATGTCATCCCCGCCGTAAGCAGCCTGCAACTGGCCTGTTCCCGCCTCGGCCTGCCCTGGCACGACGTTATCTGCCTCTCCCTGCACGGGAGAAACAATTTCGGCCCGCTCAACTCCGCCATCAGCAGGGGCGCGCCCATCTGCCTTCTGACGGACGGCGACATCCGTCCGGACGAGGTGGCCCGGCATCTGCTTGATCGCGGGGTGGACTGGTTCTCCGCCCATGTTTTCGAACGCCTGGATTTTCCAGATGAAACGGCAACCCATGCGCCTCTGACCAAAGCGGCGGGCATGGAGTTCGGCCCGTCGTGCACCCTTGTACTCGTGCCTTCGGGCCCAGGGCGCATGCCGCATCTCGGGCTTAGAGGCAAGGATTTGGCAGCCGAAAACGGTATTGTGACAAAAATGCCCGTGCGTGCAGCGGCTCTGGCTCTGCTGCGCATCGCGCCCACGCACACCGTCTGGGATATCGGCTCAGGTTCAGGGGCCATGGCCATTGAAGCCGCTGTTTTGGCCCACCAAGGGCGCGTGGCGGCTGTGGAAAAAAAACCCGAACGCGTTCTGTGCATTGAGGAAAACCGCCGCCGCTTCGGCGCTGCTCAGGTGGATATTTACCTGGGCGAAGCCCCCTCCTGTCTTGAGGTTCTACCTGACCCACAACGGATTTTCATCGGCGGAGGGCTTTCGGCCGACAACGGTTTGCGCACGCTTGACCACGTCAGCCGCCGCCTGCCGCCCGGCGGGCGGGTGGTGACCAGCTGCGCGCTCCTGAACACCCTCTCCCGCTGCCGCGATTTTTTCAGCGGCCAGGGCTGGCCTCACGAAATCGTCTGCGTACAGGCGGCGAAAACTCGTCCCCTGGCCGATGACGCGCACTTTGTCGCCATGAATCCAATCTTTGTTCTGGCCGCGCAAAAACCGGAAGAGACGCCGTAAATGCCCGGTCTCGTGTCTTTTGTGGGCGCCGGACCGGGAGATCCGGAACTTCTGACCATCAAGGGGCGCAAGGCTATTGAGACGGCGGGGCTTGTACTTTACGCGGGTTCCCTTGTGCCGGCCGAAGTTGTGGCCTGCGCCCGCAGAGGCACGCGGGTGGTGGATTCAGCCCCCCTCACGCTGGAGGAATGCCATGCTCTGGCGCTGGAAACAGCCCTTGCCGGAGAGGACGTGGCCCGCGTGCATACCGGCGACCCCTCGCTCTATGGCGCCTTACGGGAACAGATTGCCTTGCTGGACAGAGACGGCATCCCCTGGCGAGTGATTCCCGGCGTCACGGCAGCCTGCGCGGCGGCCGCCGCGGCCGGCGTAACCTTTACCTCGCCCGAAGTGACGCAGAGCCTTATCATCACGCGTCTGGAAGGCCGCACACCCATGCCGGAAACGGAAAAAATCCGCCGTCTCGCGGCCCACAAAAGCTCCATGGCAATATATCTCTCCGCCAGACTCGCAGACAAGGCGCGCAAGGAGCTTATGCGCGCCCTGCCGCCGGAAACGCCCGTACTCTGCGCGCACCGCGTCGGCTGGCCGGACGAAAGGCTTGTTTGGACGGATGTGGAAAATATGGCGCGTTGCGTCGCGGAAAACGGGCTGGAAAGGCAGACGGTTTTTCTGGTGCTGCCGGCCGAGGACAAGCCCGAAACCCGTTCACGCCTCTATTCCGCGGATTTCGTCCATTCATTCCGCGCGGTATAGCCGTGCGGAGCATTTCACTGTGAGCTAAACACCTACCCGATTTTGAGCATTGACGAAACACGGCCTCTGAATCATCCGCGCGGCCTCGGTAAATATTGACTCCCCCTTAAAACCATTGCATGTATAATGGGAATATGGATGCTTCATGGCGGACATTTCCACTTTGCTCCATAAAAATTTTATGCTAACAATCACCCCCAGACAAGAAGAGAACTAAAACCGACTCAAAAAATCGAAAAGGACAGCCCCGAAAAATCCGAAAAGCCGATGTTTAACTTGGCGAATAAAATTACCTTGTTGCGCATGCTCATGGCGCCTGTCGTAGTGATGCTGCTCTATTTCGAAGGGCCGGTTTTCTGCGTTCTGGCGACCTGCGCCTTTATTTTCGCCTCCATAACCGACTGGATGGACGGCTATATAGCCAGACGGGCGAACATCGTCACCAGTATGGGCAAATTTCTGGATCCCTTGGCGGACAAAATCCTGATATGCTCAGTACTCATCATGTTCGTCAAACTGAACTGGGCTCCGGCCTGGACGGTGATTGTGATTGTCTGCCGCGACCTTGTGGTGACCGGCCTGAGGGCCATGGCGAGCGAGGCGGGAACATGTCTGGCAGCGGACAAGTTCGGCAAGGCCAAAACCGTTCTGCAAATCGTGGCCATTGTTCCGCTTATGCTGCACTATCCCATAGCCGGCATCGCCTTTGCGCCCCTTGGCGAGATTCTGCTGTACATGGCTCTGGTCATGACTGTTTTTTCCGGAACCAACTACTGCTGGAACTTTTATAAAGAAGCATATAGACAATAATAATGACGACGCTTCAAAAAGACATTTTACGCATCCGGCTTAGAAACTGCATACAGACCATTTTGGAACTGGAACCGGAACTGAATGTCCTTCAACTGCGGGGAAAATACTTCAACAGCGAAATTTCGATGCTGAAAAACTGCCTGCATCAGGTTGACAAAATGATTCTGGCCGAAGATGACGTGCAACGGCTTGAAACGGCTACAGCCAATTTTCTGGCCGAACTGAAGCTCTCCACACAAGATAAACCTCAACAAAATCGTCTTTTGCAATAATGCTCTGGCGCGTATTCATACTTGTGGTTTTGACCCTGATCAACATCGTGCTCTTCGGGCGCATGATCTGGGGGCCCGCCGGACTTCTGGAATACCGCGAACTTAAAAGCCGGCACGCCGCCTTACGGGAACAGATGGATAAAATTGACGTCCAAAATCTTTCTTTGAGCCGTGAAATCCGCTTGCTGCAATCCGACAAGCAATATATGGAAAAAATGATCCGTCGGTATTTGCATTATGTGCGTGAAAATGAAGTGTTGTACCTGTTCGACGATGAGGCGAAAATTACTCCCGGGAGCATGCGCGATGGTTGAAAAAATTGGATGGTACAAAGAAGTTTTGGAACTGGAACCGAATTCAAAGGTTTTTTTTCCGCTGGCGCGTCTGCTGAACGCGGAAAACCGTCGCGACGAAGCCATAGACGTTCTGGAGCAGGGCTTGGGGCGCCATCCCGAATTTCTTGAAGCGCGGCTTCTCTTCGTGGAGTTGCTCCACAAAGCGGGCAGACGCGCGATCTGCGCCGAGCAGATAAACAAAATCAGCGCGCTCTTTTCCGGCTATCCCGAATTCTGGCAGGCATGGGCCGCATGCCTGGCGGCGGCTAACGCATCTTCGGACATGCCGACTATCCTGCGTTTTGTGGCCGCCCATTTCACGCATCCCTCCCTTTCCCTGCATGAAATCCTGGATCAGGGCATAGCCTCCATCCTCGGCCAGACGAAAACGTACAGCGCGACGCCGGGAGAAGAGCTTTCAGCCGCTACCGGCCGAGACGACGGCATCGCTCTCCAGCCCGCCGTTGTTGACCATTTTGAAAAAGCCCCCCAAGAGGCCGGATTTTCGGCGGCCCCTGCTGTTTTCAACCCTCCTGCCGGGGAGGATGAGCCCCCGGACAGGGAAGAAGAAGACGAACAAAACAGCGGGGACAACGCCGAAAGTGAGGAGCGCTTTTCATTGCGGACGCGCTCTATGGCTGAAGTGCTGGCCGAACAGGGCGATATACATGGCGCATTGGATATCTACCAGGAATTGGCGGCGGCCTCGACCGAAGCTGGAGAAAAGGCCGATCTGCTCCAGCGCATCGCCACCCTGAACGCGAAACTTGTCGCAGCATCGGAAACCACCGACCCCCAAGCGGCTTCCGGAATTGAATCCGCCGTGGGAAAAGACAAACTGATCAGCATGCTTGAGGCGTTGGCCGAACGGGTGGAGGCCAGAGCACATGGCTAAAAAACTGGAGACAACAGTGCTGAAATCATTTTTGCGCCCCTGCCTTGTTCCGGCCCTGTGCGTCGCGCTGCTGGCCGGTTGCAGCTCTTATCAGCCGACAAAGGATGCCTGGAAAGGCACGAAGAATTTCTGGAACGCTCATGTCAGCCCCGCCGCCGAGATAGATTACGGAGAAAAGGGTTCTCTCGCCAAGCATGCCCAGGAGCTGACCAACAGCATGATGGAGATTGACCGGCAATTGAGCCGCCTTGAACGGGTCATGACAAATGCCGACAAGCCTCCCACCAAAGCCTGGGTGTCAAATTTTATGACGTCCTTTCCCTGGCTGAACGGTTTTGCCGGAGTAAAATACGATGGAACCATTCTCGGCCGCGCGCCGGAGACTCCCCTAAAGGAAGCGGATTTCATCCCCCTGTTGTATGAAGACAAAAACCAGAGCAACAGGGCCTTGCGCGCCGACGTGCAAAATACGCCCCTCGGCCCGGAAATCGTGCTGGCCGTGCCGTTATACGACAGTTCCGATTTTCTCGGTATTGTCGCGGCCCATTTCGACATGCGCACTCTGGTCCAGTTTGCCGATAATCCCTCAAACCTCGTCATCCTTTCGCCTCAGGCTCTGCTCTGGCCCGGCAAATATGACTATGCCGCCACGCCTCTGGCCGGAGTCAACTGGGCGGAGACCGTTTCCAAAAATTCTTCCGGATGGTGCAAAAATCCGGCAGGTTCATTCTACTATGTAGTGCGTTATTTCGCCAACCTGCCCCTGATTTTTGCCGTGGCCGATTCCGGCTCCTTCCCTGAAGGAGACGGCAATCTTGAACAGAGCGCGCAATATTTTCCCAAGGCAAATGAAAAACTGCCCCCGCCGCCGAGACCTGAACGAAAATCCAAAAAAGATGTTGAAAGCGGCAGGCAATTGACGCAGCCCGGAGCGACAAAGGAAGAAAACGGCGCGGCCCACGATATTCAGCCCGGCAGTTCCGAAAGCGTCCTGTTGAAGGAAGAAAAGGCGCCGCCGAAAACCCGTGTTCAGGAGGCCAGGCTGGAGGGAGAAGACATCCCTGCGGAGCGCGTACGGCGCCCCCGGACTGCGTCCCGTTCCAAGGGCCGGCAATCATCCCCTCCCCCGGAAGAAGCCGCCCCATCCTCTGAACCCGTTTCCGACGAGTCCGCCTTGCCCGGAGGCCGCCCAAGCCCCTTCGGCCCGCGCGAGGAAGTAAAGCCCCCGGCGGAACCGGCGGAAAAAGAAGAAGCGTCGGAACCTTCCACGCCGACATTGCCCGGAGGCCGTCCAAGCCCCTTTGGCCCGCGCGAATAGCGCGTGACGGATTTTCTCTGTCAACGAGCCCAGAGACGCGTATGGAGTGAGGAAACGATATGGCGGAAATCACGGTTACAGAATACCTGCTGCTGCATCAGAAAAAATCCCCGCACGCCACCGGGCTGTTTACCGGCCTGCTCTATGATCTGATCCTCTCGGGGAAAATAATCTCCAGACGCATCAATAAAGCCGGGCTTCTCGACATACTGGGCGGCACCGGCGAAATCAACGTGCAGGGAGAAAATGTTCAAAAACTGGATGAACTGGCCAACCATATTCTCACTTGGCGAATGGAGCGTTGCGGCGCCCTGTGCGCCATGAGTTCCGAGGAAAACGCCGAACTCATCCGCATCAGGCCGGAGTTTCCCTCCGGGGATTATATTCTCATTTTCGATCCCCTGGACGGCTCAAGCAATATTGACGTCAACATCAATGTAGGCACGATCTTTTCCATCCTCCGGCGCCCCCACGGCAACTGCGGAGAAGTAACCCTTGAGGAAGTTTTACAGCCCGGCGTCAACCAGGTAGCCGCCGGATACATGCTTTACGGGCCGTCAACCATGCTTGTTTTCAGCACAGGCCAGGGAGTGCACGGCTTTACGCTGGATCCCGGCGTCGGGGAATTTTTGCTTTCCCATCCCGACATGCGGATACCGCAACAGGGAAACATCTATTCCGTCAATGAAGGTAACCGCAAAAACTGGGATGAAGCCACCCGCCAGGTGGTTGACTGGTTTCACGCCTGCCAGGCAAAAGACGGCAAAAATTACTCATCCCGCTATGTGGGCGCTCTTGTGGCGGATTTTCACAGAACACTCATCAACGGCGGCATCTACATGTATCCCGCCGACGCCGCGAAGCCGCAGGGCAAACTGCGGCTTATGTGCGAGGCCGCGCCGCTGGCCTTTCTCGCCGAGCAGGCGGGCGGACGGGCCAGCGACGGAACAGGCCGCATATTGGAACGCGCACCGGCCCATCTGCACATGCGCACGCCGCTGTTCATCGGCTCGGCCGACGACGTCGCGGCGGTTGAAAAAATTTACGCCGAACACAAAAATCATTCCTGATTCGTCAAGGATATTGAGCAACTCTTTGGCGGTCGACTTATCGTGCTCTGTCTCGGCATAGAAACCTCCTGCGATGAAACGGCCTTGGCTCTTGTGCGCGACGGAGAGCCGGCCGGTTCCGTACTGGTCAGCCAAGCCGATATTCACACGCTTTTCGGGGGAGTCGTGCCCGAACTGGCTTCGCGGGAGCACTGCCGTTATATCGGCCCGCTCTTTGACGAACTTGTCCGGCGCAGTGGAATAAAGCCCGGAGAAATTGACGTTGTTTCCGTCGCCCGCGGGCCGGGGCTTCTGGGCAGCCTTCTGGTCGGCGTAGCCTTTGCCAAGGCTCTGGCCCTTGGCCTTGAGGCAAAATTTCTGGGCGTAAATCATTTGCACGCCCACTTGCTGGCCGCTGGAATCGAGCATGATTTCGACTTTCCCGTCCTGGGGCTGCTGGTTTCCGGCGGGCACACGCATCTTTACCGCATACAGGGCATCACGGATTTCAAACAAATGGGCAAGACGCTGGACGATGCCGCAGGCGAGGCATTTGACAAAGTCGGCAAAATGCTCGGCCTGCCCTATCCCTGCGGAGGCATCATGAATGCCTTGGCCGTGGCGGGTGCGGCTGATCCGCATTTGTTTCCGCGGCCCTGTGTGCGCAACGACAGCCTGGATTTCAGCTTCAGCGGCCTGAAAACCGCCGCCCTGAATTTTCTTGGCAGATATCCCGAACTTCTGGAGAGCGCGCGGCATATCGAAAGCCCGGCCCAAGCCCCCGATATTCTGAAAAATTTTTGCGCTTCGTTCAATCTTGCTGTAGTGGATACCATATGCGCGAAAACACATCGCGCCCTTGACGCCTGCCCTGACCTTCATACCCTGCTGTTCGCCGGTGGCGTGGCATCAAACACTCTGCTGCGCGAAGACTTGTCCGAACTCATGCGCGGGCGCGAGGGAAGGGCGCTCTCCCCTTCTCCGGCCTTATGCACTGATAATGCCGTGATGATCGCATACGCAGCCTGGTTGCTTGCTGAAAAAAAATTCCGCCACAGCCTGCGCATGGAAAGCATCCCGCGCGGCAGACCGATCCCGAACGACATGATTGCGGAGAAACGGCGCGGAGCGGCTTGACAGCCTTGTTTGAGGCATCTATTATAGAACATTGCCGCGCGGCACGTGCGGGATTCAACATCCACAATCCGAAGGAGAACGTCATGGCCGAACATGTCACAGACGCCACATTTGAAAGCTTGGTCATCAAATCCGACATGCCGGTACTGGTTGACTTCTGGGCGCCCTGGTGCGGCCCTTGTCGTGCGCTGGCTCCCGTGATTGATGAAATTGCCAAGGATTATGAAGGCAAAGTACGCATATATAAAATGAATGTGGACGAAAATCCGGCCACTCCGGCAAAATTCGCCATCCGCGCCATTCCGACCCTGATTCTTTTCAAGAACGGCGAAAATCTGGAGCAGATAACCGGCGGCACCGCGAAGTCCTCCATAGCTGACCTGCTGGACAAAAAGGCCCTGGCATGAAGCAATATGACGCCCTTGTCATAGGCGGCGGCCCCGCCGGCATCACGGCCGCCATGTATCTTGCGCGCTCGGCCTGCTCCGTCCTTCTGTGCGAGCAACTTACGCCGGGTGGCCAAATACTTATGACGGACACCCTTGAAAACTATCCGGGATATCCGAAGGGCATCAAAGGCTACGAACTTGCGGATTTGTTTTCCGCCCACCTCGACGGCCTGCCTGTCGAACGGGCAACAGGCGCTGTGGATTCCGTCACTGGCGAGGCCGGAAATTTTGTCGCCCGTTGCGACAAGCAGGAATACGGCTGCAAGACCGTGCTGGTCTGCACCGGGGCGCGTCATCGCACCCTGGGTCTCGACAGGGAAGCCACCCTGCTCGGACGCGGCGTTTCCTACTGCGCTCTGTGCGATGGCAATTTCTTCAGAGGGCAGGCGGTCGCCGTGGTCGGCGGCGGCAACAGCGCCCTTGAAGAGGCGTTGTACCTCGCGAAGCTTGCCGGCAAGGTGTATCTGATACATCGCCGCGACGCCTTCAGAGGGGCAAAAATATTATTGGACCGTCTCAACGGAACCGACAATGTCGTCATGATACTCGACACTGTTGTGGCGAAACTTCACGGAGAGACCGAACTTACCGGGCTTACGCTCAGAAATGTCCACAGCGGCGAAGAACGGCCCCTCGCCGTGGAAGGGCTTTTTGTCTATGTGGGTTTTGAACCGGCAACGGGATTTTTACCTGCCGTCCTGGAGCGCGATGCGCGAGGCTTTATTCTTACGGATACGGAAATGCGCACAAATATCCCCGGCATTTTCGCCGCAGGGGATATCCGCTCAAAACTCTGCCGTCAGGCAATCACCGCCGCTGGCGACGGCGCAACGGCTGCGCAAGCGGCTTTTATCTTTTTGGAACAATTCTGATGAACAGAAAACTCCTCCGTTGTTTTGTGCTTGCCTTTTGTCTGCTCACTGTGCCCGGTTGCGGCATTATTGACATGATTTATCTGCCGCCGGCCGAAGATACCGCGCAGGAAATCTTTGAAGCCGCCAACGAGGCCATGAGCGAGAAAAACTATGTGCGCGCCGCGGAGTTGTATAACAAACTTCGCGACACTTATCCCTTCAGTCCCTACACCCTGGACGCGGAGCTCTCCCTGGCCGACGCCTACTACCTGGATGAAGATTACGGCTTGGCGGCCGAACACTACAAGGATTTTGAATCCCTGCACCCCCGGCATCCGGCCATACCCTATGTGCTGTATCAGACGGGGATGTCACTTCTGAGGGCATTCCGCTCCATTGACAGAACCACCGTTGAATTGCAAGAGGCTTATGACTGCTTCAACCGTCTGCGCCAGACTTTTCCCGACTCGCAGTACGTGAAGAGTGCCGAGGAACACATGGCGGAATGCCGCAAACTCATGGCCGAGCACGAATTCTTTATCGCCGATGTGTTCTGGCACATGAAGAAATACGGCCCCGCATGGCGGCGCTATACCTATTTATCTGAAAATTTCACAGATGTTCCTGGTGTTGCGGAACATGCGCGGGAAAAGAGCAAGGCGGCCTACTATCACCACAGAGAGGAAGAAGGCAGGGAGAAACGGGAAGAACGCCAGGGCTCGTGGAACAAGTGGTTCAAAAGATGGCTGTGAACCCCGGCCGAAAAAGAACTACAACTCATGTCATAAATCGGCCAATGGCCGATTTATGAAGACCGCTCCGCCGAAAAACGCGGTTTTTGGCAGCCATAGCCCCACCCGGGGCCTGTGGATGACCATCCCTTGCGGAAATGCCGAGCCGCTGCCAGGTTCCCTTTCCTCGCCGCCGGGGCGATTTTAGAGTAAAATTGCTCCAACGACCGCATTAATCACGGATTTTTACTGTCCGTGCCCAAGGCGATCAGGCGTTCCCAAAGTTCTCCGATGCCCATACGCTTTGCCGAAGAGGTCAGGAGGGGAATGTGCCCGATCAACTCCCCCCATTGCCTTTGGCGACTCTCGCGTTCCTGCCTGTTGCATTTGTCGGCTTTGGTGAGCACGGGCAATACAGGCAGACGCAGCCCAAGGGCGTAATTTATCAAATCAAGGTCGTTTTTTTGCGGCGGGAGACGGCAATCCAGCAAAAGAGCGAGGGCTTGCAGCGTTTTCGTCCCAGACAGATAAAACTCAAGAAGCTCTCCCCATTTGGCTCGTTCCTGGTGGCTGGCGCGAGCATAGCCATAACCCGGCAAGTCCGTCAGAAAAAAATTCCACGGCATCACCCTGAAAAAATTGATTGACCGTGTTTTTCCCGGCGTTGCGCTGACCTTGGCCAGATTTTTGCGTCCGGCCAAGCTATTGAGCAAGGAGGATTTGCCTACATTTGATCGCCCTGTCAGGGCGATTTGCGGCTCCGCCAGAGCGGGGATTTGAGCGCGGACATAGGCCGTGCTTTCCAGGCTGATCTCCGGCGCGGGCTTCTCTTTCTTGACAGGGGGTAAATTATGATTCATAAGTATTATTTAGGCTTGACTGTAAATACAGACAATAACGGCGGGTGTGCGTTTCCGCATCCGGCAGGGACGCGGTGGCTGTTTTTGTCCGCGCCGCCGCGAACTCCTCGCAGCATAACCATTTTTCAGGGCGGATACAAGAGCGCGCGGCGGCATACGCCCATTCAGGAGATACCATGTACTCGACCACGGATTTCCGCAAGGGCCTCAAAATAGAGGTCGAAGGCACACCTTTTGAAATAGTGGATTTTCAGCATTTCAAGCCCGGCAAAGGCGGCGCCATGGTGCGCACGAAACTGCGCAATATTTTGACAGGGCGTATGCAGGACATCACCTTTCGTTCCGGCGAAAAAGTTGACAAGCCAGATTTGGAAACCCGCGATATGCAGTTTCTCTATCGCGAGGCCGATGATCTCATTTTCATGGACATGACCAGTTATGAACAGATGCAAATGGCCACATCGGTCACCGGCGGCAAGGACGGCTTTCTCAAAGACGGGCAGGAATGCCGCGTCCTATTCTACAAAGGCCGGCCGCTGGACATTGACGTTCCCCTTACCCTGGCGCTGCAAGTCACCGATACCGAGCCGGGGGCCAAGGGCGACACCGTGAGCAACGTCACCAAGCCGGCCACGCTGGAGACGGGTATTACGGTGCAGGTACCCATTTTTGTCAACATCGGCGACAAAATTAAAATCGACACGCGCACCAGAGAATATCTCGGCAGAGAATAGAGGGTACTTTTTACGGACAGCCAAAAATTCGGCCGCGAGCTTTTTGGGCTTTTTCTCATTTTTTTGGCCTTGTTTCTTTTGCTCAGCCTGCTGAGTTTCGACGCCAATGATGAAAGCCTTAACCACGTCGTCAGCACGCACGCCGCAGTACGCAACAAGGCCGGGCTTTTCGGCGCATATGTTGCTGGTATTCTTAATGATTTTTTTGGAATGGCCGCCCTGCTCTGGCCTGTGATTTTTGTCGCCCTGGGCGCGGCGCATATCTCTCAGGCGTATACCATGCACTGGTGGCGCTGGTGCGGTTTTTTCCTCCTGACTCTGTGCCTTCTGGTGATGGGGGCCGCCTGGGACCTCTCCCTTGGGGATCTCCACGGCGGCGGAATGCTGGGCAATGCCTTGCACCTCAACGCCGGGCGTTATCTGAACCCCGTCGGGGCGACACTCCTCTGGCTATTTATATTTTTGAGCGGCCTGCAACTGGCCCTGAACATTTCCTGGTTCAACCTGGCCGTGTTGTGCCTCTCGCGTCTGCGCAAAAAGACAGACGGCGGCCGGGGTGAAAAAAATGGCGAAAAAAGCCCTCGCTCCGTAAGCATGAAAGCCTTCTCCCCCGCTCTTTCGCCAAAGACGCTTTTACCGGAAGGGGGAAGATTTCTGACACGCTGTCTCGAAATTTTGGGAAATGTCCGCCCCAAGGGAGAAACGCTCCCCCCCGTCTACGAGGATGAAGACAGGGAAACCGACGAAATATTACCCTCTCCTGAAAATTTTGACGGCGCCTCCGTTGCGGATGTCTCCCACAGCCCCCCTCAGCCGCCACCCTCTCTTGCCGAACCGGCGCGCTCCGGCGGCAGGAGGCCGCCCCCGCTTCCCAAACCGGATTTGCTCAAGCCGCCGTCGAAATCCGACGGTCAAACCCAGAAGGAAGACCTGGAAGCCAAGGGCGCCAGCCTTATGGCCTGCCTTGGGGATTTCGGCGTTCAGGGTGAACTTGTGCGCGCAACGCCGGGGCCTGTGGTCACCATGTTTGAGGTGCGGCCCGCCAAAGGCATCCGCGTGAGCCGCATAGCCGCTCTTTCCGACGATCTCGCGCGCGGCCTCAAAGCCGTAGCCGTGCGCATTCAGGCCCCCATCCCCGGTTCGGATACGGTGGGCATTGAAATACCCAACACACACCGCGAAAGCGTCAATTTTTTTGAACTGGCCTCCACGGAATCCTTTATCAAAGGCTGCGGCCCTCTGACCATGATACTCGGCAAAGACATTACCGGCCGGCCCGTCATGGCCGACCTGGCGCGCATGCCTCACCTGCTGGTGGCCGGCGCGACCGGGGCAGGCAAAAGCGTCTGCCTGAACGCCATTCTCATAAGCCTGCTCTATAAAACGCAGCCGGAAGATCTGCGTTTGCTGCTCATTGACCCCAAACGCATTGAAATGGCCGTCTATGCCGATGAACCCCATCTGGTGCACCCTGTGGTCACGGAAATGCAGGAAGCCCAGAACGCCCTGAATTGGGCCGTACACGAAATGGAGCGCCGCTACATGGCCATCAAGCGGCTTGGCGTCCGCCATGTGAGCGACTACAACAAAAAACTCGTTTCCTACAAAAATGAGCTGCCGCCGGATTTCGCCGATTTGGAGCCTTTTCCCTATCTTGTTATCCTCATAGATGAACTGGCGGATTTGATGCTGACAGCCGGCCGCGAAGCGGAGACGTGCATCGTGCGTCTGGCCCAATTGGCGCGGGCGGCCGGCATTCACCTGATTTTGGCGACGCAACGCCCCAGCGTGGATGTGGTCACCGGCCTCATCAAGGCCAATTTTCCCTGCCGCATTTCCTTTCAGGTGACTTCAAGACACGATTCCCGCACCATACTGGACCAGGTGGGCGCGGAGCATCTTCTCGGGCGCGGCGACATGCTTTACAAACCAGCCAGCGGGCGTATGCAGCGCCTGCACGGACCTTTTCTGAGCGATGAGGAAGTACAGGCCGTTGTAAATCACTGGAAGCATCATCTGCCGCCGGCCTACAAAGTCGATCTTGCCGAATGGAACCTGGAAACCGCCTCGCAAGCCGTCTCCAACGGAGATGGCGAAGCCGGGGATGACGCCCTCTATCCCCAGGTACGCGCTTTTGTGAACGATCAGGGCAAGGCTTCCATTTCCCTGATTCAGCGGCGTTTCAAAATCGGCTTCAACCGTGCCGCACGGCTTGTGGAGCAGTTGGAAAAAGACGGCGTCATCGGCCCGGCGGATGGCAGTAAACCGCGCCCCGTGGTCAGATAATTCCTCTTTCAACCCCCGCCATCGGGAGGCATTTATGACGTTTCGCTTTGCACTGTTTCCGGCGCTGCTATTCTGCGCCCTCCTCCGCATGGGCGCTCCGGCCCTGGCCGCCGACGCGAAGGACATGACGGCGCGTCTGCAAAAACAATACGGCGAACTCAAGGGTTTTTCAGCCGACTTTGAACAAATCCTGACCCACAGGGAAAGCGGCGCCGTGGAAAAACGCAAAGGTTCGCTGCTTTTTCAAAAACCTCTTTTCATCCGCTGGGAAACGCAAAAACCCCATCAAGAACTGCTTGCGGCCACCGGCAAAGAAATATGGAACTATCTGCCGGATGAGGAACTGGCATACCGCTATCCACTCTCCATGCTTCAGGACTCCCGCAACATCATAGGGGTACTTACCGGCCAGGCCGCCCTGACGCGGGATTTTGAGGTCAAGGCGGAAGGCATGGAAGGCGGTTTCGCCAAACTCAAGCTTTATCCCAAGGAACCGGGGCCGCAGATGGTCGAAGCCCTGATCTGGGTTGACAATGCGGACGGCTACCTCCGGCGGGCGGAAATTACAGACTTTTACGGCAACAAAAATGAAGTGCGCTTTACTTCATTCACTCCCCGGCCTGACTTCAAGGGCAGCGATTTCAACTTTACCCCGCCCAAGGGTGTGGAAATTGAAGACCATACCGGGGAAAAAAGCCAGGGCAGAAAATTGTTCAACTCGTTTGGCCAATAGGCCGCAACGTCAAGGAGTTTATATGCCTTCCATCCGTTCATCATACACCGACAGCCTGAATTTTTACGGCGGGCATACGCCGGGGGAGCTTGCCGAAACATACGGTACGCCCCTCTATGTCTATAGCGAAAACCTCCTTCGCGAACGCTGCCGCGATCTCATGAACCTTTCCGAGCATCCCGGCTACGGGGTCAATTACTCCGTCAAAGCCAACGCCAACCCGGCGCTTCTCGGGATCATCCGCGAGGAGGGCCTTGTTGTGGACGCCATGAGTCCGGGCGAATTACACCTGAATACAATGGCCGGCTTTCCGCCTGAAAAAATTCTATATATTTCCAACAATAATTCCTCTGAAGAACTACGCGAAGCCATCCGGCGCACGCTGCTTGTCAGCGTGGATTCCCTTTCCCAACTGGCGGTTTTCGGCGGCCTCAACCCCGGCGGCAGAGTCATGGTGCGTTTCAACCCCGGCATCGGGGCCGGGCACCACGCCAAAGTGGTCACCGCCGGCAAGGCCACAAAATTCGGCGTCACGCCAGACAAACTGGACGAAGTTTTTGCCCTGCTCAAAAAATACCGTTTGACCCTTGCTGGCCTCAATCAGCATATCGGCTCCCTTTTCATGACGCCGGACGGCTATCTTGACGCGGCCGCCGTATTGCTTGACCTGGCTGAACGCCTGCCGGACGGGGCTTTGAAAAAATTGGAAATCATTGATTTCGGCGGCGGCTTCGGCATCCCCTATCATAAATATGATGACGAGCCTCGCCTTGACCTTGCCCAACTGGGCGGACGCCTGCACGCGCTCATTACTGCCTGGTCCGCAAAAACCGGCTATGGCGGACGCTTTTTGATTGAACCCGGCCGTTACATAGTCGCCGAATGCGGTATTTTACTCGGCAGGGTACAGGCCGTCAAAAACAACGGCGACAAACGTTATGTGGGCACAGACCTGGGCTTCAACGTCCTTATGCGGCCAGTGATGTACGATTCCTTTCACGATATGGAAATTTATCCGCCGCCGGAGGACAAGACCGCCCGCGAACAACTGGTGCAGACCATTGCCGGCAACATCTGCGAAAGCGGCGACATTCTGGCCAAAGATCGCCTTTTGCCCGCCATGCGGGAAAATGACGTGCTCGGCG
Organism: Desulfovibrio sp.; assembly: GCA_031280915.1. GTDB lineage: Bacteria > Desulfobacterota > Desulfovibrionia > Desulfovibrionales > Desulfovibrionaceae > Desulfovibrio. The sequence goes on along the minus strand of JAITGC010000021.1, from coordinate 7,450 downwards.
TGCTGGATGCCGGCGCTTATGGCTTTGCCATGGCCTCCAACTACAACCAGCGTCTCCGTCCGGCGGAAGTGCTTGTCCGCGTGGACGGAACGGTCAGCCTGATACGCGGGCGGGAAACCCTTGACGACCTGACGCGCCGCTTTCCGTGATTTCCCTCGGCCTCCGTGATGAATGACCCCGATTTGAGCACCACCCCCCGGGCTGTCTGGCGGCTGACCTGGCCGCAGATGCTCATGATGTACCTTGTGTTCTCCACGGGGTTCGCCATGGTATGGGTTGCCGGCCAGATAAACGCCGATGCGCAGGCGGCTTTGGGCATGGTGAGCCAGGTCGGAATTTTTCTGATGTTTGTCATCATGGCTGTTTCCAGTGGAGCAACGGCCGCCGTCAGCCAATCCCTGGGCGCTCGCAAAGTGCTCAGGGCGCAACGCTATGTGGGCGCCACAGTGGCAGGCAGCGCCGCGCTGGGCATTCTTGTGGCCTTTGGGGGCTACTGCCTTGAAGATGAAATTCTCGCGCTGCTCCTGATTCCGGAGAGGATTCTGCCCATTGCCCGTGAACTGTGGCAGGTCGCCATGCTCACTTTGCCCGCCCAATATCTCTATACGGCCACGGGCGTGATCTTCCGCGCCACAAGGCAGGTTATCCCTCCGCTCTGGGTAGCGGCGTTCATCTGCGCCGGCGGCCTCTTTGCCTGTCTTGGTTTTGGGCTGGGTTTTTTCGGTCTGCCGGCTTTCGGCTATATGGGTCTTGCCTGGACGAACTTTGTCATGCAGTGCGTCGGAGCAGCCTGTAATTGTTTTTTGCTGGCGCGTTCCGGCTATCTGCAGCGGCGAGCCATGCCCGGTTCGCGCTGGCTCAGGGCGGGTCTGCCCTATCTGCTCAAAGTGGCGCTGCCGGCCGGGGCGGCCTCCCTTGTATGGCACAGCGGCTATCTCACGCTCTTTGTGCTGGTGGCTTCCTTACCGCAAGACAGCGTCAACGCCCTGGCGGGCCTGACCGCCGGCCTGAGAACGGAAGCCCTGCTCTTTTTGCCGGGCATGGCTTTCAACATGAGTACAGCCGTACTGGTAGGCAACTGCCTTGGCGCGGGCAAATCGGATGAAGCCAAGCGTATCGCCCTGAACATGGTTGCCCTGGGCACGGCCGCCATGACTTTGATTGCCGCCCTGCTCTGGCCATTCAGGCCGGAACTGGCGCGTCTGCTCTCAACCGATCAGGGCGTCCAGACCCAGATCATCTCGTACCTGACCTACAATCTGCTTTCCACGCCCTTTTCCATATCCAGCACCATCATGGGCGGGATTATGGTAGGGGCCGGCGCCACCAGATACAACCTGATGGTCTTCGGTGGAACCTTCTGGCTGGTGCGCCTGCCCCTCGGCTGGTTTTTGGGGCATGTTCTGTGGGGCACGGCGTCCGGGGTTTTTCTGGCGATGCTTCTGTCCCAGTGTCTGCAAGCCTGCGTCATGCTGCGCGTGGTGCTGCGCCGGGACTGGACGCGTTTTGCCATGCGACGGCATGAACATACCAACGCGGCCTCTGAGAAATCACTTATCCGGCGCTGAGAATCTCAATCTCAAAGTTCAAATCCTTACCGGCCAGAGGATGATTGGCGTCCAGGGTGACGTCGTCTTCCCCTACTTCGGTGATGACCACATCCATCCGCCCCTGCTCGTTGGAAAGCTGCAAGGCCGTGCCCACTTCCAGCGGAATGTGGCTCGGCACCTGCATACGCACCACAGTGAAAACAAGCTCGGGGTCCACATCTCCGTATGCCTGTTCCGCCGGTATGGTCACTGTGACGGTTTCGCCCGGCTCGCGCCCTTCCACCGCGGCCTCAAAGCCGGGGAGCAGCATATTCCCGCCCAGTGTGAACTCCAGTGGTTCGCGCTTCCTGGAAGAGTCGAACACCGTGCCGTCAGCCAATGTGCCGATATAGTGAACGCGAACGCTGTCGCCATTTTTGAGAGGCATGTTTTCTCCGTTGAGATTAATGTAATGAGAGCATCTTGACTGTAACACTTGCCGCGGCGCTTAACGGCGATCGGCAGCCGTAGCCCTGTCCGGGGCGTACGGATGCCTATCCCTTGCGAACAGATGCCTATCCCTTGCGGGGAAGTAAATTTCGCCCGCGCCTTGGCAGTGGGCGGTAAGGCATTGGCCCCGCCGCCAGAGCAATGTTAAAATGGCCCTGAAGCAAATCAGCATCGAAAATATATAATTTGCCCTGCAAGGATTTGCAAACAAATCCTTGCCGCGAGATTGCCGCAAGGCGAATTCACTTCGCCGTCAAGCACGTATTTCAAAGTGAAAATACTCTGGAGGGATTTTGCGGCCGCCTGGCTTTCCCGGGAAAATCCGGCGAAAGAGGCGAGCGCTGTCGTTAATGAATATTCATTAACAAAAAATAATGAAAAAAAATGTTTACAATATTTTTCCCTGTGGTATACAGGCCGCACTCCCGACCAATGCCATCACATGGAGTACCCCGCCAAGGCCGCGCGACAGGCCGGCGGGCTCGCCGAAGGTACGTAGGGTAACTTCTCCGGCCAATGCCACAGGCCGGTTGCATTCTTCTCCGGGCATGGCCCCGGCGGTGTCGCACATCCCGCCGGCGGTACAGCCTCATTGAAAGCCCGGCGCGACTCGCGCCGGCCATCCGGCGGGATGCCGGAGTGTTGCGAACCCGAACGGGCAAAGACGGGGCGAAAGCTCCCCCTGCCCCGAAGATACGGGAATGGGAAAGCAAGGCCCCCCCCTTGCAACCCGTGCGGACAAGCACCTGAAAGGCGCGTTCGCAACACGCTTTTCATTGCCGAGCGCCTCGAATATTTTTGAAAAAGCGGATCCCCGTGCTCTTTTGTTGCGTCCCTCGTTCAACGGTGCATTTTTGATTTTTTATCAAACAATAACAGGAGTCAAACATGTCAAACCTTCCGAACACTTCAGGCGTTCAACTCTCTGTACTGGGTCAACCCCAGGCCGGACAGCGCCTGGTTGTGCCCGCGCAGCCCGGCCTGCGCTTCGCGCTGGATTTCCAGTTGGGCAACGCCACCGTTGACCGCTCCGAAGACAATTTGATCTTCACTTTTGCGGACGGTTCCAGCATCGAAATCGAAAATTTTTACATTGAATACGCCAAAGACAATATCCCCGATTTTCAGGTTGACGGGCAGCTTATCCCCGGCACTGAATTTTTCGCGGCCTTCGCGCCGGACATCGAGCCTGCGGCGGGCGTGGGCGTGAGCGCGCGCGGCGGACGCTACAGCAACTTCGCCGACAGTGACCTCATGAACGGCGTCGGCCGCCTGGGCAATCTGGATGAAAGCTTTAACGTGAACAACCCCGGCCAGGTGGCGGCTCTGGAGCCTGTTGCCCTCAACGCCGCCGCGCGCGGCCAAAGAAACGAGGGCGGGCTTTCCGCCGAACCGCCGCTGACGCCTTCTCCTCCTCCTCCGCCGCCCCTCGAACCTCCGCCTCCGCCGCCGCCGCCGCCCTCCGGCGTCAATTACGGCCACGGCTACCAGACGGACGTCACCCACAGGGACCCGCTATATACGGCTTACAGAGGCGAATACGGCTGGGACATACCTCAATTTCGGACAAAGGCCAAACCCGACTACGACGCCACGGTGTCGGCCCCCCTGCTGGCCACGGGCGCTTCCGGCAAGGCGGCGACAAACAGCCTCCACAGGCCCGGCGATGCCGGCAGTGACGTCTGGGACATGAAGTCCGGCGAAAATACGGGCCGCACGGGCGATGACGTCATCCTCAACCACAGGGGCGAGAACGTGACTGTCAAAATAAACGTCAATTCCCCGCCCACGGTGACCGACACGGACCACACATCCATCGCTTCCGCCAGGACAAGCGGCCTTTACGCCATGAACAGCGGCACGCTCAGCCTCAGCGGAGACAGGCTGACGGTGGAGGCCAGGGCCGGCGGCCTGGCCCGGGGCGGCACGCAGAGCGCCGTGATCACCGGCCTGCGGGCCGACGGAACCACCTACGAGAGCAATGAATACGGCGATCAGTTCGTCGACAAAAATTCCCAAATCAATCTGGACGGGGCGGAGGTCAACGTCAGAGCCGTCATCACCGGCAACGCCAATACCCAGGATTATTCCCGCAGCACCTACGCCGCCGTGGCCGCCACGGAACACGGCCATGTGGACATCGGCAGCGCGGGCGACATCAACATCAGTACCGCCAGCGCGGCCGAGGGCGGCGCCCTGAAAGCCTCCGGCGTGCACGGCATCTTTTCCGGCCACGGCCTTGACCTCAAGGATTTGGGCGATCCGCCACCGAGACAAGACGACTCTCATGACTTTTACCACAAGCAACTGACGTTGCAATACCTTGATGGCAGGTTCAGCGAGGGTCGCTTCTACGGCCCAGAAAACCAGCATAAACAGACCGAAGTCAACGTCCGGGCCGATGGCGACGTCAATGTGGCCGTCGGCCTTGCCCGGGCCGACGGCGAGATCGTGTCCGGCGTCACGGCGATTTACGGCGACGTGAACGTCAAGGCCGGGGGAGACGTGAACGTCTCAGTGAGTCTGGGCGGCAAACACGACGGCGGCGGCAACGTCAGCGCCGTGACCATCCGGGACAGCATACTCAGTATGGAGGCCGAAGGCGGCATCAACCTGAGCCTCAGCGGCTCCGGCCACAACCTCTCCACCATTTCCACGGGAGGCCACGATCCCTACACCAACCTCATCTCTTTCCAAAAAAGAATCCCCGCCTCCCGGTTCAGCGCCGGAGAAGAAATCAACATCACCGGCCGGGCCGGTGAAAACGGCGCATCGCACGACAACAGCATCGCCGGCATCCAGATGAATGTCAACCCCATGTCGGCGGGCGTCATCCTGAAAGCGGGCGAGCGCGTCAGCGTTGACGTGGCCGCGCGGGACAACGGCGGCCGTACGGAAGCCGTCGGCATTCAGCACGACAGGAGCAGCCTTGACAGTTACAGAGCCGGCTTTTCTTCCGTGGGACTGGGCGTCGGAGTTGACGCTTCCGAATTCGTCATCAAGGCGGCCATAAAGGACGGAAGTACGGGCGGCGACAGCAGGGCCGCGGGCATAAGCGCCAGGAACGGCGGAGTGTACCTCGCCAATTCGTGGTCATCCCCGGACGACGGTTCCTATTATGACGGCAATGCCGCAGGGATTTGGACAAACTCCCGCTGGGTAGACAGTTCCCGCAGCATCGAATCCGCCAGAATTGATGTTTCCGGCGGTCGTCAAAACGCGGGCATGGAAGCCATCGCCGCCGACAAAACGGACGCGGGGGGCGATCCCTACTACTACGGCTACCGCTACGCCGATGTGCAAATCAATGTCCGCGAACTGGACATTGACGTCCGGGGCGGCACAATGAGCGGCCACACGGCCAGCTATGGCATAAACGCCGAGTATTATACGGATGAGCCCCCATCCGATGCGACATGTGTGGGCATCCATACCGACAACCTGAACGTCACGGTGGCCGACGCCGACCGGGCCGTGGGCCTGCGCGCCGGCGGATACGCGGAGATCAGCATCGAGAGCACGTACAGCGACGACTATTATAACAAGCATGCCCTGTCGGTGGCCATCACCTGCGACCTCGACGACCTCGGCAACCTGGGCGCCCGGTTGCGCGGCCTGGCCGTGGAGGCCGTCAACGGCGGCCATGTCGGCATATCCGGAGGCGCCGGAAAAGACACGGTTATTCTCAACGGCCACATGTTGGCGACCGGCCAGAGAGAAGATATTTCGAGGGGAGAGAGCTACGAATCGTCCATTAACATCGAGACCGGAGACGGCGACGACCGCATCGAAATCCACGGCGACATCACCGCCAGGGATTACGGCAAAATATGGATCGACGCCGGAGACGGCGACGATATCGTCTCCATCAAGGGCAAAATTTCCAACGACGAGGGCGGCGTGTACATCCGCGGCGGAGCGGGTTACGATACCCTGATTCTCACCGCGCCCGACGCGGGCGCCTTCAGGGCATGGTATCAGGACTGGCTGACAAATGATCTGGACAACCTCGAATTTGAAAAGATGGTATGCAACGGCATTGACCCCACGGACGCGGGCTTAGCCTGGCTTGTCACCCTGCTCGACGATTATGCCGCCAATAACGCGGGCTTCAGCTTCCAGTACAACTATAACGGCAACGTATACGGCGGAGCGTACAACGATTTTCTCGACAGCGGGGCCGACGGCGCTCATCATATCAGCGGCGGAGACGGCAACGACGTGATGGTGTACCACGCCGGCAACACCTTGGACGGCGGCGACGGACTGGACGCCCTGCTGGTGAGCATGACGGCCAACCCCACAGCCTCTCTGGAAGGGCTTCTGAGCGGCGCCGCCAATACGGAGGTCGCCATAGGAATCAACGGCGAAGCCACCTGGGGCAACCTCGCCGGCATGGGCATCAGCATGGGCGGCGACGGCCTGCACCTGAGCGGCAACGGCTGGTCCGAGAGCACCAACGGGCACTATACCACATACACCAACGGCAGCGGCGCGACGGTGATTGTGGACAATACCCTGACGACGGAGATTGTCCTGGCGGCCACCGACATCCTCATCAAAAGCGCGTGAGCATGGCGTCCTTGCAGCCGAAGCGATTGACGAATGAAGCCTGAAATGCGCCGGAGCAATTTCACTTTGAAATTGCTCCGGCGGCGGGGCGAATGGGCCTGACAAGACATTTTTCGGCCAACCAGGGCGCGCATGGCGTCCCCAGGGATGGCCGAGATTTGGCGTACCGGGAACAAAAAAAATTTTTCCCGGTTTTCTATTGACGTCTCTGCATGACACATGTAACTATCAGAGCACTCCCAACCAATACTTGGCATATGGGGTACCCCGTTTGAGGCCGTGCGGCAGGCTGGACGGGATCGCCGCCGGGCACGTTGGGTAATCCCCCGGATCAGGCTTTTCGGAAGCCTGCCGGATCGGTTTGTGTTTCCCCGGGCATGGACTTCGGCGATGTCGCTTCCCTACGCCGGCCACCCAGCCACATTGGAGAGCCTGTTGACTCCGCTGAAGCGGAGCAACGGCCGCCCCGCCGGAGGCGGGGGCGTTGCGGGCACGCGCTGACACGCGCAAGTCTTTTTGGGAGCGTTCGCGACGCGCTTTCCTCTGCCGAACTCCCCGATATTCCATTTCCGTTGACGGGCGGAGGCTTTTTTTGCTTCCGGCCCGAGGCTGTCTTTTTCCTCTTGGGAAAAGGCCGGAATTTTTTTCGGGCTTGTGAATGAACATTCGTTTGCATCGTTCACCGACAACACAAACAGGGAGGCTTTATGGCTGACATGATTCTTGACAGGCCGGGTCAGGGGCAGACAGTAAGGATTAGCGGGGCCCCCCCCCCCCCCGGGCGCGGGCGGGGGGGGGGGAGAGGGTGATTGAACCGAACGGGGGGGCCGGGGGGGGGG
>JAITGC010000014.1 GCA_031280915.1 Desulfovibrio sp. | reverse complement strand
TTGCCACGCTGTCGCGGCAACCGGGCCGCTATACGCTCAAATTGTTCCAGTGTCAGTTCCATTTTCAAACAAAAACATAATTGCCACCGTTTGTCAAGTAGTGTGAACACATTCTAATTGTACAGAGGACTCATGGAACGCAGCAGATTGATAAACAGGCCGTCCAGGCCGGCAACGAAGTTCTCGATGTTGTCGGCCATGATGACGAGCAAAAGTCCCACAAACAGGAAACCCACGCCTATTTTAACGGGAAATCCGAATTCCATGATGTGAATCTGTGGAGAGGTGCGGGCCACAAGGGCCAGCGCCACTTCCACCATGAACAGGGCCACCATGACCGGAGCCGCTATTTTGACGGCCAGCACAAAAATCTGCGCCGCCAGATGCAATATTTGCCGGAGCAGCGTTTCGCCGATGAAAAGCCCGCCCGGCGGGATCAGCTTGAAAGATGCGGCAAAGCCTCTGAGCATGTACAGATGCCCGTCCAGCGTCAAAAATACGAGCAGGGAAACCATCCAGAGAAAAAATGCCGTGGCGCCCGTCTGATTGCCGGTGAGGGGATCCACAAAATTGATCATGCTGAAACCCATCTGAAAGCCGAGCAATTCACCCCCCGCCTGTATTCCCATAAACAAAAAATTGACGGCCATGCCGAGTACAAGACCCATCACCGCTTCACCAAGGAGCATCAGCCCCATGCTGAAGGGATGCAAGGGCATGGCCAGTTCGGGAAAGGCCAGGTGCGGCCATACGGCCAGCGAAAAAACAAGGCTTGCCGCAGCCTTGACGGCAACGGGAACATTCTGCGTGGAAAAAACGGGCAGCATGAACATGACGATGCTCACCCGCGTGATGGTGAGCAGAAAGCTCAGGACAAGGGAAGCATCATGCGCGTAAACATCCATGTCCGGAGCTTATGCAAAATGCTTGCCTGAAGGATCTGCCGGCCGGTCAGTTCAATAATTTCTGCGCGTAGTTTTCCACAGGGGCGAAATCGTCTGTCAGGGCCGCGACGGCTTCCACCGGCCGCGTAATGCGCGTATGCAGCAGACGCCGGACGTCCGGCGGAATATCCGGGGCTTTTCCGACCAGCAACGCCTCCAGATCGGGCCGTCCTTCGGGCAGCGCCAGCAGCAGCAGATTTTGGGCAGCGCCAGGCGGACTTTGCGGATCAACGGCAAAAACATGTACTTCAGCGAATGCCTCTTTCAAATTGGCGTAAACAGCTTGGAAAAGCCCGGCCTTTTCTCCGTTGAAAGCGGAAATAACGTTCATCATGACCGCGCCCTGAGGCGCAGTGGCCCGCCGCAGGGCCAATGCGGCCTCTTTTGTGCCCATCTGAAAAGGTACACTGTACCAGGAATTGAACACATCCACAAAAATGACATCCCAGGATCCCGTGTTTTTATTGAGAAAACGGCGCGCGTCCTCATGATGGATGCGCAGGCGCGGCTCATCGGGCAGGGAAAAATACTCGCGTGCCACGCGGGTCATGCCCGGGTCCAATTCCACCACGTCCACTTCAAGCGTCTGGGGAGCGTTTTTTTCGGCCAACAGCCAGCGCGGGACAGAATAACCGCCGCCACCCAAGGCCAGCACGCGGCGGAATCCCGGCACAAGGGGTTTGGCCAGGGCAATATAACGGGTGTACTCGCAGTACAGGGCCTCAGGGTCGTCAAGGTATATGGCCGACTGTATTTTCCCCGGATCCGTCTGAATGACCCGTACCCGGCGGGAATCCTGGGTGAGACCTTCATACAGGCGGATGTGGTTGTAAGGGGTTTCCACAGTGGGCAGTTCCCCTTGGCCGGTCAGCCAGGCCGTATAAGAGGCGTTGCCCAAAGCGCCTCCCAAGGCGAGGATGGCAAGGGCCAAAGCCGGCGCATTTCTCCCGCGACGGACAAAAAATGCGAGAAGGCCGCCGGATGCCGCCACACCCAGAAGTATCTGCGTACAACTGAAAAAAGAAATCAGTACGAAGCCGCCCAGAAAAGTGCCCACAATGCTGCCCATGGTGGAAAGCGCGTACAGACGGCCCACAGTGCCGCCGGAAGACGTGATGTCACTGAGGCGCAGGCGTACAATATAAGGCGTGACCATGCCGAACAGGGTGGCGGGAAGGGCGAAATACAAAACAGCTCCACCAACGGCTCCCGCGTAGACATTGGGGCAGGCTTCCATCAGCCGTGCGCCGAAAAACCGGTGCTCCAGGGGGATCAACCCCGCCCCAAGGCCAGCCCCCAGCAGAATCAGAGCCAATGTTTCCGGAGAAAGCGTTCTGTCGGCCGTCCGTCCGCCAAGCATGGCGCCCAGAGCCAAAAAGGCCAGCATAACGCCGATAAGGCTTGTCCACACAATGACGGACGTGCCGACATGCGGCGCCATCAGCCGCGCGCCCACCATTTCCAGCACCATGATGACGGCCCCTGCGGCAAAGACAACAAATTCGGGCAGAGGACAATGGACACGACCGCTTTTTTCCGCCTGAACGCCATGTTTATTACGTTTTTTCATTATGTTGCACTCCCCCGGCCAGAACATACCCATACCGCGCGACAAGTCAAGCCCGCCGAGTTCCCGGCAGTGCGTTGGTTTGCCGGGATCCTGCCTCATGCCGTGTTTCCCTTGCCTGACGGCAAACGAAGAGCCGCCCCCCTCGACACGCGGATGCCGATACGGCATATTGCCCTCATGACGCCCGATGAATACATCCTCACCCTTTCCTGCCCGGACAAAGTGGGCATTGTCAGCGCGGTCAGCAGCAATCTGGCTGAAAATCACTGTAATATCCGCACCAGCCATCAGTTCGGAGATCCGGACAGCCGGCTCTTTTTCATGCGCGTGTGCTTTGAGGCTCACGGGCATCCGCAGGCGGACCCGCCGTCCATAAAACGCCTGGCCGGACTTTTTGAGCCGGTGGCGGCGCGTTTCGCGATGCGCTGGCGAATGTATGACGCATCGGCCAAGACCCGCGCGCTGATTCTGGTCTCCCGTCAGGGCCATTGCTTGAATGACCTGCTTTACCGCACCCGCGTCGGCGACCTGCCTCTGGATATCGCCGGCATTGTCTCCAACCACACGCGGTTCCGCCACCTGGCCGAATGGAGCGGTCTGCCCTATCATTGCCTGCCGGTCAGCCAGGAGAACAGGGCAGAGCAGGAACAAACCCTGTTGAACATTGTCCGGAAAGAACAGGTGGAGTTGGTGATCCTGGCCCGCTACATGCAAATCCTTTCTCCGGGCCTTTGCGCGGATATGTACGGGTGGTGCATCAATATCCACCATTCCTTTCTGCCCAGCTTCACCGGAGCCAGGCCCTACGCCCAGGCTTACGCCCGGGGCGTAAAGCTCATCGGCGCCACCGCCCATTATGTGACCGAACAACTGGACGAAGGGCCGATCATTGAGCAGGGGGTGGAAAGGGTGGATCATGCCCACAGCCCGGATGACCTCGCGGCCATCGGCCGTGACGTCGAGGCGCTGACCCTGGCCAGGGCGGTCAGGTATCATGTGGAGCGTCGCGTTCTCCTTAACGGCGGCAAAACTGTGGTTTTGCGTTGAAAGGCAATGGGCCGCCCTTGCCATATCCGGGAAGAGCTGATAATTTTGAAGGCAGACAAGGTACCGTACAGGGCGTTCCGGCAGCGGAAATCCCACGCTGAACTCTTTATTCCGTCCCAGGAGGAATCCGGGCATGAAAAAATTCTTTGTTCTGGCTTTGATGGCGGCCCTCTTGACAGCGTTGCCCGCAACGGCGCAAAAAATCTATGTGAACGGCATTGACCCCAATTATCCTCCCTTCGCCTATGTTGATGAAAAAACCGGCAAGCCGTCCGGCTTTGACGTGGAGTCCATGGACTGGATAGCCAAGACCATGGGCTTTCAGGTCGAACACAAGCCCATGGCCTGGGACGGCATCATTCCCGCGCTGCTGGGAAAGCAGATCGACATGGTCTGCTCCGGCATGAGCATAACGCCGCAACGCGCCCGCCAAGTGACTTTCTCCGAGTCTTATTGGCAGGTGTACCGTGTTTTCCTGGTCAGAGCCAATGCCAACCTCTCGCCGCAGAGCATCCTGAACGGCAAAGAAATGCAGATTGGCGTCCAGCGCGGCACATCCGAAGCCAATGACATTATGCAGGAAAAAAAAGAAAAAGGGTATGAATTCACTTTACGCTTCTATGACTCCGCTCCCCTTGCCGTAGAAGACCTTATCAACGGCAGAATCGGAGCCGCCCTCATGGATGATCTGCCGGCCCGCGACGCCCTTGCCAAAGGCCGCCCGGTAAAAATTGTCGGCGCGCATGGTGATTCCGACGACTTTGGCGTGGCGATGCGCAAAGAGGACGAAGCATTGCACAGGCTCATCAACGAAGGCTACCGCAGATTGAAAGCTTCCCCTTATTGGAAGGAATTGCAAGTGAAGTACCTGAGTAAATAGACGTCTGTCCATTTGGTCATTTTTGTCGTCTCTTCATGGCATAAAGACGCGCCATGCACTCGTTGACTGTCGTCATTGACGCCCTGCCCGCCATGTTGGCCGGCGGTCTCGTGACTGTGGGCAATGTCGCCGTTTCTCTCAGCCTTGGTTTGTGTCTCGGAGTACCCCTCGCTGTGGGGCAGATATACGGCGATGCCCTTGCGCGTCGCCTGGTTCATATCTATGTCTGGTTTTTTTGCGGCGTACCCATTCTGGTGCTGCTTTTTCTTTTTTACGGGCTTTTCATCTTCCTGGGCCTGCCCGCAGAGCCATTTTCCATCTGCTGCGTTGTTCTTGGATTGACCAGCGCGGCTTATCAGTCGCAAATCTTTCGCGGGGCCATGCTCAGCCTGCCCAGGGGACAGCTTAACGCGGCCCGCGCCCTTGGCATGAAAGACAGAACGGCCGTCGCCAGCGTTATTTTACCTCAGGCCCTGCGCCTTTCCATCCCCGGCTTCGCCAATGAATTTTCCATTCTCCTGAAAGATTCGGCCATCTGCTTTGTGCTGGGCACTCAGGATATCATGGCGCGCACAAGTTTCGCCGCAGCGCGTACCCACGAACATCTGGCTTTATACGCCGCCGCGGGCCTGCTCTATTTTCTGCTGACCTGGCTTGTGCTTAAACTTCTCCATCTCCTTGAGCGGCGGGTACACATTCCGGGCTATGCTGCCGGCGCGGAAGCCGGAGCTTTTTCAGGCGGGCAGACATGAACGCGCGGCCTGTTTTACGCCTTGAAGGCATCAGTAAAAGCCTCGGCGGCAAGCGTATTCTCAACGCCTGCTCCCTGACCGTATGCCGGGGTGAACTCAAGGTGCTCATCGGCCCTTCCGGCGCGGGTAAAAGCACGCTCTTGCAGTGCATCAATTGTCTTATTCAGCCGGACGAAGGCGAAATATGGCTGGACGGAAAACTTCTCGACAGAACCGATGACGGCGCGCTTTGCGCCTTTCGCGCCCAAGTCGGCATGATTTTTCAGGATTTCAACTTATTTGACCACCTCACGGCGGCGGAAAATGTAACCATCGCCCTGCGCAAGGTGCGCGGATTTTCCCGCGCCAGGGCCGAAGAACGAGCCGGAGAGGAACTTGAGCGTGTAGGGCTGGCAAACCGGAGGCATCTGTATCCGGCGGAACTGTCGGGCGGCCAGAAGCAGCGCGTGGCCATCGCCCGCGCCTTGGCCATGGATCCCCGCGTTATTCTGCTGGATGAGCCGACCTCGGCCCTAGACCCTGAACTGGCGGGAGAAGTGCTGTCGGTGATACAGCTTCTGGCGCGCGGCGGCATGACCATGATCATGGCGACACATCAAATGGATTTTGCCCGGGCGCTGGCCCATGAAATACTCTTTATGGAAAAAGGCGTCATTGTTGAACAGGGCGCGCCCGCAGCCCTGCTTTTGGAAGGACGCGCCACCCGGACACGCGATTTCTGCGCGAAACTCGCGGACTTGAGGGCAAACAGATGATTTCAGCGACATAATCAGGTATGCCGGATATCGCTTTTTGGAATGAAACCCTGCTGCCGGCCCTCAACCGCGGCCTTCTTGTCTCCCTCGCGCTGATTATCCCGGCCGGCACGCTGGGTTTTCTGGGCGGCGTGGCCCTCGGCTGTGTGCGCGTTTTCGGCCCGCCCCTCCTCAGGCGCCTTGGAGACGGCTATACGGCTCTCCTGCGCGGTGTGCCCCTGGCCGTACAGTTGATGATGATTTACTACGCTCTTCCCAAGCTGGGAATTTATTTCGAGCCTTACGGCGCGGCCCTGACGGGTTTTATCCTCTGCACGGCGGCCTACCAGTCGGAATATGTGCGCGGGGCCATCCTGTCCATACGGCATGGGCAGGTACAGGCCGCTTTGGCCCTGGGCTTCAGCCTCCGTGAAGCCGTATTCTGGATTATTGTGCCTCAGGCGGCCCGGTGCGCCCTGCCCGGCTGCGGCAATGAAATCATCTATCTCATCAAGTACAGCTCTCTGGCCTATCTGGTCACCTGCATGGAACTGATGGGCGAAGGCAAGGTTGTGGCTTCCAATACCTTTCGTTTTACCGAGGTTTTTCTGGCAGTGGGAGTCTATTATCTCGCGCTTGTCACCATCGCCGGCTTTCTGCTCCGCCGCCTGGAGAAGCGTTTTCACATTCCCGGCTTCGGCCCCCGGTAGAGTGGTTTAACATGGCGCGCATTCCCCGCCCGCCAGCGTCTCGCGGTAAAGACCGGCAAACACATTTTTGCGGAGCGGTTGACTTATTTCCTTCATGAGCCGCTCCGGGTAAAAACGGTTACAGGCCGAGCGTCCCGCAAATCCGCGCAACACGGTGCTCATAACAATGCCCCTCGCGCAAGGCCTCCCGCCATTGCTCCCGCAAGCGGAAAACGGCCACGGAGTTGGCTCGCAGAAGGGCAAGGCGCGGAGCGAAATCTTCCGGCTTCTCCAGCACGACGGGCCGTGTCAGTTCCGCCGGGAAAATTTCCAGGCCCGGCGTGGCGTCGGTGAGAAGCAGGCCCCCGGCGGCCCACACGTCAAAGTGCCGCTGGCTCAGGCTATGGGGCAAAAGCAGACTTGTGACGTTGAGCACCGCCGAGCGGGCGTAGCAGTCCGGCAGCGCGGTGTAATAATCCACCGGCGGCAGAACTGGAATGCCGGGAAGAAGCGCGCGCCAGCCGTCATCACCGATGAGCCGCAGGCCGGCCGCAAGCGCGGCGGCAATCCAGCGGGCGCGGCGCAGGCGGGAGCATGTGTCCGCTCCGAAGCCGGCCCGGCGCGCCGCCTGCCCCGGCCAGGGGCAAAGCTTCAGTTTGTCCATCCACCAATGAAAGTGCGGCCCGGCCGCGGGACTGTCCGGGCAGCCGGGGAGAGCGCCTTGCGCGGCGTGTTCAAGCGTCTCTTCCGGCGGATGCGCGGCGGCGAAAAAACGTTCCCGGTCAGGAAAGGCGGAATGTCCCGCGAAAACCGGCTGGAGAGGCTGTTCCCGAGCCAGGCCGCGCCACATGTGCGGCGCGACAGCCAAGGGCAGGTAATGCGCTTTTCCGGCTCCAGCCTCGCGGAGGGCGGGGATGAAACTCGCATCCGTAACAAAAAGCGTGGCTTCTTTCCACCAGGGCAGAGGCAGGGCAGAGAGCAAATGCCAGGGGTTGTCCACGCACCAAATGGCTACAGGCACACGCAAGGCGCGGCAGAGCCAAAAAATTTCCCCATCAGGGTCAAGCCCTCTCAGATTGACGGAAAGCACCAGGGCGGGGCGGCTGGCGACAGCCGTCTCCCACACGGCAAAGGGGCGGGGCCTTTCATTCCACAGAGGCATTTCCGCCACGGTAAAGCCGGCATTGCGGAAAGCGGAGGCAAGTTCCTGATGGAGCAATCGCGCAGCCGTGCCGGGCAGCAAAACCATTCCCCTGCCTTCTTTTTCGGCGTTCCGCCGGGTTGCGTGCATCGCGCCGGCCTGGCCGGGATTAACGCGGCCCGCCGCGATGCTCCCCATGACAGGCCCCCAGAACAGCGGCGCAAGGCGCCCGTTAAGCCGGTATATGTGGACGCGGCATTGCGGGACCAGTTCCAAGGCGCGGCGGATGCTCACTTGCCGCCAATGATCGGGGATATCCCCCGGAGGGCGCGCGACATTCAGCAGACGCAGGATACGCGGCTCCTCCAGCCAGAAAACGTTTTTGTCTTTTGTGAAAGAGAGACTTTCCGGCCTGCCCGGCCCAAGGCCCAGCAGGAGAATGTCTTCGGCGTCTTTTCCATCTCCCGGCGTCGGCCTGGGCCAAGGTTCCCATGCCTCGGGGCCGTCCGGCAGGCTGATCGGGCGATCGGCGAAATCGCGCAGCCGGACGCGGCGGTTCACTGGTGTACACATGAAATCATATATCCCGCCCTTCTTCGTCCGCTTCAGCCACCTTGTGCCGTGATTTCAGCCAGCTTTTCTCCGTCCCCGCCCTGAGTCGGCGGATATTTTCCCTGTGTTTGAAAAAGACCAGAACCAACACGCACAAACTCAGGGGCAGCCATGACCACAGGCCGGAAACGGCAAGCAGCGGCGGCAGGGCTGTGACAAGCGTCAGAGACCCCAGGGAAACATAGCCGGAACGCCAGATGACAAAAATGCACAGCAGGGCTGCGACTAGTATCTGCGTGAAAGCCAGCGGCAAGAAGATGCCGATGCTGGTGGCCACGGCTTTGCCTCCCCTGAATTTCATAAAACAGGAGCACGTATGGCCCGTAATGGCCGCCAGCCCGACCAGGGATACGAAGGCGAAAGAAGGGCGCCAATACAAGGCCAGCCAAACCGGGAGCGCGCCTTTGAGCAGATCGCAGAGCAGCGTGCCCGCGCCATAGCCGAATCCGCACAAGCGGGCCACGTTGGTGGCTCCGGTATTTCGGCTCCCGTCCAGACGGGGATCAATGCCGCAAAAAATCTTGGCGATAGCCAGTCCCCAGGGAACGGAACCCAGCAGATACGCCGCGAGAGGCAACAGGCACAGCAACAAATCCCGCATGGGAGGGGCTTGCGTCGTCATGGGGCTGTCTCCAGTATCTGTATTTCGTTATACAGCGGATTAATCTTCCCCAGGCGCACGGAAACAGGCATGCCGGGGTAAGCCCGTTCGTCGAAAAGCTGCCGCCTGCCACGCGCAAAAAGCCCCTGATCCGGCAGGCTGACGCTGACGAAGGCCTCGTTTTCCTCCGTAATGACGCCTGGCCACCATATTTTGTCGCCCTGCTGACGGAAATACAAAAGCTTCCAGTAGCGGGGGCGAAAGCGTTGGGCCTGCCCCGTGGCCTCCAATGCGGAAGACAGAAGACCAAGCATGTGTTCAAGCTCGTCCTCTCCCCACAACGCCTTGCCATTGTGTAAAAAATATGCCGTTTGCGCTTCGTTGACAAGATCTGTATAGCGCCGCAGGGGTGAGGTTACAGGGGCATAGCGCGCTACCGCGAGGCCGGCGTGCCGCCGGGCGCGGACTTCCAGGGAGGAAGGCGTCAGAAAACGCATGATGCGTGCCATGTCTTCCGGTTTTGTCCACACCCCGGCATACTCTTTGGGCAAGGTGACGTCCTGGATGCGGTGCAAAAGGGGACATCCGCGTTCGGCCGCCCAGTCCGCCACAGCGCTGCTCGCCAGAATCATCAGCTCCGCCACAAGGTTCTGAGGATCATGGGCCGGGACTTCCGGCTCCAGGGTTACGGCGGTGTCTGCGCCTTGGCCGTGCAGATATAACGTCGGCTCCGGCCGATTCATAATCACGGCTCCGGCGGCTATGCGCGCCTGCCGCCGCGAATGGGCCAGTTCAAAGCCCGCCTGAAGCATGTCCGCATGGGGCGAGGCGGGATTATCCGGCAGCGGAGAGGCATTCCGGGCGGCATCCAGCACGGCCTGACAATCAATATAATGCAAATTGGCGGCAAGCCGCACTCTGGCGGCAAATATTTCACACGGGCCTGTAAGGCCCGCCGTGTCCGCCGTCAGGCGTACGCACAAGGCCGGCCTCCTTTGCCCGGCGACGAGGGAAAAAACGTCGGTGCCCAGGAATTCCGGCAGCATATGGCATGTGCCTTCCGGCAAATAAAGGCTCGTGGCGCGGTGCAGCACCGCCTTGTTGAACGGGCCGTCAAAAGCCCAGAACAAAGCGGGCGCGGCCAGGGCCAGAGTCAATGCGAAACCCGTTTCCGTCCGCTCCACGAAAAAGGCGTCGTCCACATCACGGGTGCTTGCACTGTCTATGCTCACAAAGGGCAGGGCGCATTCCGGCAGGGAGCAGTCACGCGCGGCACTGACAATGCCTTGAATCTCGTTCGCAAAAGGCGCCCACCACTCGTCTCCTGGCGCATAACCAGCTCTGTCCAGCCAGAAATTGTGATGTTCCGGCACCTCGCCCCAGGCCGTGAGCAATTGGAGCGGCAAATGCGGCACATCCGGAAGACCTTTGGAAAGCATCGTCCAGAGCGCGTCATGCTCCTGATTTTCAGGATCCCGCATTTTGTCGCGCAGAACAGCTTTCAGACGCTCCGCCGCTTCCGGAGAGGGCCATTCGGCCCCGCTCCCGCATGGCGGAAGAGCACGTTTTTTGCAAGCGACATCCCACAACAAACGAAAAAATGCCGCTCCTCCGCTGACAAGGGATTCGCGCGTTTCCCTGATACGCTGTTCGGCAAGGCGTTTTTCCGCCATTTCCGCTGAATAGACAAGAAAATCAGGCGGCTGAAAACGGAAATGGCTCTTGCATGCCAAAAGGGCCCGGCCGTAAGCGGCTACCGTGTCTTCATCCGGCGAATCACAAAATAATTCCGCGAACCAGTGTGCCCGCGCCTGGGATACTTCGCCCTGCGCGATTTCCCACACCTCCAGCGGCGCGACGGCGGCCGCGAGTTCTTTCCGCTTTTTTTCATGCTTGTCCAGCAGACGCAGGGCTTGCTCTTTACCCACACCAGCCGCGTACAGCGGGCCGGGCCAAGGCAGCAGACGCGCGGCGGCAAGCCGCGTTTCGCGCCGGTTGGACAGTAAAAGACGCAAATGCCCGCCGCTTTCTTCCATAACCAGGGCGATATGGGGGGCATTGCCCTCCATGTATTCCACAATACAGCCCGGTGCCGGATGCTGCACGCCGTCTGCCATAGTTGTTCCCAGCCAGAGTAAGGAGTTGGTTTACCAGTCCAGCGTGCCCTTGAAAGCCAGGGTCAATTCTCCGATGCTCTCTTGCAGGACGATGCTGCCGCCGCTGGTGAGGGTCAGGCGTCCGTCATCGGTGACGACGCCTATGCGCCGGCACAACTGCCCGTGTCCAATCATGTCCAGAACCGGCGCGAGATCGGCCCGCACGCTGACAATCAGGCGGCTCGCGCTTTCGCTGTACAGCAGTTCCGTGCGGGTCATGGTTTCCATGGCGGGCAGAGCGTCAATATCCACTTTTGCGCCCAAACGGCCGCCGATGCACATTTCCGCCAAGGCCACGGCAAAACCGCCGTCGGAACAATCATGGCAGGAGGCCAGAACGCGCTGCAGCATAAGCCCATGTACCGTGCGGTAGCGGAGCAGAGCTGCGGCCGCGTCCACATGCGGCAGCCGGCCGCCGGCCAGGCCCAGTTCCGAAGCCGCCTCGCTGCCCGCCATGTCGCGCCAGACGCCGCCGAGAATATATATGTGCTCGCCCGCCCGCTTGAAGTCTGAACTCTGGGCGCGGGTCACGTTGTTCATGACGCCCAGTACGGAAAACAACACTGTAGGTGGAATGGAAATGCGTTCTCCGCCGCCCGTATAGTCGTTTTTCATGGAATCCTTGCCGGAAATGCAGGGCAAGCCGAAAGCAAGGGAAAAATGGCGCAGAGCCTTGCAGGCCCGCACAAGCTGAGCCAGCTTGTAACGTCCGTCGGGATTTTTGTCGCTTGTCACAGGGTCGCACCAGCAGAAATTGTCCACTCCCGCCAGGGCGTCCGGATTGGCTCCCACAGCCACGGCGTTGCGCACGGCCTCGTCCATGGCGTTGGCCATCATCCAGTACGTGTCGTAATCACTGAATTTTGGACAAATCCCGTGGGAAATGACGAGCCCGGCATCGGACTCCAGCAGGGGGCGCAGCACGCCCGCATCCGAAGGGCCGTCACGCATGATCCCCATAAAGGGCTTAATCACACTGCCGCCCCGCACTTCGTGGTCATATTGGCGGACGATGTATTCTTTGGAGCAGATATTCAAGCGCCCCAACATGCGCTTGAGAAAATCCCCCTCGGCAAGGCCGCCGCCATCCACCCGGATGTCTTGCCGGAAAGGGGGCCGCCACACGGCTTCCAGTTGCATTTGCGGCACGCCGTTGTGCATGAAATTCATGGGCAGGGACGCGACAATTCTTTCTTCGCAACGCACCTCAAAAAATCCGGAGTCGGTGAAATTGCCCAAAGGCGTGGCTTCCACATCCAGATGCGCGGCCAGGGCAAGAAATTCTTCCAGCTTTTCCGGCGGAACAGCAAGGGTCATACGCTCCTGGGCTTCGGAGAGCAGGATTTCCCACGGCCTGAGACCATCGTACTTCAGGGGAGCGCGGCTTATGTCAAGTACGCAGCCGCCCGTATCCTCCGCCATTTCGCCAACGGAAGAGGAAAGACCGCCCGCGCCGTTGTCGGTGATGGAATTGTAAAGCCCCTGATCGCGCGCCATGAGGATAAAATCGTACATTTTGCGCTGAGTGATGGGGTCGCCTATCTGCACGGCCGTAGCCGGGGAGCTTTCGTGCAGTTCCTCAGAAGAGAAAGTCGCCCCGTGTATGCCATCCTTGCCGATGCGGCCGCCCACCATTACAATTACATCACCCGTGCGGGCCTGTTTCTTCCACCCCGGACGCCCATTGACCTCTGTGGGAATAATGCCCACAGTCCCGCAATAGACGAGAGGTTTGCCCAGAAAACGCTCATCGAAGACAAGGGAGCCGTTCACTGTGGGTATGCCGGACTTGTTGCCCCCGTGCTCCACGCCCTCGCGTACGCCCTCAAGCACACGGCGCGGATGCAGCAGGCGCGGCGGCAAGGGCTTGTCGTAAAAAGGCGAGGCGAAGCAGAATACATCGGTATTGCACACAAGTTCCGCGCCAAGGCCGGTACCCATGGGATCGCGGTTCACGCCCACAATACCCGTGAGCGCGCCTCCGTAAGGATCAAGAGCCGAAGGGCTGTTGTGGGTTTCCACCTTGATGCAGACGTCATAGCCGCCGATAAAGGCGATTACGCCCGCATTGTCCTTGAAAACGGACTTGCAGTAATCCCTTTCGCCCATGCGTTCGCGCAAAAGGGCCGTTGTGTCTTGTATGCAGGATTTATAAAGACTATCAACTTCTTCCCTGAGGCCGGTCTCCGTGTTTTCATAAGCGATGCGCGCGGCGAAAATTTTGTGCTTGCAGTGCTCGGACCATGTCTGGGCCAGTACTTCCATTTCCACATCCACAGGCTCGCCGGCAAGACCCAGGCCAGCACGGCGGGCCTTTTCCGTCGAGGCCTCAAAGGCGTCCCTTATACGGCGTAATTCATCCAAGTTGAGCGCCCAGGTGTTTTCACGGCTTGCGACCAACAAATCAGCGTCATTCATGGAAAAAAGGGGCACAACAGCAACCGTGTCGTCAGCCATGCCCGTGACCCTGGCGGCCAGCGGCTCAAAGCCTGGGGAGGCCTGCCATTCTTCACGGCTTTTTATGCGCAGGCGCTGAATCAGGGCATTGCTGAGCAAATCCCTGCCCGCCCTCTCCACTTCCGCGCGGGTCAGAGGCGCGTCGGGCGCGTTGCGGATATGGTATTGCAGGGCCGTATATACGGCCAGGCTCTCCCGGGGAATACCGAGAACCATGGCCGCCGTGTCGCGGGCGGTTCGCGCTTCATTATCCGTTACGCCTGGGCGGAAAGCGACTTCCACAAACCAGTCGGGCATGGGGGCAAAGGGCGGCAAAACGCCGACAGCCGCACGCTGCAGGATTGGGTCGTGCAATATGCCCTCATCCACCAGGCGTCGCACCTGGCTTTCCTCAAGGCCGTCCACAGTGAATGTCTTGACATGGCGCACAGAGGCCACGCGCAGATTAAGAGATTTTTCCAGATTCAGGGCGGTTCTGCGCCCCCGCGCATCATCCAGGCATTGGCGAGGACCCGCTTCTATACGATAAAGCATATTCTCCCCGAATTTTTTGACCACGGGCATTGCGGCTACAAAATGCAGGCGGTAAAAGTGTAATGGTGAAAACGATTGCGCCAGCGGCCGCTCGTATCCCGCACGGGGCATATCTCTCCGCCACAATAACCGATTATATACGGCGCTTGCTCGCCGACGATGCCGGAAATGAGCCGCATCTCCTCCTCATGTTGAGGCCCCATGACAATGTAGCGAATAACGCAGGGCATCATGAGCACGGCATTTCTTTTGAGCTGCAGAAGTTTTTCCAGGCTCCGCCGGGTGGTCGTCAGTATGCCCTCCCTGGTAAGCTCACACATGGCGATGTAAGCGCCCTCCGGCACAGGGCCGCCGCACAGGACGCTGCCGTCTTCCAGAATGGAGGCGATGCTCAGAAGCACAGGCGTGGAACCGTCCCTGTAGTCCACCATAAGAGGCACTGTGGCGCTGTCTTGGGCGCTTACGTTTATACCGAGGTGCTCAAAAAAACGCAGTACAGGCATGTCGTTGACGGCGCGCAAGACACAACCGTCCGAAGAGGTGATGATCGCCCTTTTTTCATAAAAAACATTCTCCTCGGGAATGGAAGCGACAATAAACTCCGGTTCGACAGGACCGTACAGCAGAATCACGCCCAGAACCTTTTCCTGGGCCAGGCCTTCAAGTATGGTGCAGCAGGAGCCGCTGTATATGTCCAGGCTCACCGTCACCCCTCCCCAAATAGGCGCGCCTCCGACAATGGCGTCCAAAGCGGATGCCAAATCCGTACCGCTGATGTCAGGCGTGTACGGCATGAAGGAAAAAACACATGCCGGCTCGCCGGGCAAGGCGGTACGCGCCCGCTTGTATGTCGCGGCAATTTTTTCCCTGTAGTCGGAGGAAGCCAGGGGATCAGTGACAGCCGCCTCGAAAAGAACATCGTCGCTCGTCAGCACGGTAAGGCTGAGATTGTACATGCCAAGGTTGCTTTTATCAGCGCTGGCCATGGTGGTCATGCCGAGCACACTGAAAGGCAGAGCCTTGTCCAGAGCGCTGACAACGCCTGTCTCAATGAAATCTATGCAGCAATATAAGATGCCGACGGAATGTTTTTTCAAAGAATCAAGGGGAAGCTGACTGAGGATTTCCTTTACCGCGTCGTCGACTTCATCAATTTCCGCAGTGGAGGCAGTGTGCATTTCGATCATGATAACTCCCGCCGTTATTTTTTTCTGTCACGTACATAGGTGCATATTTCACGCAATAATTGACGTTCAGGGGCATCGGGCAGGGCGTTAAGTTCCGCAAGGGCGGAATGCAGATAACGCCGCGCCTCCTCCCGGGTTTGCGCGTCATAGCCAGCCTGCCTGATACGGCCGGCAATTTCCGCGGCATTGTTTTCGTTCACCAAACCACGGGCAAAGGCCGCATCGAAGGCGGTACGCTCCTCATCTGCCAGGGATTGCCTGTACAAACGCAGGGGCGGAGTAAATTTGCCTTCGCGGACGTCGCCGCCCGTGGGTTTGCCGGTGATCTCCTCCGGCGCGAAATCAAGGGCGTCGTCCACCATCTGAAAAGCCATGCCGAGATTTTCGCCATATCCGGCGGCAGCCCGTGTCCATTCTGCGCGCGCGCCGGCGGCAAGCGCGCCCATTTCGCAGGCGGCGCGGATAAGCCAGGCTGTTTTGCCGCGTACCATGTCTTCGTAGTCCTGCATGGAAATATCCGTGCGGCCTTTGGCCGAGATTTCCAGGATCTCCCCGGCGGCCGTCCTGCTGGTGGCTTCTGAAAAGCAGTGCGTCAGGCGCGTGTCCCCATAGGAAGCTACTATGGCGTTGGCTTGGGCAAGCAGCGCATCTCCGCCCAAAATGACGGCGGACACGTCAAAAATCGTATGTGCCGCCGGTTTGCCGCGGCGGCGCAGGGCTTTATCCAATACATCGTCGTGGAGCAGCGTGGCGGCGTGCAGCAGTTCCAGCGTTATGGCGAGGCGATGGCAGTCTCTGTCCGCGAGGCCGAACAGGCGCGCGAAGAGCAACGTGAGAAAAGGCCGCAAGCGCTTGCCGCCGGCCTCCAGGATATGCCTGGCTATCGGCTGGACTGACGCGGGCAGTTCCTTCACGGCAACGGCCAGGGCCATTTCAATATGCGGCAACTCCGCCGCGAGGGTCGTCTTGAATGTCTTCATAGCACGCCAAGGGCCGGCAAAACCAGCGACAGACGCCGCAACGCTCCGGGAAAATCTTTTTCATCCCCGGCGCGCGGGCCAACCTTGTTGGATACCGAACGCGCCTCTATGCACGGGATACCGTGGCGCGCGCAGGCATACGCCACGGCAAAGCCTTCCATATTTTCCAAATCCGCTCCATAACGCCGCGCCATATCCCCCGCCCGCCCGTGGGAAGCGCTCACGCCCGCCACTGTCAACGAACGGCATTCCGCCAGAAGACCGTTTTGAAGGGAAAAACCGGCGGCTCCCGGCTCAGCCAGAGACAGGCGGTCATACACATCCTCACCGTCATGCGGGTCGCGCCGCCAAAGAGGAAAACTGAAAGCTCGCGCCGTCACGCATGTTCCGTCATGTAGGCCGTATTCCGGCCAGATTTCCTCCTTCACCAGGCAGAGACTGAGCAGGGGCAGCCGCGCAAGATCAAAGGCCCCCGCAAGCCCGGCCAGCACCACAGCGGTAACGGGAGTGCCGGCGGCCCTTGCTTCGGCAAGGGCGCCGCCCATTGCCAAGGCCGCATTGACCGGGCCGACTCCGATAACACAGGCCAAGGCTTGCCCCTGTTTCACCTGCGCGGGCGCAGGGCGCATTTCCTTCACACTTTCCAGGGCCGCATTCGGCAGCAGGGCCGCGAGTTCTCCGGCAGTAGGCGCGCAGATCAGTAATGCCACCTCAAAGCCTCCAGTAATCAAAACCGGCGGCCCGCATGGCAGCGGGGTCAAAAAAAGCCTTCACATCCAGCAGGATCGCCTTGCCGGGCCGGGCGAACCAATCCTTGATCTGCTCCGGGAGCAGGAGGGTGTATTCCCGATGCGGCACGGCTAAAATCAAAGCGTCAAGTCCACGCAACTGCTCAAGAGGCAATATCTCCTGGCCGTATTCGGCTAGGGCTTCCCGCGGATCGGCCAGGGCGTCACTCACAAGCACGGTAATGCCGTAGTCCGCCAGTTCGCGCGCCACATCCACCACCCGCGTGTTCCGCAAATCGGGCACGTTTTCCTTGAAGGTAAAGCCCAGAATCCCCACCCGCGCTCCACTCACCATGCAACCGCGCCTGATGAGGCGCTTGACAGCGGCTTCGGCCACATATTTGCCCATGCCGTCATTGATGCGCCGTCCAGCCAGGATGACCTCCGGATGCAGGCCCAATTCCCCCGCCTTGAAAGTCAAATAATAAGGATCGACGCCTATGCAGTGCCCCCCGACAAGACCGGGCCGGAAGGGCAAAAAGTTCCACTTGCTCCCCGCGGCCTCCAGCACTTCGGAGGTGTCGATGCCCATACGGCCGAAAAGTACGGCCAATTCGTTCATCAATGCGATATTCAAATCACGCTGGGTGTTCTCGATAACTTTCGCGGCTTCGGCCACTTTTATGGAAGAAGCCCGGTAAATGCCCGCCGTGACCACTGTGCCGTAAAGACGTTCCAGCAGGTCCGCCGTGTCTTTGTCCGACCCTGAGACAATCTTGGTAATGGTGCTCAACGTGTGCACCTTGTCGCCGGGGTTTATGCGCTCCGGCGAATATCCCACAGTAAAGCCGTCTCCCAGGCGCATGCCGGATTCGCGCTCCAGCAGCGGCACGCATACTTCTTCGGTCAGGCCGGGGTACACGGTTGATTCATACACCACGACCGCGTCCTTTGAGAGATTTTTCCCCACAGTCAGACTCGCGTTCACCACAGGCCGCAAATCCGGTGAGCGGTGTTCGTCAATGGGAGTAGGCACGGCAACGATAATAACGCCGGCCTCCTTGAGCCGCGCCGGCTCGGACGTATAGTTTATTCCGGCTGAAGCGAGTTCTTCCGGGCTGACTTCACGCGTGTTGTCGTGCCCTTGCCGCAGCTGCGCAAGACGGTTTTCGTTGATGTCAAAACCGATGACATCCACATGCCGCGAAAAAGCCACCGCCAGCGGCAGGCCGACATAACCGAGGCCCACTACGGCCAGCGGGGTTCTGCGCTCTGTCAGATACTCAAAACGTACCATGATTGAATCCCGATGCCTGTTCTCAGGCTATCATGCTTTTTCCGCCACATGCAAACAGACAATGCCGGAAGTGAGCTTCTGGTGCCAAGCGCTGGTAAAGCCCGCTTCCAGAAGTTCCGCCTCCAGGTCTCGCGCTGTGGGGAAAGCGCGAATGCTCTCCGCAAGATAGCCGTAGGCGGTCTTGTCGCGTGAAATGACGCGTCCGATGCCGGGCAGGATGGCCTTCAGATAAAAATTGTATATCCCGCCCCAGATCCGTTCACGCCCTGAGCCGAACTCCAGAATACAAACGCGCCCTCCCGGCCTGAGGACACGCAGCATTTCCGCATAGGCCGCTTGGCGCGGCAGGATATTGCGTATGCCGAAAGCCACGGTGATGCAGTCCGTCGAAGCCGCTTTTACAGGCAAGCACTTGGCGTCGGCGACAACAGGCAACACCCGCAGGGAGTTCTCCCCTTCAAGTTTGCGGCGGCCGCGCGCCAGCATGGCCGGGCAGAAATCCAAAGCCGCGACGATAATTTTCGGCCGCAGGCGGCGCAGGGCCAGAGAGACGTCCAAAGTGCCCGCAGCCAGATCCAGCGCCGTCATCCCGCCGTTTTCAAGGGCTTTTCTTGCCAGAACGGCCCGCCAGAACCTGTCAAGCCCAAAACTCAAAAGACGGTTCAGCAGATCATAAAACCGCGCGATGCGGCCGAACATGCCGGCCACGGCGGCATCATGCGGGGGCATCACCTCGGGCCACGCCCTGGCGTTTTCCCCTCGTCGGTTCCGCCTTGGGGAACGGTCTCTCTGACAACCCGGTATATCACAGGAAAAATTTCAGCGAAATTATTGGGTGAAATGGTACGGGTTTCAATGAATTTGGCGGTCAATTCCTTGGCGGTCTGAAGAATTTCCTTTTGCGCCTTGTCCATGCGTACTCCGGGCATACTCCGGCGTTTTTCGCGCCTGCGCGACGTGGGAAACGCCATAAACTTGCTGATTAAAACCCGTCCGTAGGGGAATGGCCAAACCCACAACGGGCAAGCCGGACGGGTAAAAGAACGGAAACTGCCGGCCCCCGCCCTTTTTTCGCCATTCTAGTCGCCAAAACGGGAATTGTAAAGCTTCTCCTGGCATTAAGGGCAGAGGCTCGCCGCCAGAAAACTCTTGCCAGTAGACCACAATCTAGATATAATCAAGAAATCGTCAGGTTTTATTCTCAACAATGTCGCCATTAACTCCAGCGATGAGGTCGCCATGAACCATACCAGATTTGTCCCGCACCTGCCGCTGCTTTTTATCCTGCTTCTCGCGGCATGCGGCCCGAGCAACAATGTGCGCCTGCTGCCGCAACCGCCATTGGATGCAGCCGTTCTGCCCGCGCCCAACGCTCCGACCATCACCGTCGTCACCTTTTCCGACAGCCGTTCTGACCGCACAAGCCTTGGCGTACGCCGTGACAACAGTGCCTTTGTCACCAGCGACAGCGTGGCGGACTGGGTTAGCCGCGCCCTCGCGGATGAACTCGCGCGCAACGGCATGCAGGTCTCCTATGCGTCCACCTTCAAGCAGGCCCGCAACGGCAATCCGGACTACATGGTCACGGGCGAATTGAATTCCCTCTGGCTGAAGGAAATTTCAGCCACGGAACTCTCAACGGAATTGCGCGTCACCTACTATTTGGCCAATCGTCAGAAACGCCTCCTGAAAGATTCCTTCAATTCGGCCCAGTCGCGCACGGGCTTGCCCACAAGCTCGGCTGCGGAAAACCTGCTGCTGGACACTTTGCGGGATCTCGCCAAACCGGTGGCGCACAAAGTCGTGCAAACCATTGAAGGCAAAAAATAAAGGCATTTGCTGCCTGACCCTGCTGGCGTTTTTTGCCGGCATCGGGCACACATGTCACGCGAAAGCGGACTCCACGGTTTTTACGGCCGTCGAGCGTTTGGTGAGCGGGCCGCGCGCGGATGCCAAATCCTCGTACGCCAGGGCGCGTGCCGCCGCTTGGCTCAACGCCTTGGACAAGGCGGCTGAGAGCTTGCCCGTCCGGCATAACCTGCTTCTCTTCGAACTTGACAGGAACGACAGGCGGGCCCTGGCTGCGCAAATATACGCCGTTGCGGTTCAACCGGCAGAGCCGCGGCCAACCCTGCCCCATGCCGTCGTTATTCTTCAGCCGCGCCAAAGCCTGTCGGAAGACACGATCCTTGCTCTCCATAATCCGGAGCTTTCGCGCTTCTGGAGGGCCATTATCGAGGAAACCGGCCTTGCGCTGCAAACAACGCCGGCAAATGAAACAACGGCCAACGGCTCCCTTGGCGGCCCGGTCAAAGGTGCGGCGGGCCTCTCCGACAGCCAGGCCGATACCCTTGAAGGGCTTTGGCAGGTCAAGGAGGTCATTGGGCCGACGTCCGGAGGCATGTTCGTGAGTGCCGAGGCCTTGTCGCTGCTGGAAAAGGCGGCGCGGCTTGCTCCACAAAGCCCCGCCGTGCGCCTTGCGCTGGCCGAAGCTCAATTGCAGCGGAACCTGCCGGAACAATGTGCACAATCATGCGATGAAGCATTGAACTTGAAGCCGGATTTGTACCGCGCCCGCTATATCCGCGCTCTGGCCCTCATGCGCCTGGGCCGGCTGGCCCTGGCCGAAGATGACCTGAATGCCCTCATGACCACGGGTCTGCCGGCGACGGGGAAAGAGACGGCCGGACGTTTGCGGACGCGGGGAGCGGTGCGTTTTTTACGCGGCAACTACGGGGGAATGTGTGAAGATTTTGCCGGAGCCTGCGCCCTGGGAGACTGTGAGGGGCTTGCGGAGGCCCGCGATAAGGGGCATTGCCTCAAGTCGGCGGAATCTCCGTGAGCGGCCGCGTCCTCATCAAAGTATACGGCCATATCCAGCCGGTTTCGGACGATTTTTTTACGGCCCTGGTCAAGATTTGCTCCGATGCGATTTCGGATGGACAAGACGGATCAATACTCCGGCGCGAAGAAGAGACAGTGCGCATCAGCTTTGAAGGGCTGTATTTCCCTTTGGAGGAGACGCTCCATCTCCTGGCGCGGCATATCGGGCCGGAACACAGAGGGAAGCTGGATGTGCTGGACATTGAAAACTGGCGGCTCAGCCGCCACGTCTTTGATGGCGGGCTGCGCTCAAGCAGCGCGGGACTGAACAGTGTGATGGATTACGCGGGATTGTGAATAAGGAATTTCCAAAGCTCTGTTGACAGGTGCTTGACGGACAGATATGAACAAATCCACACTGTTGCATTCGGAGTCCGCATGATTGACCTCAAATTGGCGCAAAAACAATCCGATATCCTTGCCAGGGCTTTGGCGGATCGTCATTCGGACATTGACGTTGAAGAATTCTTTGCCCTGGACAAGCGCCGCCGCGCTCTGCTCGCCGAAGTGGAAGAGATGAAAAGCCGCCGCAACGCGGCATCCGGACAAGTGGCAGCTCTCAAACGCGAAGGCGGGGACATTGCGCCCATGCAGGCGGAACTGGGCGTGCTTTCCGAACGTATCAAGACGCTGGATGCGGAAACGGAGCGGGCCAAAAGCGATGTGGAAGCATGGCTGATGCGCGTACCCAATATACCGGATGACACTGCGCCCAAGGGCAGAGACGAGACGGAAAACGTGGAGGCCAGGCGTTGGGGCGAACTGCGGAATTTTGATTTTTTGCCCGCCGAGCACGGAGATATCGGCACACGCCTGGGCGGATTGGATTTTGAACGAGCAAGCCGCCTGTCGGGCAGCCGTTTCGTCTGTTTCCGGGGGTGGGCCGCCAGGCTGGAACGGGCGCTGGTCAACTTTTTTCTGGATCAACATGCTGCAAACGGTTATGTTGAGATAAATCCCCCATTTATAGTCAATCGTGCCGCCATGACAGGTACAGGCCAACTTCCGAAGTTTGAGGACGACCTTTTCGCTCTGCGCGGCAGGGATCAATTTTTGATTCCCACCGCCGAGGTACCGCTGACAAATCTGTATGCCGGCGAAGTGTTGGAAGAGGAAAGTCTGCCGTACGCCTGCTGTGCCGCCACACCGTGTTTCCGGGCGGAAGCCGGCGCCGCCGGCAAAGACACTCGGGGCATCATCCGCATGCACCAGTTCACCAAGGTGGAGATGGTGCGCTTCGCGCATCCGGACGACAGCTTCAATCAGCTTGAAATCATGTGCGGCCATGCCTGCCGCCTGCTGGAACTGCTGGAATTGCCCCACAGGGTCATTTCTCTCTGCACCGGCGACATGGGTTTCAGCAGCGCCAAAACCTACGATGTGGAAGTCTGGTTGCCCGCGCAAAAAATTTACCGTGAAATCTCCTCCTGTTCCAACTGTACGGATTTTCAGGCCCGTCGGGCCAATATCCGCTTCAAGCCCAGGGGCGGCAAAGCCGTTTTTCTCCACACGCTCAACGGCTCCGGCCTGCCCACAGGGCGCGCCATAGCCGCTATTCTGGAAAACGGGCAGCAAAAGGACGGCGGTGTGCGTCTGCCGAAGGTTCTTATCCCCTACATGAACGGCCTGGAGTTCATTGAAGCGCGACAACAGCCGTGAATTCACTCCTCTCCGAAGATTTCGTCCTGTCCCGTCTCGCGCGGCATTTCCCCAACAGTCACGCCTCCCTGCTTCTCGGACGCGGCGACGACGCGGCCGTTATCAAGGCCGATAAACACCTGTGTGTGAGCAGCGACCTTTTTCTGGAAGACGTGCACTTCAGGCGCAGCTATTTTACCCCACAGGAAATCGGATACAAGGCCTTGGCTGTCAACCTCAGCGACATGGCCGCTTGCGGCGCGAAACCGCTCGGTTTCACGCTCTGCCTCGGCCTGCCCCCGCGCACCGAGCAGATGTGGCTTGAGGATTTTTTCAGCGGCATGGCCGCCTTGGCCGGACAATACGACACGATTCTCGCGGGGGGAGATTTGTCCGCTTGCGAGCATCTCTGCATTGCCGTCACCATATGGGGCGAAACAGTGGGGGACAGCCTTGATCTGCGGCGCGGCGGCTGCAAACCCGGTGATTTTCTCTTTGTGGTCGGGAGGCTGGGCCTCGCGCGTGTGGGGCTGCGCATACTTGAGGCACGGGGACGCGAAGCCGCCCCCGCCTGGCCGGCCGCCTGCGCGGCCCACTTGCGCCCCCTGCCGCAAATCGAGGCCGGTCTCGTCATTTCCGGCTTTGCAGATGCTGAAAACCCGCCATCTGTTATGGATGTCTCTGACGGCATCGCGCGCGACCTGCCGCGTCTGCTCCAAACCCGGGAAGGGCAAGGCGGGGAACCTGTACGCCAGTTCGGCGCAAGCCTGCGGTTGCCGCCGGAGACAATACATCCCGAAGTGCGACGCTTCGCTTTGGAACAAGAACTGGACCCCGTTACAGAGGCCTTGCTTGGTGGAGAAGACTATGCCCTGCTTGGCGCGTGCGCGCCCGATCTCTTGGCGAAACTGCGAAGGGCCGTTCCCGATCTCAGACCTCTGGGCGTCGTGACGGAACAGCCGGATATCATTGCTAACGGCAAACCGCTCAAGGCCGAAGGTTTTGATCATTTCACAACAGGTTGAATCCGGGAAACAAGCATGCCTCTGCGTTTTGACAAGGCGTCCGCCCTTCTGATCCCCGCCGAAGACTATCTTGTCCGCTTCAGACAACGTGGCCGCGCCCTGCCTCTGCCTCATCTGAATCTCACTTTTTACGCTCTCAAAGATTGTCTTTGCCTCTGCTCCTCCTCCCAGGCTTTACTGCCCCTGCATGGAGAAGGCGACCTGCCCTTCATTTTGACGGAATCCTGCCATTATCCGGCGGGTGACGCGCATCTGGCCGCGCTGGCGGGTGACGCGCTGGCCGGGCTTGAGCCTGACGGCATCGCGGAAGTGGAGGAGGCCGCGCCCTTTTACCTGCCGGGCAGCGCGAATTTCTGGCACTGGACCATGGAAAGTCTGCCTAAACTGTTGGCCATGGAATCCATCGGCTATACGGGGAGCTATATTGTACCGACGCACAATCCCGTTGTGCGCGAATCCCTCGCCATGTTCAGCCTTGCGCCGGAACGCATGCTGCCGGCTCAAGGCGCCTACAGAGTGCGCCGGCTTATGCTGCCGCCGCGCCTCTCCGGCTTTAACCTGCCGTTGTACCTGCCGCTTGTGGAGTTGACGCGTGAGCGGTTGCTTGCCGTTGCGGGGACGCTCCCAGGCGGCAAGTGCTGTTTTGTGCGCCGTATCGGCCGACGCAGGCCGGTCAATGAAACGGAAGTTCTGGCTTTACTGAAGGAGTTCGATTTTGAGGTGATGACGCCGGAGGACATGCCTCAGGCCAGACAATGGCGCTACATGACCAACGTTGAATGCTCGGTCATGCCCCACGGGGCCAACGGCGCGCTGACCCTGTTGCAAAAGCCGGAGTCGGGTTTTGTGGAATTTTTCAGCAACCGTTATGTCAGCTACAACCACCTGCACGCGGTACGTCTGCTCAGGCTGAAGTACTGGCCCATGACGCAGGATCTGGACGCCTCCTGCGCGACGCCGGGCATGGGGCTGACGGAATTTCTCTCGGGCGGCCTCTCCACCGATATGGAAGTTGACCTTCTACATTTGCGGATTGCCCTGGAAAGTCTTCTTGCCGAAAAACGACATTAGTGGGACTAAACACAAGCCTGTCTCGAAAAAATTGTGGTTTTCCGTCAAAGGTCTCCCCCGGAGAATTCTCACTGCTGTTCCGGCGTTTTTTCAGGGCGTTCCACAAGCTGTATTTGCAGAAGCTCCACCGGTGTGTCCGGCGACGGGGCGGCGGAGGAGAGCGGTACTGTGGGGAGGCGGCGCGTCATCAGTATGCCGGGTTCAGGATCGGCCTGGCCGCCCAGATATTCACCGACTGTGACAAAACGGCTGCATCCTGCCTCGTACAGTTCTTTGACGATTCTCGGCAGATCGTTCACCGTGCTCTTGTGCGTGTCGTGAAAGAGAAAAATGCCGTGTGTTTTTCCTTGCGGATACACAGAGCCGTGTCCGTTGCGCAGTGTGGCGTAGCTGGCCGGCAAGCGCCGCCAGTCCTTGGAGTCCGTGGACCAGAGCACCACGGTAAGGCCCAGCGATTCGGCCACGCTCACCGTATGCTCGTCAAAAACCCCATAGGGCGGACGCAGATGGGCAGGGCGCGCGCCGAGGCTTGTCAGCAGATCATTGGTGCGCGCGACTTCCTCCCGCGCCTGCTCGCGGGAGATTTTGCGCAGATTGGGATGGCTCCAGGTGTGATTGCCTACTTCATGACCTTCTTCCACTATGCGGCGCACAATGTCGGGGTATTTCTCCGCCATGCCGCCCACCAGAAAAAATGTGGCCGGTATGCCGTAATCGTTGAGCATGTCGAGCAAATGCGGCGTAAAGCGCGAAGGGCCGTCGTCAAAGCTCAGAACACAAAGGTTTTCGTCCATGCGCCGGGTCATAATGCTGTCCGCATCCACAACGTTGGCGGCAGTGGGAAGAGGGACGAGTTGCAAAAGGCAACAGACGACAGCGGACAAGCAGGCGGCGAATTTGTTCATGGTGGGAGGGAATCCGTTACGCTTTATTACAGTTCAACACGGCGAAGACCGCGCGTTCTCGAATGTAGCACCAAGGGGTTCCCTGCGCAAGGTGGTTGGAAAATCGGATAGCGGCCCAGTTTGCCGCGATTTCGCGTCAGGCGTTGTTTTTTGCTCCGGCTATCTGCCATTGAGAGAGCACGCTCCCGCCGCCAAGAACTTGCCTTCTTTGGTTGGGGACAGACCGAATCTCTACCCGAAAATTTCAAAGTAAGCAGTTGCCGGGAAATCGAATCTATTTGTGCAGTTTGGTGGCGATCAGCTCGCGGATAATGCTGTTCAGGCCCGGCAGATCGGGTTTGGAGACCTGCCTGTCGGCCCCCACCTTGATGCCCTTGGCGCGTAAAGCTTCGGTAATCAGGGAAGAGAAAAGGATAAGAGGCATGTCCTTGGTGGCCGGGTTGCCGCGTACTCTTGCGGTGAGTTCATGGCCGTCCATTTCCGGCATTTCAATGTCTGAAATGATCAGATGTATCTTGTCGGTAACGGGCACACCTTCCGCCTGAGCCTCGTCCTGGGCTTTCAGCAGCAATTCCCAAGCATCGCGGCCGCTTTTGGCGGTGGTGACGCGGAAGCCGGATTTCTCCAGAGAAGAGCGCAGAATGGAGCGCAGAGAATTTGAATCATCCGCCACGAGCAAATGAAATTGCCCGGCGCCTTCCACTGGGGTGGAATCCACTTCAATTTTGGACATATCCAGAGTGCTGTCCATCCCGCTGAGAATTTTTTCCATATCCAGGATAAAGAGCACCTTTTCGTCAATGCGCAGAATACCGGTGATGCTGTCGCGCGAATAGGCCTGCACATATTTGTTGGGCGCTTCGATGCGATCCCAAGTCAGCCGGTGAATGCTCCTTACGGCGGAAACCAGAAAAGCCGCCTGAACTCCGCTGAATTCCGTCACAATGACTTTGGCGTTGTCTGTGGCGGCCATCTCTTTGCCGAGCCAGGCCGCCAGGTCAAGAATAGGCAGCACCTTGCCCCGCAGGTTGAATGTGCCCAGTACTGAGGGGTCGTGCTTGCTCGGCACGTTGGTTATTGCCGGCAAGCGGATAATCTCCAGTACCTTGGCCACATTTATGCCATAATGCCCGCTGTAGGCTATGCCGTCAGACTGGATTTCATTGATGACAAATTCAATGATCTCGAGTTCATTATTGGCCTGCTTGTGTTGCGTCATTGCAGCCCCCAAGTTGCGTTCATCCCAAGGTTACATCGGCACGGCCAGTTATTTCTTAAGACGCGCCCCGCGGGAATTTTTGCGCGGCGGTTCAAGACGTGGGCAAAAGGAGGCCATGGCGCATTCTTGGCAACGAGGGCCTCTGGCGCGGCAGACATCGCGTCCGAAAAGTACCATGCTGTGGTTGATGTTCCCCCATTCCTCATGTGGAAAAAGAGCCGTCAAATCTTTTTCCACGGCATCGGGGGCTGTTTCTTCCGTCAAGCCGAGGCGATGGGCGATGCGTTTGACGTGCGTATCCACCGCGAGGCCCTCGTTGATGCCGAAAGCGCCGAACAAGACGACATTGGCCGTCTTGCGGGCAACTCCCGGCAAGCTGATAAGTTCTTTAAGGCTGCGGGGCACGGCTCCGCCAAAGACGTCCCGCAGACGTTTGGCCGCGCCAATGAGATTCTTGGCTTTATTGCGGTAAAAGCCGGTGGGGCGTATGACAGCTTCGAGTTCCGCCTGACCCGCCTCAGCCAAAGCTTCGGGATTGGGCCAACGGGTAAAGAGCGAGGGGGTGACGGTATTGACGCGCGCATCCGTACACTGGGCCGCCAGCACTGTGGCGACCAGCAGTTCCCAGGCGTTCCCGGCGACCAACTGGCCGGCGGGATTGGGATAGCGCATCCTGAGGGCGGCGAGGGTTTTCTGGGCGCGCATACGGCACCCGGCACGGAGAGAAGTCATGAGTCTTCCTTGGTTTGGGGAATATCCTTGATATGGGGCGTCTCTGTTTTGCCAATCCGCACGATTTCGGGTATCGTCAACAGCATGTCGAAAAGGCTGGCAGCGATGGCTGAGTCCGGTGCCGTTACCGAGAGTATAAAAACAAGATTGGGCCGATGGCAAGCCGCAAACGCATACTTCACGCCTCGCCGCGCGTTTTGACGCTTTTCAGCGGCGGCATGGACAGCGCCGTCGCCCTGTTCCATTGCCTTGAGCGATACGGCCGGGACGGGGTTTTGGCCGTCAGCTTCCGTTACCCTTCCAAGCACAATTTTTATGAACTCAAGGCCGCGCGGGGCATTCTGGCTCGCCTCGGCCCGCGTGCGCCGCAGCATCAATGTATTGACATGGCCTTGTGTTTCAAGGGATTCAGAAGTCATCTTCTCGAAGGCGGCGGGGAAATACCCGAAGAGCATTATGCCGCCGGTAATATGAAACTGACTGTCGTGCCGGGCAGAAATCTCATTTTTCTTGCCGTCGCCGCCGGATTGGCGGAATCCATCGGCGCGGAAAAAATTTGTATTGCCGCCCATCATGGAGACAGCCATGTCTACCCCGACTGTCGCAAGGCCTTTATCGGGGCGGCGGCTGAGGCTGTTGCTCAAAGTACGGAAGGGCGCGTCCGTCTTGAGGCCCCGTTCATCGGCATGAGCAAAAAAGAAATCGCGGCGCTGGGCAAAAGCCTGGGTGTGCCTTTTGCCCTGACGCGCAGCTGCTATAAAAATCAGGAAAATCCTTGCGGCAAGTGCGGCACCTGCGTTGAACGCGGGGAGGCCCTTGCCGCCGCCGGTCTTGTGGAGTGAGAAGTGAAATGCCGGCGGTTCAATTTTTTGCCTGAAATATTCCTGAATACCTTGGAATCGTTGCCGGGAAGTAAAAATTTTTTAACCGTGTTTTTAGTGGGGGGAGAGATTTTATTTAATAAAATAAATACGGTATGTATTTTTTCAGTTTGGCACGAAATATGCTTAAAGCAATATACCTTCCTTTCTTTTGCTGACAGCCTCCTTCATAAAAGCGGTCTGGAATCCCCATCCAGGCCGTTTTTTGTTGGGTTTAAAAAATGAAACGAACGTATTTTCTCGATTCGGAATACCCTCAGAGCCCGCCGGAGAAAGCGGCTTTTCACATAATTCCCGTTCCTCTGGAGCACGGAGTTTCTTACGGCGGCGGCGCTGCCCGGGGGCCGGCGGGCCTGCTTGCGGCCTCCCGGCAGTTGGAGGCTGTGGAAGGCGGTTTGGCGCCCGGTGAGTCAGGTTTTTATACCGCCCCTTTTGTGAACTGTGCGGGTGGAACTGAAACTGTGCTTTTCCGGGTTGAAGAGTTGGTGAGGCATGCCCTTGTCTGCCGTGCACGCCCTGTGTTGCTCGGTGGTGAGCACACGGTGAGCCTTGGCGCTCTGCGCGCTCTTGCCCGCAAAGGAGAGTTCGGTATTGTGCACATAGACGCCCACGCGGACCTGCGGGCGGAATATGAAGGAAATCCGCTCTCCCACGCTTGCGTCATGTACCGCGCCGTCAATGATCTCGGCTTGCCGCTGGCCCAGTTCGCGGTGCGGGAAATCAGCCGGGAAGAGAGCGCTTTTCGCGAGGAGCGGCGGATACGCCATTACGACGCCGCGGCGTTGGCGCGTGAGGGAATTCCGTCGGAACCACTGGCGGGGGATTTTCCCCGGCGTATTTACATAAGTTTTGATGTTGACGGGCTGGACGCCTCACTCATGCCCGCCACAGGCACGCCATCGCCGGGCGGGCTTTTTTGGCATGATGCGGTGGAATTGCTGAGGCGCTGCGCGCGCGGGCGTGAAATCGTCGGTTTTGACGTTGTGGAACTCGCGCCTGTGCCCGGCCTGCATCATGCCGATTTCACAGCCGCGAAACTGGTTCATGCGCTTATGGCGCTGGCCCTGTTTCCAACGGCATAAAGCCGCTTATATCCACATAGCGGAGGAAACGTATGAAAAATACTGTGCTTACCTTCCGGGAAGCCAAGGGGCGGGAAAAGCTCGTCATGCTCACAGCCTATGATTTCAGCACGGCAAAAATTATGGACAGAGCCGGCGTCAATGCCCTGCTTGTGGGGGATTCCCTGGGCAACGTCATGCTCGGCCATAAAAATACCCTTTCCGTCACTCTTGAAGACATGCTGCGCCACTGTGCGGCGGTGGCCCGCGCGTCCGAAAACGCCCTGGTGGTCTGCGACCTGCCCTTCATGAGCTATCGCGTAAGCCGGGAAGAGGCCATGCGCAGCGGCATGCGCCTGCTGGCCGAAGGCATGGCGCAGGCTGTCAAGCTGGAGGGCGGGGCTGATTTCTGCCCGGTGGTGCGCGAGCTGACCAAGGCATCGATCCCGGTAATGGGGCATATCGGCCTGACTCCGCAATCCGTGCACGCCATGGGCGGATTCAGGCTGCAAGGCAAAACCCTCACCCAGGCGCAGATAATCCTGGATGACGCCCGCGCGCTGGAAGAGGCCGGGGCTTTCGCCCTGGTGCTGGAGTGCGTGCCTGCCGTCCTTGGTCAACGCATCACGCGGGAAGTGGGCATCCCTGTCATTGGCATCGGCGCGGGTCCCGGTTGTGACGGGCAGGTGCTGGTGTGGCAGGATATGCTGGGCCTGACAGATAATCCGGCGAAGTTCGTCAAGGTTTTCAGCGAGATGGGTCAGGCAATGGCTGCGGCTTTTGCCGCCTATGCCGGCGAGGTACGTGCCGGCGTCTTCCCCGGCATGGAAAACAGTTATGGCGCATTGGATGAGGCGGATTTCGAGGGTTTGCGATGAACGAAAAATTTTATCTGGGCATTGACGCCGGCGGTACACACACGGACGCGGTTTTGCTCCGTGGCGGCGGACCGGAAAAAATTCTTCTGGCCTGCGCCAAGGTAAAAACCTGTCATGAAGATATCCCTTCCTCGGTAAGTGAAGCGCTGGCCGTGCTTATCGCGGCGCTCGGCATGGGTGGCGCGAACATTCTTGCGCGGACGCGCTGCGTTACCCTTGGGACGACCTTGGCCGTCAACGCTCTTGTGCAAAATAAAGCCGACGCCGTGGGCCTGGTCCTTTCGGCCGGACCGGGTCTGAACCCCCTGCATTCCGCCATCGGAAACCACGTTTGTCTTGTTCCCGGCGGCCTTGATCATCGCGGACTTGAATTGCGTCCTCTTGAAATACAGAAACTGGCTGCGGCCGCGACAGTCTGGAAAAGGGAGGGGGTGTCGGCCTGCGCTTGCGTGGGCAAGTTTTCTCCCCGCAACCCGGCCCATGAGCGGCTTATGGCCGAAACGGCGGCCGGGCTTGGTTTTTCCGTCACGCAGGGGAGCCGTCTTTCCGGAGCGCTCAATTTTCCGCGCCGCATCGCCACAGCCTATTATAATGCCGCTGTGGAGCGGCTGCATCTAAGCTTTCTGAACGCTGTGGAAAAAGCTCTGGTCGGCGCTGGCGTCCGTGCTCCCGTATTTCTGCTCAAGGCGGACGGCGGGGCCGTTCCTTTGGCTCTTTCCCGGCGCTGCCCGGTGCAGTCTATTCTTTCCGGGCCGGCGGCCAGTGTTATGGGCATCCTCGCTCTTTGCCCGTCCGTGCGGCGGGGCTGCTCTCTTCTGCTGGATATGGGCGGCACCACTACGGATATTGCCTTGGCGCTGGACGGCTCGCCGGTGGTTGAACGTGACGGCATGTTGTTGGCCGGTCGGCGTACACTGGTACGCTCCCTGGCGTCCGTGTCTGTGGGCGTCGGCGGGGATTCCCTGATTGTACCGGATGAAACCGGTGTGTGTGCCGGGCCTCTGAGGGAAGGGCCGGCCATGGCTTTTGGCGGCGGCAGGCCGACGTTACTGGATGCTTTCAATACCCTCAATGCTCCCCGTGGCGAGCCAACGGCGGGGAATACGGCGGCCTCAATCCAGGGGATGGCCGCTTTGTCGGCCGCTTCAGGCCTTGAGGGACAAGGTGCCGTCTTGGCCGAAGCTGCGGTGGAGGACGGGCTGAAGCGCATTCAGGAGGCCGCGCGAATCTTGATTGAGCGTGTCAACGCGCGGCCTGTGTATACTCTTGCCGCCCTCAGGTCGGCGCGCGGGTCGGCGCCGGAGCGCATTGTCCTGGTGGGCGGCCCTGCCCCCT
Organism: Desulfovibrio sp.; assembly: GCA_031280915.1. Lineage (GTDB taxonomy): Bacteria > Desulfobacterota > Desulfovibrionia > Desulfovibrionales > Desulfovibrionaceae > Desulfovibrio. The sequence continues at coordinate 22,589 of JAITGC010000014.1, read as the reverse complement.
GTGTAGGCGGGCGTCTGGAGAAACGTCTCGGCCTGCCGCTGGAAAGCCCGCTCCACGCCGATGTCGCCAATGCTGTGGGCGCGGGCTTGACCCTGCCTACCGCCTCACTGGAAGTCTATGCCGACACCGGACAGGGCATGTTGCGCGCTCCGGCTTTGGGATTTGAGGAGCGCATAGGCAGGAGCTTTACCCTTGATGCCGCGACAGCCAGGGCCAAAGAACTTCTGGTGGGTCAACTGGCGAAAGAAGGCGTGTCGGACACTTTTGTGGAAGTTCTGGAGGCCGAGCTTTTTGCTACGCTTTCCGACAGCGGTTACGGCTCCAGGGACATGAGGGTCGTCTGTCAGGCCGCGCCTGGCCTTGCGGGCCGCCTGTCTCCGGAATAGCGTCGACGGAAGGCTTTTTCGACGGACAGGGACGGCAAATACATTATGGCGAAAAAATTTTTTCTGTTCTAAACTCTCTTTCAGATTGAGGACAATCCCGCTTTTGGCGGTTTTGTAAAGACACATCCGCTCCGACTTTACCGGGCGTAACCGCACTTGCGCCCTTGCCTTTGCGGCGGACTGTCGTCAAGGAAGACTTTGCCAACAGCCTCTTTTTCTCGTACAGTGGAGGCTTTTCCCGAACTGGAGATTCTTTTATGGACAAGACTGATTTTCCCGTCTATCGCGGCCGCATGGAATATATGTGCCTGGGCTGCGGATCCCGCTATCCGTATGATAACCTGCTCTATGCCTGCCCGGAATGTGGTGAAGTTTTCTTGCTGGAAAACCTGGCTTTTCCCCGTCTGCGGGAGTATGACGGGGCGTATTGGCGCGCGCTTTTCGATGCGCGCGCGGCAAGCCGCAATACCGCCTTGCGGGGAGTTTTCCGCTATTACGAATTGCTGGCCCCCATGCTGGAAGAAAAGGACATCGTTTATCTGGGCGAAGGGCACACGCCGGTTGTGGAGGCTGCCCCGGCTCTGCGCGGGGCTGTCGGCCTGGACTTTGCCTATAAGAACGACGGCCAGAATCCAAGCGCTTCTTTTAAGGATCGCGGCATGGCCTGTGCCTTCAGCTATCTGAAATGGCTCTGCCGACATCACAAGTGGGATGAGGTACTCACCATCTGCGCTTCCACGGGAGACACCTCGGCGGCGGCGGCGCTGTATGCGGCTTATGTGGGGCCGCCGCTCAAATCCGTTGTGCTGTTGCCCAAGGGCAAGGTGACTCCGCAGCAGATATCCCAGCCTCTGGGCAGCGGGGCGGCCGTGTTGGAACTGCCGGGTGTTTTTGACGACTGCATGAAGGTTGTGGAACACTTGGCGGAACACTACAATGTGGCTCTGCTCAATTCAAAAAATGCCTGGCGTATTCTGGGCCAGGAGTCATGGGCCTACGAAACGGCCCAGTGGTATGGCTGGAATGTGGACGAACTCTGTGTTTTTGTGCCCATCGGCAATGCGGGCAACATCACGGCCATCATGGCCGGTTTCCTGAAATTGAAAGCTCTTGGCGTCATCACGGCCCTGCCCCGCATCTTCGGCGTACAGTCCGAGCACGCGGATCCTGTGTACCGCTACTATGCCGTCCCGCGGGAGCAGCGCCGCTGGGAGCCTGTGAGCGTTCGGGCCAGCGTGGCCCAGGCGGCCATGATAGGCAACCCTGTTTCCTTTCCCCGTGTGCGTATCTTGGCCGAACGTTTTATCGCTGAGGGGGGGGAGGAGGCTTTTCAGGTAATCCAGGTCGCCGAGCAGCAGATTATGGACGCCATGATCAAGGCCAACCGTCATGGGCATATAGCTTGCACACAAGGGGGTGAATGCCTGGCTGGGCTTGAGAATGCCTTGGCGCTCGGCCTTGTGGGGGGGGGAGAACGTGCCTTGTTGAATGCCACGGCCCACAGCCTGAAGTTTTCCGGTTTTCAGGATATGTATTTCAACGATTCCTTTCCGCCGGAATACGGCGTCAAGCCGGACAAGAGCCTTGCCAACAGTCCGCGTGAACTTCTGTCGGAGAGCACCCGCGCCGGCAAAAGCGACGGGGAATACGCGCGTGCCGCGGCTCTGGCTCTGGCCGAACGGCTGCATCTGCGCCCCAAGTAAGGCATGTGTTCCGCGTTTGTCGTCTCTTCGGAACTGGACGGGCAACGGCTTGATGTCGCCCTTAAGCGCCTTTTGCCGCAAATGGGTCTGCGCGGCGGCAGGCGCGCCATCGCTGCCGGGCTTGTCTTGCTCAACGGCCGGCCGGAAAAGGCCGCCCGCCGTCTGCGGGTGGGTGACCATGTGGAGGTGCTGGCACGACCGACTCAGGCAACGGCACTGCCCCGTTTTATAGCCCGGCAGGGAGACTACCTCTTTGTGGACAAACCGGCGGGCCTGTATTGCGCGCATCTGGCCGGCGGCGGGCCAAGCCTTGAAGAGCTTCTGCCGGAGGTCGTTCCCGCTGATTGCGCCAAGGCGCGCCTGTTGCAGCGGCTGGATCGGGAAACGTCGGGCATAGTCTGCGCCGCCTTGGGCGACAGGGCTGTCAGAGCCTTTCGCGTTGCCGAGCGTGAAGGGTTGTGCGACAAACATTATCTGGCTTTGCTGACAGGTAGTTTGCTCCGTCCGCTTACAGCCCGCTTTGGCCTGGAGACGGAGGATCGTCGTAAAAGCCGCGTGGGGGGGCCTGTCGAAGATGCCACGCGTTGGACGGACTTTCGGCCCCTGCGGCATTTCGATCCGGAACAGGCCGCTTGTCTGCTTGCTTGTCTGGGAGCGCCGCCGCCCTTCGCCGCGCGGGAGCTTACCCTCGCCGCCTGCCGCATACGGCGCGGCGCGCGCCACCAAATCCGCGCCCATGCGGCAGCCTTGGGGCATCCTCTCTGGGGCGACACCCTCTATGGCATCTCCTCTCCGCCACAAAAGGATGCCTTGGCTGACCAGGCAGCGTCGGCTTTTTTTCTGCACCATGGCGCGCTTTTTTTCCCCGGCGGCCGTTGCGTTCTGTCCCCGCCGTGGCCTATGCAACATATTGCCCTCGAATAATGTTGCATTCACACTCAATATATGCTAATTTAAACATAAATAAAACATCTGGCCCCGTTCATGCGGGCCGAAACAGAGGGGGTACGTATGTTGAAAAAACAGTTTGTGGCCTGTGTCCGCACATTGTCCGTCCTGTCTCTCGGCTTTGTCCTGTCTTTTATCTTTGCGCCCGTCCAAAAGGCAGAGGCCGCTGCCGCGGAAATGACCATCTCCGGTGCGGCCAGTCTGACCGACGCCTTCACGGAACTGAAGACCATGTTTGAGAAAGCGCATCCTGGGCTTACGGCCAATGTCAATTTCGCGGCCTCCAATCCCCTGCTGAAACAGATGCAGGAGGGAGCGCCGGTGGACGTTTTTGCCTCCGCTGATCAAGCCACCATGGACAAAGCTGTGGCCGCCAAGGTTGTTGATTCTGCCACACGCAAGGATTTCGCGCTCAATGCCCTTGTGCTGATCGTGCCTGTCAACGGTAAAAAGCCGGTGGATATGGCGGGGCTCGGCAAATTCAGCCGTATCGCCGTGGGCAACCCCGAATCCGTGCCTGCCGGGCGTTATGCCCGCGATGCCCTGACCTCGGCCGGACTTTGGGAGACATTGCAATCCAAGCTGATTCTGGGCGAGAGCGTGCGCCAGGTACTGGATTATGTGGCACGTGGAGAGGTGGATGCGGGTTTCGTTTACGCCACTGATGCTCTCAAGCAGGCCGGCAAGGTGGATGTGGTCATGACCGTTTCCGGCCATCAACCGGTTCTCTATCCCATAGCCGTTGCCCTGACCGGCAAAAATCCCAAAATGGGCAAAGCCTTTCTTGGTTACGTTCTGTCGCCCGAAGGGCAGACCATACTGGGCAAGTACGGATTTTCAAAACCTTAGCTCTTCATGGATTTTGACTGGCATGCGGTACTGACTCCCTTGGGTCTTTCACTCAGGGTAGCGGGGCTGGCAACGCTGATTTCCTTTCTGGCAGCCATGCTTGCGGCATGGCTGCTGGCAAGGAAAAGAAGTGCCCTGCCCGCCTTTGTGGATGCCTGTTGTACCCTGCCTCTGGTTCTGCCGCCCACTGTACTGGGCTATTATCTGATTTTGCTGGTGGGCCGGCGCGGGGTCGCCGGGCAGTGGCTCAACGAGGTGGGCATTAACCTGATTTTTTCCTGGCAGGGCGCTGTTGTGGCCGCGACAGTAGTGGTCTTTCCCCTGATTTACAAATCGGCGCGGGCCGCCCTGGAGCAGGTGAATCCGCATTTGGAAAACGCCGCCCGGACTTTGGGCGCTTCGGAATGGCGGATTTTTATAAGCGTTTCACTTCCGCTGGCCTGGAGAGGCGTATTCGCCGGGCTTATGCTGGCCTTTGCGCGCGGCATGGGCGAATTTGGAGCAACTCTCATGATCGCCGGCAATATCCCCGGTAAAACACAAACCCTGGCTTTGGCCATCTACGACGCTTTTCAGTCCGGCAACGACTTGCGGGCCACGCGTCTTGTGCTTGTCACATCCTTGGTATGCATCGTTCTGTTGACAGCGGCGGAATGCCTGACCTCGCGCTACGGAAAAAACAAATGATTTCCATACGGCTGCGCAAGCATTTCAGCGGAGTTCATCCGCCTTTCATTCTGGATGTGGATTACGTCATCGCCCCCCAGATGAGACGCGTGGCTTTTTTCGGGCCGTCCGGCTCCGGCAAAAGCCTGACCCTGCACTGCCTGGCGGGGCTTGTGAAGCCGGATTCCGGGCACGTATGTCTTGGCGACAGGGTATTATACGATGATGCCGCCGGCGTGAGTGTGTCCGCCCGCCGCCGTCGTATCGGCTATATGTTCCAGGATTACGCCTTGTTCCCGCACTTGAGCGTTTTGCAGAACGCAGCCTACGCCCGCACGGGCTGTTTTCCTCGTTTTGTCAGCATTGCGGAGCGGGACAAGGCCCAGGCCGTGCTGGAACGCCTCGGTATAGGAAATCTGGCAGGGCTACGGCCGGACGAGCTTTCGGGAGGCCAGCGCCAGCGTGTAGCAATGGCCCGCGCTCTCAACGCCGACCCGGAACTCTTGTTGCTTGATGAGCCTTTTTCCGCGCTGGACACGCTGCTGCGTGAACGACTGCGCCGGGAGCTGCTGGAGATTCTGGCGGGACTGACCATTCCGGCGATCATCATTACCCATGATCCCGACGATGTGGACGTTTTTGCCGATGGACTGATTTTATACGACGAGGGGCGCGCCCGACCTGTGCCTGACTGGCGAAAAGCGCGGACGGGTTTTGCTTCCGTCGGGCAATGTCTGCGGCATTTGGCGGATAATGCCCGGCAACCGCTTCACGGGTAGGGCATAGCGATGCAAAACATTGAAGAAGGTTCACTCCCGTGAGCGCTGTTGTTCATTTTTATTTTTGGTTTTCTTTGGGGCTGCGCCGCTGCCGGGCGGCGTTTGCTGCTCACGCAGCAGAGCCTTGGCGTTGGGGTCGCCGTTTTGAGCGGCCAGCTTGTACCAACGGTTGGCTTCGCCAAGATTGCGTGCCACTCCTGTGCCCTGTTCGTACATGACGCCAAGGCTGTACTGGGCCGCTGGCTCATTCTGCTCCGCCGATCTGCGGTAATACTCCACAGCCTTGCTGTAATCCTGGGGTACGCCGCGCCCCTGCTCGTACATAAGGCCGAGATTGTACTGGGCTTCGGCAGAGCCGCGTTCGGCTGCACGGGCATACCATTGCACGGCCTTGGCGGGGTCTTGCGCATAACCGCGCCCTTCGGCATACATATAGGCCAGATTGTTTTGGGCCTTGACATGGTCTTGGTCAGCAGCCCGGCTGAACCAGTGGGCGGCCTTGGTGTCGCTCTGGTTTTCCCCGGCGCTGTTCAGATATACCCAGCCCAGGGAATATTGCGCTTGGGCGAGACCCTGATTGGCGGCCCTGCTGTACCAGTCTATGGCGGCTTCTTCGTTTTTGGTCACGCCGCGGCCGTGGGCGTGGAGATAACCGAGGCTGTACTGGGCCAGGGCATGGCCGCCCTGTTCAGCAGCCTTGGTCAGCCAGCGCGCAGCTTCTTTATAATTACGGCGTATGCCTGTGCCCGAGGCCAGCGCCGCGCCGAAGGCGTACTGGGCGCTGATATCACCCTTTTCCGCCGCTTGGCGGAAAAGTTGGACGGCGCGCGTTTTGTCTTCCTTGACTCCCTTGCCTTCCAGCAGCAATACGCCTTGCACGTACAGCGCTTCGGCGCTGCCGGCGGCGGCAGCCGCATTAAGCAGGGCGGCCGCTCGGCTGTAGTCCTGCTTGTCGATGGCCTCCTGGGCTTCGCGCAGGGCGTCTTCTTCTTTTTCGGCAAAACAGGATGAGGCGGGCAAAAGAAGGCCTGATAAGAAGAAAAACGTGCTGATCAGTACTATCGTCAGTTTCATATCTGTTTCACAATTTTCTGAGTGTCTCAATCCATTGTCGGTTTTCGTCGTTCCGTGCCGTCAGGGCGTATTCGGCGCAATAGCGACGGCGCGTCGCCTGTACGGTGACGCTTTTCCACCAGGTCGAAGGATGGTCAAAGACGCGTTTTGCGGCGGTGGCGGCTTTCTCCGGTGTGGGATGCCATATACCGGCATCCGCAAGCTCGTCAAGCATAATTTCACTCTTCTGCGCAAGGGGCCATGCTTGGCGCGACCAGTACAGCAGCATGGGCACATTGGCGGCCAAGGCTTCCAGCATGGTGGTGCCCGGATGGTCCAGAACGAGAAGGCGGCAAGAAAGCAGCCGTTCGGTCAGGGGACCTGTGCACAGGCGCAGTTGGGAAAATTGCGGCAAAAGCCAGTCAGCGTCCATGAGGGAACCCGGCACGGAGAAATAGGGACGGTACAAACTGCGGTCGCGCAGAGTATCGCCCAGAGCCGTGAAGAAGCGCGCCTTGTCCCGACGATAGTCGAGCACCTGCAAAGGCGTTGGCCAGCCATCCAGTCTGTAAGGGAAAAGCGGCATCTCCGTGCCCACAAAAATGAGATCGCCTGTGTCGCCGTGATGTTTGTCGGCAATACGGGTGAGTTGCGGATAGGGCAGGGGGATGAAGTTGCCGCGCAGACCGGTGTGCCGACGCCAGCCCCAGGTAATGAAGGCGTGCTGGCTGTACTCCACGGCGGCCGTCTGGCAGCCTGTCACGGTCTGGCCGTAACCGGCGCCGTGTTGCGCGTACATGAGGCGATGGCCCTGCCCGCGCCAGACAGCCAACTGTTGACGATATTGTGCATCCTCATAGGCGCGGATGCTCGCAATACGCAGGCGGGGAGCGCGCGTCGCGCGTAAAGTCCTGGGGTGTTCCAATGCGCGCAGGCTTTGCGGCAAGGTCGCGAGAAAAATGGGCAGAACCGGCAAGGGCAGGGCGATTCGCGGCATTGCTTCTTCAAAAACGGCTTCCGGGGAAAGGGAATGATCTTTCCCCCCGCTTGTATGTAATAAAGCCAGGGAAAAACGCAGGCTCTGGGCCAAGCTTATCCCTTTGAGGGGAGGGCAGGGTAAGCGCAAGGCAAGACTACGCGCGCCTTGCCGCAAGCAGGCCTTCAGTGTCGGGCGGTTTTTTTGCGGGTCACACCGTTCGTTGACGGGAGACAGAATTTCTTTTTGCCAGGCTTTGGGCCAGGCGGCTTCCAACAGGCGGGAGAGGAGCCAGTGGTTGAAAGCAGCGTTCAGCGCGCCGTGGAGGGTAAAATCGTGCTCAGCGGCAAAGCTGAAGGAGCACTGCTGCGGCAGCAGGGGCACACGCAATGGTTCATGGCCCCAAAGACGATTCATGGCCGTAACGCGCGCCCAGCGTTCAGCTATCTGTTGAGCGATGTTTGTACCCCACGGCGTGAGCAGGGTTTCCCAATAACTCCGGGGCAGGGTGTTGCCTGGACAAAGTTCGGCCGCCAAGGCGGGCAGCGCTTCGGCATAGATGCTCAAAGCCTGTCTGGCGCACAATTTCAGACAATCCGGGTCGCGCAGGGGGTCTGGCCCAAAGGTGAAGCGTTTTTCCCAGTCGGGAAAAAGATACTCCCTGTTGGCGAAACACCAAGGCCCGGCGGCAAGGCAATTCCGTGGATCCGCCCCTTCGGGCATGGCTCCCAGCACCAAAATTTTTGTCATAGGCTACGGTTTGTCGAGGTCAGCCCAGACAAGTACCGTGTCTTCCGGCAGATCGCGCCGGGCACACATGGTGAGCACTTCGTCGTAGTTGCGTGGTGAAATGCCGTGGGCCGGCCGTTTCCAGGTCAGGTCTTTCGGGCTGAGTCGCCGCCCGGCGTTGACGGCGCGCGCCGTTACCAGAGAGCGGCGCGCGTGCGCCCTGGCCGGCTCTTCTTGGGGCAGGGCACGCAGACTGAATTCGCCGATGGAGGTCAAGGTCAATTGAAGTCGCTGCAAAAAACGCCGCAAATCATTCTTGTCCATAGCGTGATAATGATCATTGCCGGGCAGATTTTTGTCGTGGGTGAAATGTTTTTCCAGCACGCGCGCGCCCAGCAGCACGGCGGTCTCAAGAATGTGCATGTCCCTGGGCAGGGTGTGGTCGGAGTAACCGATGACATATTCCGGGAAATGCCGTTTGAGAGCCGGAATCATCCCCAAGGCCGCGTTTTCGTCGGCTGTGGGATAGTTCAGAACACAGTGCATCAAAGCCAGGGGACTGCCTTTTTCCTCAATCCATTCCACTGCTTCCGCGATTTCGTGCAAATGGGCCGCGCCGGTGGAAAGCAGTATGGGTTTCCCGAAATCACACAGGAAGCGAATAAAGGGCTTGTTGGTGATGTCCGAGGACGAAATTTTAAAAACATCCATGAGATCATTGAGAAAATGCGCACTCTCCACGTCAAAGGGGGTGGAAAGAAAAATGATTCCTTCGGCTTCGCAACATTTTTTCAGGGCTTCGAATTCCTTTTTCCAAAAGGAGTCATGTTTTTTGAAAAGTTCATACTGGCTTTTGGTGGGTTCCTTGTCCGTATCCCAATATGCTGGGGAATCCTTGGAGGCAAGGGCGCCTGCCTTGTACGTCTGAAATTTCACGGCATCGGCTCCGCCTTCGGCCGCCTCGGCCACAAGACGCTTGGCGATGTCCATGTTCCCTTCATGGTTAACCCCGGCCTCGGCGATGACACAGGGCATGGGAATGGTCTTTTCCGGTTTGGGGCACGCGAAGATGTCGGCAAGTTTCATGGGATTGACCTCGGCTGGCATGTTTTTACAACAAGGCCCGCTGTGGGTCAATAAGGGCAGTGCCGGCCTTCTTGTTCTGCGGTTTCCGCAAGGCCGGGAAGCTTTTAAAAAATTTCTGCTTTCAGCGGCGGATGAAAGATGTAGTTTATTGATAGCCCGGATTTTGGTTCGCCAGGATACCGCCGCCAAGCCCACCCATGACGGCGCCCGCCACAATGCTGGTGGTTGCAGCGCCTCCGGCGATCATGGCCATGCCGGCTCCGCCCGCCGCGCCGATCAGGGCGCCGCTCACAATGGCCTGCTGTGTCCTGCTCATGTTGGTGCAGCCCGCGCCCGCCAAAAGCGTTGTAAACAGCAGGGCCGCCATCAGAATGCGTTTCATGTTTTCTCCTCTGCTATATCTGCTTATCGGCATTTCTGATGAAGTGATAATGCCCTGGAGAAGAATTTTCGCAACGAATCGGGAAAAGTCTCTTGTACCACGGCCATTGGGCGGGCGTATTCCGTTTTGTGGGGGGCAGCCGCGCCCTTCTTGACAGACAAGTTCGCCGGAGCTAGTCAAAGGACATGAAATCTTGTTTTTATCTGGATATATCGGTGTGTGCGGCCGACGCCGAAAGGCTCGGCGGAATCCTTGCCATGTATGCCTCCTGCGGATGGGAAGAGCGGGATATTTCCGAGGGCGAAACGCTCTTTCGCGTCGGTAGCGGGCATATCGGCTATATTCTGAAAGTGCGGGACGCTGTCCGGGAAAACATGCCGGAAGCCGTCTGCCGTCTGACGGAAACGGAAGATCGCGACTGGCTCGCCTCCTGGAGGGAATACTTCACTCCTGTTGAATGCGGCTCACGTTTTGTGGTGTTGCCGCCCTGGTTGGTGCGGCGGCATGACTGCGCGGGCCGGACGCCTGTCGTCATTGAACCTGGGAGCGCGTTTGGCACCGGGCATCACGCCACGACGGCCCTGTGCCTGAGCGCCTTGGGTGACCTGCTGGATTCGGGCCGCATACGTCCGGGGCAGAGGTTTTTGGATATCGGCACAGGCACAGGCATTTTGGCCATAGCCTGCGCAAAAAGCGGTCTTTCCGGCCTCGCGCTGGATATTGACCCTGTTGCGGTGGATAATGCCTTGAAAAACAGGGCGCTTAACGAGGCCGGGGATTTCAAGATCGTCACAGGCGGCATGGAATGCGCGGCGGAAGAGGCCGCTGACAAGCCTTACGACGTGATACTGTCCAATATTCTGGCCGGGCCTTTGAGGGAACTCGCGACGGAGATTACTCAGGCGCTCGCCGGAGACGGCTGCCTGTTGCTTTCCGGCATCCTCGAAAAACAGGCTGACAGTGTGGAAGCCGCCTATGCGGCGGAAGGTATGCCGAAGGCGAGACGCCTTCATGACGGAGAATGGGTTGCGCTTGTCTGGAGTTGAAAGAAGGGTTATTCCTTCTCCAGTTTTTCAAGGTGTTCCCGCGCGAAGGCAAGGGACGGGTCAATTTCAAGGGCGGCGCGCAACAGGCGGGCGGCTTCTTCTTTTTCTCCCAGAAATTTTCGGCATAGGCCAAGATTGGCTATATCCATGACGGAACCCTTGTCGATTTTGAGTGCCGCTGTGAACGCCCGCGCGGCTTCTTCAAAATTGCCCGCCCTGAAATGGGCTACGCCGAGCAGATTCGCGTACTCTTTCATTTCGGGACAAAGCTGGAAAGCTTTGTCGAGCATGGGCAAGGCGTCCTGCCAGTGGTTTTCCAGAGTTTTCACATAGCCCGCGTAAAAAGCCGTCAGGGCGGCTGAATCCGCATCGGGCTGCGCGGGGAGGGCCTTGAGAAAGTGCCGGTGCGCTGTGGTGAAATCTTGGAGGCGCATGGCCAGCATCCCTTTGAAAAAGGGCAGAAAATGCGCATCGGGATAACATTTGGCAAGGGTTTTGAGCCCGGCGGCGACTTGATTTTCTTCGCCTTCCTCAATGAGTTTGCGTCCCACAAAAAGGCCGAGGCTCTGATTGCGGTCGCGCTCGCGGAAGGCAAGGCCAGGAACCATGCAGTAATGGGCGGCTATGCCAATCAGCGGGTGCGTTGTTTCCGCTGCATAGGCCTCCAGGGGGCTGAGGCCGCGCAGAACAGCCATGAGTTCTTCGCGGATGTCGTTGTTTTCCACGTTCGGCAGTTGCGAAAGCCGCGCCACAGGGCCTTGCAAAAGCCATTCGATTTCTTCGGGGGAGGTAAATTTGGGCAGGCCGGAGGCTTCATAGCAGGCCCCGGTGCAAAAGTCGCCAGCGAGTTGCGCCACTTCAGTGACGGCCCGTATGGCCGCTTTTGCCGGCGTGGAGGCCGTGCCGGCTGTGAAAACGATTTCCGAACGTTCCGGAAATGTGGCGGGATCCCATGCGACGGCGCCCACAGTGGGCAGAGGCATATCCAGGGAGAAATCTTTGAGGATCAGCTTCACGCCGTTTTTTTCAAATGCGGACAAAAGCGCCCGGAGGGAAGGGTCATTGCAGTCCGTCGCATCGATGGTCGGCGTCGGCGGGCGACGGCGGTCAATCACGCAGCAGACGTGGCGTTCCACAAGCTCGCTTATTCCCTGCAACAGGGATTCTTCCGGCGTATTGCCGGCGGAGGTGCCGTTGAATTCACCGAGCAGCTTGAACCAGTCAAGGGGCAGCCAGGTGACGCGGCCGCTTTGTAGATGCGTCGCCGGGTAGAACAGCCAGGGTATGACGTCGAGTACACGGCGCGCCTGTTCAGCGTCCAGCGTGTCGTCCACCGAAAACGGCATGGCTTGAAGGGGCAGCATGTCGTCCCCGAAACGGGATTCAGCTTCGCTCCAGGTCAGTTTAGCCATGTGCGGCTTTTGCTCCCAGAAGCTGAAAAAGGAGTAGCGTTCTATAAGTTCCATGAGCGCGGAGGCCATTGCCTGTTCCGGTGAGGCGCCTTTACCCATTTGTTTGCGTGTGGGCATAATTTTGCGCGCATCAGCGCCGCAAACGCTCAGATAGACGGGTATGCCGAGACGGCCGACATCGACGCGTCTGGTCTCGGCGAGGATATCCAGCCCGCTGGCGGCAAGTCTCTCCCGGACGCGGCCTATGGTGTCGGCGGGGGCCACGGCCTTGTCGAGATCGCGCGTATAACCCTTTTTGCAGGAGGAAAGGCGGATGAGAGGAATGTTTTGACTGTGCATCGGCGTTTTTGCGGCCTTGTTTCCGAAATCGGCACGGGTCGCGGATTCCGGAAACAAGGCCGAAAGAGTCACATTGTGCTCAGCAATTCCATATCGTCATTGGAAAGGAGTTTGTCCAGATCAAGCATAATCAGCAAACGGTTCTGCAATTTACCGACTCCGCTGATGTAGTCCGAATCCATGCCGGCGACGACAGGCGGCGGCGGCTCCACCGTGCTGGTTGGAATGCGAAGCACCTCGGAGACCGCGTCCACCACAAAGCCGACAATGATATTGTTAATTTCAATTACGATGATCCGGGTGTTTTTATCATGCGGTTTTGGAGTTAGCCCGAAACGGCGGCGCAGGTCAATAATGGGTATCACCTTGCCGCGAAGGTTGATGACGCCCTCGACAAATTCCGGCGCGCGGGGAACTCTGGTAATCTCCATGGTGCGGATGATTTCCTGCACCTTGAGAATGTTGACCCCAAATTCTTCTTCTCCGATACTGAAGGTGACCAGTTGAAGGAGTTCGTCGTCCTGTTTTTTCTGAGTCGGATCCATAGGCGCTCCATTGTGACAAATCGTTTTCAGCGGTTCTCAAAAATTCCGCCGTATTCAAAAATGTCCTGAGTCTTCATACGCTCTATCGGCCAATCCGTAAAGTTCCATAGGCGCGGCCCGAAAAATCGCGGCGAAGGTTCAGGGTGTTTCGGCGAAAACCCGGCGTATGCTTTCTTCAATATACCGCGCGGAATATACATCACGCAGCACCAGAGGAGAAGACGCCTTATCCCCGGCGGGAAACAGCGCCGTCAAAGGGAGGCTCTTGCCCCCCAGTTTTTCCAGGAGCTCGCCCGCAAAGGCGTTGTCGTGCGTCATGTCAACGCGGATAAGTTCCAGGTTGAAACGTTTTCGCCATGTCCGCAACCTTTCATCCGTGAGGACGGCGGTTTCCAGAAATTTGCAGTTCGGGCACCAGTCGGCGGTAAATTCCAGCAAAATATTTTTTTCTCCCAGCTTTGAGGAAAAATATTCAGGGCTGAACGGCTGCCACTGCGGCAAAGGTGGTTCCGGCCGCAAGGCGAGAAAGGCCGAAAGCGCCAGAATGGCGAGGCAGACTGCTCCGGCCGCGCGCCGCCGCAAAGGGGCCGCCCCGCTGTTTTGCCCCCACAGCCAGGCGCAAAACGCTGTCAGTAGAAGCGCGCTCAGCACTTGCACATATTTGCCCGGCGGCAGGATGGAAAAAAGATACAGTGCTGTGCCCAAAAGCAGAAAGCCGACAATATGTTCAAAATGGAGCATCCAGGGGCCGGGTTTCGGCATGATTCGTATTATGTCGGGCCGGATGCACAAAAGCAGATAGGGCAAGGCCATGCCCAACCCCACAGCCCAGAAAACAATCACCAGCACCGGCAGGGCCTGGGTAAAGGCCCAGCCCAGAACGCCGCCGAGCAGTGGCCCGCTGCACGGCGTGGCAAGCAAGGTGGAAAGAAATCCGGTCAGATAGAAGCGCAGGCGGGGATTACGCGTTTTTGCCGCGAATTTGAAATCAAGGACAGGGAGGGTAAAAACCCCGAGCATGGAGAGGCCCAGCAAAAATACAATGATAATCAGAAAGAGAAGAATTGTCTGATTCTGAAACAACTGCCCCCATATCATGTCGGCAAGGCCGAGGAACAGCGCGAGAACTGTGAAAAGGCTCATAACGCCGGCTGCGAAGCAGAGGTTGTGCTCACGCAGACGCCGCAAGTTCTCTTTGTCGTTGGCGCCGGCCAGCATGAAAAAACCGCTCATTTTTAAAACCAGCACAGGCAGTACGCAGGGCATGGCGTTCAGCAAAAGGCCGGCCACGATTCCCACCAGAAGAGCCTTGCCCAAACCGGATATTTCCAAGGCCATGTCTGCGTATTGGGGCGTGAATTGGAAGACGGGCTTTTCTTCAGAGGGGTTGTTGTCTGCTGCGGGAGTAAGGGAAGGGGGCGTTGCGCGTCCGCCTTCACGGGCCGGAATCCTCGCGGCGGATTCAATGGCGTTCCATTGTCCGTACCAGGGAACATTTTCAATGTCCGGCAACGCGTCGGGAACGAGACCGGTATGATGCTGTCTGACGGGCAGACAGTTTTTGGCCGAGCAGAGAAGAAGGCTCAGTTCGAGCGAATAGGGCATCCCTGTCTCGGCGTCCGGCAACGCGATGAAAAATGCCGTCGGCCCTTCATAAACAGAAACGATGGTCTTGGGGGCATAATAGTCGCGTCGCGCCATGCCGGCAGGGTAAAAAACCGGCAGAGAGCGTCCGTCGGCGCGTGAGAAATCAACCAGAGCCGCGCGCCCGGAATTCTCCGGTTCATGGGCATAGGCGTGATAGCCCGAAGGGATGTCAGTAAGCACAACGGCGATAATGCGCCCCCCGTCGCGGGCGAACTCTATCCGGACGGGAGCAAGCTCCAGAGCGTCAGCCGGCCCGACGAGCGAAAAAAAGAGCGTAAGGGCCGTCAGAAGGCAGAGCAGGCCGTGCGTGGGGGAAGCGGAAAAAAAAAGCGGATGATTTTTTTTCAGGTTCACTGCCTCACCGACTGGGATTGCACTTTGACGGACGCCGCAAAATATGTTGACAAAACAAAGGATGAGTGTAGACTATTTCTTTATGTTCTGCGGGTCATTAGCTCAATTGGTAGAGCAGCTGACTCTTAATCAGTTGGTTCGGGGTTCGAGTCCCTGATGGCCCACCATCGGCTGAAACGGGCGTGTGAGAAATCACATGCCTTTTTCATTTTGTCCCGTCCGACGCGACGGACGCTGCTCCCGGTGCTGATTACCTAGCAATTTCTCCCGCCCTTGGCAACGTTTTTCCCGAAAGCGCCTTCCCGGCGGTCTCCGGGCCGCTGTTTGCGCCCTTCTCCTGCCGTTGACGCGCGAGCCGCAGTCCACTGGAAAGCAAAACCGCGTTTCGGTTTCGCCGTTAAGCGCCGCAGCAAGTGTTAACGTTAATATGGCCTATATCCCGCAGGAAATTTTTGCCGGGCAATGGCTGGAAAAACTGTGCGCGGCGACGAAAATATTGTAAAAACAATTGAAAAAATCATAAATCGGGGCAGGCAGTTATTTGACTTTTCTAAGATGACAGGTATACTTGGACTGTCTCATTTGCGGTCTCCCTTTTGCTTTTGAGTTTTGTCCCCAGCGTGCCGAACTGCGCCGCAGCTGTTTCTCTGCGAAGATGCATTGTGTCCACAATGTTGTTACCCGTTCATCTTCAAGCCATCGACTTAAGGAGGCATCATGGCTGATCAGGCGCTAGTCAAAACTTTTGAGGACATGCTCGGCAAGGAGAATGTCTTCTCTTCTGAAGCGGACAGGCAGACGTATTCCTATGATTCTGCGGTGTTGACCCCAGTTGTTCCCGCTCTGGTCGTGCGGCCGACAAGTGTTGAGCGATTGGGGCAATGTGTCCAGAAGCTCTATGACAACGGGATACCCATGACCGTCCGCGGCGCGGGAACCAATCTCTCCGGCGGCACCATCCCCGACAATTCCGACACTGTGGTGGTTTTGACGACCGCGCTGACGCGTATTCTGGAAATCAACGTCAACGATCTCTACGCGGTGGTTGAACCCGGCGTCATCACCGCCACTCTCGCGGCGGAGGTGGCCAGAAAGAATCTTTTTTATCCGCCGGATCCCGGTTCCCAGTCCGTCTCCACCATTGCCGGCAACATAGCGGAAAACGCCGGTGGCCTGCGCGGTCTCAAATATGGCTGCACCAAAGATTACGTCATGGGTATCGAATTTTTTGACGCCACAGGGGCTTTGGTCAAATCCGGTTCGCGCACGGTCAAATGCGTCACCGGCTATAATCTGGCCGGCCTGATGGTGCAGTCCGAGGGCACTTTGGGCATTATTTCCCAGGCTGTGCTCAAACTTGTGCCCCCACCCAAGGCGTCCAAGGCGCTGATGGCGGTTTTCGCCAACGTACAGGACGCCGCCGAGGCGGTGGCGGGCATTATCGCCGCTCACGTTGTGCCCTGTACCTTGGAATTCCTCGACAACAACACCATTGTGCGCGTGGACGACTTCACCAAGGCCGGGTTGCCGCGTGATGCGGGGGCCATTCTGCTCATCGAGGTGGACGGGCACCCGGCCCAAGTCGCTGAAGAGGCCGAGGTCGTGGAAAAGGTGATCAAAGCCAACAATGCCACAGATGTAAAAGTGCCCAAGGATGCGGCGGAAAAGCTCAAATTGTGGGAAGCTCGCCGCATGGCCTTGCCGGTGCTTGCCCGTTGCCGTCCGACAACCGTGCTGGAAGACGCCACGGTGCCCCGTTCCCAAATTCCCGCCATGATGAAGGCCGTCAACGACATTGCCGCCAAATATCGCCTTGAAGTGGGCACCTTCGGCCATGCCGGAGACGGCAATCTGCATCCCACATTTTTGTGCGACAAACGCGATGCTGACGAGTTTCACAGGGTGGAGGAGGCCATCGACGAAATGTTCGACACGGCGCTCAAGCTCCAGGGAACTCTTTCCGGAGAACACGGCATAGGCACGGCCAAAGCCAAATGGATGGAAAAAGAGACGTCGCGCGGCACGATTTTGTTCTCGCAGCGGCTGAGGCGGGCCCTTGACCCCAGGGGGTTGCTCAATCCTACAAAGTTGGTGGGGATTTAAGCATGAATGCCCTGCATGATCTTGCCAAGCGCCTTATGGCGCTGGACGACAGAATTATCTATTGCATGAAGTGCGGCTTCTGCCAGGGGGTTTGTCCCATGTTCGGCGCTTCCGGCATGGAGGCTGATGTCACCCGCGGCAAGCTCGCCCTTATTAACAATCTCGCCCATGAGATAATCCAGGACCCCGCAGCCGTGGCCGATAAATTGGGCAGATGCCTTTTGTGCGGCTCTTGCCAGGCCGCCTGCCCCCCAGGCGTCAAAATCATGGACATATTTCTGGAAGCGCGGGAGCTGGTTTACGGCTATCTTGGCCTCAGCCCGGTCAAAAAGATGATATTCCGTACCCTGCTGGCAAAACCGGCTCTTTTCAACTTTGCCATGCGTGTGGGCGCGCCTGTGCAGAATCTGATCTTCCGCAAGACAGGCGAGGTTCAGGGCACGGCCTGCGCTCCCATGCTCAACTTTGTGTTGGGCGACAGACATATTCGTCCGCTGGCCGCGAATCCCCTCCATGCCGAATATGACTTTGTGGATGAGCCGCGTCCGGCTGGAGGGCGGAAGGTAGCTTTTTTCCCGGGCTGCATGGGCGACAAAATGTACACGGAGATGGCCAAAGCCTGCCTGAAAGTTCTGCGGCATCACAAGGTTGCCGTCTACATGCCCGACAAGCTGGCCTGTTGCGGCCTGCCCGCCCTTTCATCGGGCGACGCGCAGGGTATGCTTAATCAGTTGCAAACAAATCTCGATGCGTTCTCCAAGGGCGATTTCGATTATATCATGAGCCCCTGTGCCTCCTGTACTTCCTGTATCGGAGAGCATTGGCCGCACTATGCCGCGCGTCTGGGGAGCCGGGAGCGCGAGGCAGCCCGGGAAATAGCCGGCAAGGCCATCGACGTCAACGCTTTCCTCGTGGATGTGCTCAAAGTGGAGGCCGTTTCAAGCAATGCCGATGCTCAGACCGTCACCTATCACGATTCCTGCCATCTCAAAAAATCTCTCGGTGTGTCCAGCCAGCCGCGGACGCTCATTGCCGCAAATCCGGCCTGCACGCTGACGGAAATGGCGGAGGCTGACCGGTGCTGCGGCTGCGGCGGTTCATTTAATCTTTTTCATTATGATTGGTCGCGTAAAATCGGCCAACGCAAACGCGATAACGTGATCGCCTCCGGCGCGCGAATTGTGGCGGCGAGCTGCCCCGCCTGCATGATGCAGCTTGAGGATGTTCTCTCCCACAACCATGACCCTGTGCGGGTAAAGCATACGGTGGAGTTGTACGCGGAAAGTCTGGGATAAACCGTCCGTAAACAACCGCGCGGCCGTCTGACGGCGCGGGAAAGGAGTTGTCTATGCCCCAAAAGGATTCCGTCAATCAGCAAACGGTGGAAACGTTCATCGCCAAAGCCACGGCGGTCAATGCCGTGGTGCAGGAATTACCGACGATTGCAGCCGCCCTGCAATATGTGGTGGACGTCTGTGCCAGCAAAACGCCCGCCGAGCTTCTGGCCGACGAGCACGGCACGGAACAGGGCCCCCCCGGCCCCAACAATCAGCCCACGCGTGTCAAACGCGTTGTGGCGGCCCCGGATTTGAGCGACGGTGAATTCGCCGTGCTTTCCAAAATCTGTGAAGAAAAGGGTTTTTCCTGCATCCGTGAGGGGTTGCGCAATTATGTCGCCGGGTTTGATGTGGGCGTCTCCAAAGCCCTGCTCGGTGTCGCCGCCAGTGGCACATGTATGATGAATACCGACCGGGAGGACGTGCGTCTTTCGGGGATGGTATCGGAAATACATGTCATTTTTCTGCGTAAATCCGATATTTATCCTGATTTGCCTTCCATCGCCCAATTTTTGCGAGAGCGCATGAATGAAGCGCCATCCACGTACACCACGTTGATTTCCGGCCCGAGCCGCACGGCCGATATAGAACGCGTGGCCGCTGTAGGCGTGCACGGTCCGCTGGAACTGCACATCATTCTTTTGGAGGATTAAGGCATGCATCAAGCCCCGACCACACTCTCCGAATATCGCAAGGATATTGATGCCGCTTTGCAGGACGAATTTTTGCGCCGCACGCTGGACACCTTTGCCGTGGCTTACCGCGCCAACCGCGAAACCGTCTTCAAGGAAGTGGACGAGCACGTTCTTATCAACAAAATCGCCGAGGCCAGGGACAATGCCTGCAAGCGTATGGAAGAGCTTTACGCGCAGTTCAAGGAGCAGGCGGAAAAGCGTGGCGTGCGTGTGCACCGCGCCAAAGACGCGGCGGAGGCCAACGAAATCATTGCCCGTATAGCCAGGGAGAACAACGTCAAACGAATCGTCAAATCCAAATCCATGACCGCCGAGGAGACGCAACTCAATGACCGTCTCCTCGCCGACAACCTGATTGTGGATGAAACGGACCTCGGCGAATGGATCATTCAGTTGCGCCATGAAGGGCCCTCCCACATGGTTATGCCCGCCATTCATCTTTCGCGTTATCAGGTGGCCGACGATTTCTCCAAAGTTACCGGCGTCAAACAGGACAGCGACGTTCAGAAGCTTGTCAAGGTTGCCCGTGTGCAACTTCGGCGCAAGTTTATTCAGGCGGACATGGGCGTCAGCGGCTGCAATTTCGCCATAGCCGAAAACGGAGCAGTCACCACCGTGACCAACGAGGGCAATGCCCGCATGGTCACCACACTGCCGCGTCTGCATGTGGCCATTGCCGGCCTTGACAAGTTGACGCCGACCATTGACGAGGCGCTCACGGCGCTCCTGGTCTTGCCGCGCAACGCCACGGCCCAGCGCCTGACGACCTATGTAAGTTGGATATGCGGCGCAGGCCCCTGTGCCGCCAACCCGGACGACAAAAAAATTCTGCATGTGGTCTTTGTGGACAACGGCCGCACGGAAATCGCCAAAGACCCTCTTTTTTCCCAGATTTTCCGTTGCGTGCGCTGTGGCGCATGCGCCAATGTATGTCCTGTCTTCCGTCTGGTGGGGGGGCACAAGATGGGATATATCTACATTGGCGCCATCGGTCTTATTCTCACCTATTTTTTCCACGGCAAGGCCAAGGCCAAGGTGCTTTGTCAGAATTGCGTCGGCTGTGAGGCATGTAAAAGCGTTTGCGCCGGGGGCATTGATTTGCCGCGTCTTATCCGCGAAATCCGCAGTCGCCTGACGGATGAGCAGGGCAGCGACGTCCAGGCGGCCCTGCTGGCTTCGGTGATGAAAAACCGCAAACTCTTTCACAATCTGCTCAAGTTTGCCAAGTACGCTCAGAAGCCTTTTACAGGCGGCACGCAGTTTCAACGTCATCTGCCGGCCATGTTTCTCGGCAGGCACGGTTACAAAGCTCTGCCGGCCATCGCTTCCAAATCTTTTCGCGATCGTTGGCCCGAAATCGCCCCGAGGGTGCCCAACCCGAAATTCCGCGTGGCCCTTTTCGGCGGTTGCGCCCAAGACTTCATCTACCCCGAGCAGCTTGAGGACGCCGTCAAGGTGCTGGCCTCCAAGGGTGTCGAGACGCATTTTCCCTTCGAGCAGAGCTGCTGCGGCCTGCCGCTGGAAATGATGGGGCAGCGCAAAACCTCCATTGATGTGGCGGAACAGAACGTGCGCGCCTTTTCGGACAAAACCTATGACGCCATCATTACTCTGTGCGCGAGCTGTGCCTCGCACCTGAAGCACAATTACCAGACCATGCTGTCGGGAAATGCCGCGCTGTCCGCCAAGACAAAGGAGTTTGCGGATAAAATCACCGATTTCAGCTCCTTCGCGCATGACTCGCTGGGTCTGAAGGCGGAGGATTTCAGCAATTCCGGGCAGAAGGTGGCTTACCACGCATCCTGCCACCTTTGCCGGGGGCTGGGCGTGAAGGGTGCGCCGCGCGAGCTTATCGGAGCCGCGGCCATTTACGAGCCCTGCGAAGAAGAGGAAGTCTGCTGCGGTTTCGGTGGAACCTACTCCATGAAATTCCCCGAAATCTCGGCCGGCCTGCTGGAGAAAAAACTTGACAACGTGCGCAAGACCGGCGCGACCCGTCTGGTGGTGGACTGCCCCGGTTGCGTCATGCAGTTGCGCGGCGGCGCTGAAAAACAGGGAATCAATATCAGGGTTGACCATGTGGCCGACCTGCTGGCCGAAAACCTGAAACGCTGAAAGCTTCCGGGCGCGGTATATACGCGTTCCGGTGGTGAAAGGGCATATAATAACTTAACAGGAGGAGCTGGGATTATGGAAAACACTTCATTTTTGGCCATAGTTGCATTTCTGCCGATTCTGGTCGCGCTTGTCCTCATGGTTTACTGTCGAATGGGGGCCATGAGGGCCATGCCCATTTCCTGGCTTGTCTGCGCCATGGGAGCATTTTTTGTCTGGAAACTGCCTGTCGGCTATATTGCCGCACTCAGTATCCAAGGCGTTATCAGCGCCGTGGGCGTGCTGATAATCGTGTTCGGCGCGTTGCTCATCCTGCACACGCTCCAGTATTCCGGAGGCATGGAAACCATTCAGTACGGCATGCAAACCGTGAGCAGGGACATGCGCATTCAGGCCATCATCATCGGTTACATGTTCGCCGCTTTTATTGAAGGCGCGGCCGGTTTCGGCACTCCTGCGGCCCTTGCCGCTCCACTGTTGCTTTCCCTCGGTTTTCCGCCGCTTGCCTCGGCGGTACTCTGCCTGATCTTCAATTCTTTTCCCGTGAGTTTCGGCGCTGTGGGCACACCCATTATCGTGGGGTACGGTGCGTCCCTCAAGGGAACCGTCGAGGCCCTGATAGCCGGCGGTACGGTGCCCGCGCTGACTAGTGTGGAGCATTTCTACAAAATCATCGGTGAACTGGTGACGCTGATGCACGGCCCCATGGTCTTTATCCTGCCCATCTTCACCTTGGGCTTCATAACCCGCTACTTCGGCCCGAACCGGCGCTGGTCGGACGGTTTTGCGGCTTGGAAATTCTGCATTTTCGCGGCCACCTCCTTTATAATTCCTTACATTATTCTGGCTTGGGTCATTGGGCCGGAAATTCCTTCTCTGGTGGGCGGGCTCATCGGTCTCGGCATCATCGTCACCGGCGCCAAGAAGGGCTTTTGCGTGCCCAAGGACGTCTGGACCTTTGGTGAAGCCAGTAAGTGGGAAAAGGACTGGACCGGCGACATCTCTTTCAGCGGAACGACGGAACTCAAGCCGCACATGAGCCAGTTCATGGCTTGGCTGCCCTATATCCTCATTGGACTTATCCTGGTAGTGACGCGCGTTGACAGTTGGGGCCTCAAGGGCTGGCTGAACGCCAACGCCGTTGTGTCCTTCAACAGCATTTTGGGCTTTTCGGCCGTTGACGTGGCCGGGAAAAAATTGGGGGCTGTCAATGAAAGTCTGAAGCTGCTCTACCTGCCGGGCACAATTCCTTTTATGTTGGTGGCGCTTCTGGCTATCGTCATGCACAAGATGCCGACTGAAAAGGCTGTCAAGGCTTGGACGGAAACCGCCGTCAAAATGAAGGCGGCCACCATTTCTTTGTGCGCCTCAGTGGCCTTGGTCAAGATATTCCAAGGTTCCGGCTTCAATCCCGATATGGTTGCCCAGGTTGCCTCCGG
>JAITGC010000062.1 GCA_031280915.1 Desulfovibrio sp. | reverse complement strand
AACGCGCCCTGGCCTACGAACTGCATTACAGCAAGAAGGATATCCTGGAGGCGTATTTAAATCTGGCCCCCTACGGCGGCAATATTGAAGGCTGCGGAGCGGCCAGCCTTATTTATTACCGCAAGCAGCCAAGCCGTCTGAATTTACCCGAAGCGGTCTCACTGGCCGTAACCCCGCAGAACCCTTCCAGCCGCGGCCCCCAGGCCGTGGAGAGCGATGCGCTGGAATCGGCCCGAAAGCGCCTGTTCGGACTCTGGATGGAGCGGCATCCGGAAGATGAGGGCAGCGCGCGGTTGAGCCGAGGCAGGCTGGAGGTTTTCAGTCCGGCGGATCTGCCGTTTATCGCCCCGCATGTCAGCGCCGAGGCCGTTTTGAACCGCCCTGGCCCAGAAACGGCGCGTACCACCCTGGATTTGCGCCTGCAAAAATTGTTGGAAGGCAGGGTTCAGGCGGTGGTGGAGCGCCATGCCCGCCTGGGGGTGAACAATGCCTGCGCCTTGCTGCTGCACTGGCCGAGCATGGAGATACGCGCCCTGGTGGGTTCGGCGGATTTTTTCAATGCGGAGATCGAAGGACAGGTGGACGGCACCAAGGCCAGGCGCTCGCCGGGTTCCGTCCTTAAGCCGTTTATTTATGCCCTGGCGCTGGACCAGGGTCTGATTCACCCCAAAACCCTGCTTTACGATTCGCCGCGCAGCTTTGGCGGCTATGATCCTGAAAACGCGGATCAGACCTTTCGCGGGCCCTTGAGCGCGACCGAAGCCCTGCGTTCCAGCCGGAACATACCGGCCATAAGCCTGGCCGGACGCCTGGGGAAGGAAGAAGCGGGACAGGAGGGGGAGAGGCCGGATCTATATGCTTTTTTGCGCCGGGCCGGGGTGCGCTTTGATCATGGACGGGAGCATTACGGCCTGGCCCTGGTGCTTGGCGGAGCGGAGATAAACATGCGTGAAACGGCCTCTTTGTACGCCCTGCTGGCCAACCGGGGCATAGCGCGCGAACCCGTGCTTTTCAGGGACGGGCGCGGGATGCCGGACGGCCCCAGGCTGCTCAGCGCCGAAGCCTGCGCTCTTGCCCTGAACATGCTGCGCAATCTGCCCGCAGCGCGCGGTACGCCCGGAGATTATGGCCGCCGCGTGCCGCTGTACGGCAAAACCGGAACATCCAATGGTCTGCGCGACGCCTGGACCGCCGGCGTTTTCGGCCCTTACGTCCTGGTGGTCTGGGTGGGCAATTTTGACAACCGCCCTAACCCTGTGTTCATGGGCGGCCGCGTGGCCGCGCCCCTGTTTCTGGATATAGCCGAGGCCGTATCGAATATGGAACAGCTGGAGGACCTGCCCGGACGCGGTCTGGCAGATCTAAACCTGGTCAGAGTCAAGGTCTGTTCTGAAACCGGCGACCTGAATACCAGCCTGTGTCCGCATCGGGAAGAGACCTGGTTCATACCCGGCGTCTCACCCATTGAAGATTCCGGGGTATTCCGGCAAATTCTGGTTGACCGGGAAAGCGGGCTGCGCGCCTGTGTGGAAACGCCGGGCAAAACCGAACGGCGCACCTGGGAGTTCTGGCCCACGGATCTGCGCCAGGTTTTCCGCCAGGCCGGGATCGTCAAACCGGCCCCCCCGCCCTTCAGCCCGGAATGCGGCGCTGCGGACAATACCGGCGGACTGCCGCCGGAAATTCTTTCGCCCAAACCCGGCGTGGTCTATCACCGCAGCCTGAGCCGCCCGCAGGATACCGTGCTGACCCTGCATGCTTCCGGCGATGCCGATGTAACCGATTTTTTTTGGTTCTCCGAAGGCGTTTTCATTGGCCGCAGCCGCCCGGATGAACATTTGGTCTGGGTCCCGCCGGGGGGCGTAAGCTCTGTGCGGGTGGTGGATAACTTCGGGCGTTCCGGGCAGAGAACAGTGGTGGTGGAGCTTACGGAGTGATCCCCCCTGCATATGCCGGGGACAAAAGGTGCCGGAGCAATTTCGCTTTGAAATTGCTCCGGCATCTCTCACTGGCCGAGAGGGCCGGGGGGAATCATTCCCCCCGGATGGGGTTTGGGGTCATAGCCCCAATATAGCATATCAACTTTGAGACTGTTAATCACTGGGTACCCAGTTCAATCCCGTGCCGGGAGCCGCTTCCCGCGAAAGAAAGCTGACTGTTTTGTCCAATTACGCCCTTTAGATTTTCTCATTGAGATGTCTGGCCTGTTCCAGTTCAACGCGCCCTTCCATACTGAATTACTACAAGTTATTCGATCTCCCACACAACCGTGACGGAATCATTCGCATGAATATCCTCTGGTTCGATGTCAACAGCAGCCCCCCGGACCTCACAGAACATACCGTTGCCGAACTCCGTTTCCGACAGCAGCCGTAGCTCGCCCCATGAATAATCAATGCGTTGTATTGCCCCCAACTGAATTCCCGCCGCCTTTGCCAAAACGACGGCTTTGTCTTTGGCGTTGGTGATTGCGCTTTCAAGCAGTTCCGCAGAAACAGCTGCCTTATCCTTGACCGAAAAAGCAATCTTAAAATCGGGGTGGCTTCCGCAAGTAGAAATGGCCGTGAGTGTTTCGCCCAAGTGCTTCATGTCAAAGTCCAGTTCCAGTTTCAGCGCATGCGTACATGTGTAGCCTTTGAATTTCTGCTTCCTGTCACCGTTTTTATCTTTGAAAAAATCATATTCCATACGGATATTGAAATTGGCGGTTTTCAGCGATTCCCGCGCATATCCAATGGAAATAAGGGCGTGACGGACACCTTCAACATCCTTGGAGGCGCGTTCCATTGTTTGTGCGTAATCTGGCATTGTCGTTGTCAGATTCATGGTAATAACGGTCAAATCAGGCTTGGCGGCAACACTTCCGATGCCCTTCACCGTGATTGCGCGTCCGTTCATTTTTGTAATCTCCTTTCAGTTTTTGATCAGTTTAGCAGCGTTTCCTTAAGTTTCATAATCTGACATTAGTTCAAAAGCAACCAGCCGTTTACTTGCCGCCATTTTTATTTTATGATAAGGGATAAAAATAAAATAATGTCTCTTCTTATTTTAGGGCGCCTATGAAACGATCGCCGCAAGGCTACTATCTGCCTATCCCCAGTACAGGCGAAAAGGCAAAGGCATTCATCCCCGCCCCGTTGCCACCTGAGCCGCCCGTTGAATGGTCGCCGGAACTGCTCACTGCCTTTGACTCCGCCCTGGTCACCCTTGGCCGTCTGGACAGCGCTTCAACAATGCTGCCAAGCACGCCGCTCTTTCTCTATATGTACGTCCGTAAAGAAGCTGTGTTTTCTTCCATGATTGAAGGCACGCAATCTTCACTTTCCGACCTGTTGCTCTACGAGATCGATCAGGAACCGGGCGTGCCGCTGGCGGACGTGCGGGAAGTGAGCAATTACGTTGCCGCGCTGGAACACGGCCTGAAACGTCTGGCCGAAGGTTTTCCTCTTTCTTTGCGCCTCATGCGCGAAATGCATTCCATCCTTCTGGCCGAAGGCCGTGGACAACATGCTGATCCCGGCGAATTTCGGCGCAGCCAAAACTGGATAGGCGGCACTCGCCCCGGCAATGCCTATTTTGTGCCGCCCCCTGCGGAAAATGTTCTGGAATGCCTTGGCGATCTGGAAAAATTTCTGCATGACATACCCCAAGCAACACCTCCGCTTTTGAAGGCCGCTTTGGCGCATGTCCAGTTTGAAACAATCCATCCCTTCCTCGATGGGAACGGGCGCTTGGGTCGCCTGCTCATCACGCTCATTCTGTGTGAACAAAGCGTGCTTCGTGAGCCGTTGCTCTACCTGAGTCTGTATTTCAAAGAGCATCGGCAATACTATTATGATCTGCTTAACAATGTCCGCATCACCGGCGATTGGGAAGCATGGCTGTTGTTTTTTGCGGAGGCGGTATGCGTAACAGCTTCTCAAGGAGTTGCGTCGATCAACAAATTGGCAAACATGGCGGAAGCGGACAAAGCCGGCATTGCCCATCTTGGCCGAGCCGCTTCTTCCGCTGCACAAGTCCATGCCGCCTTGCTGGAGCGGCCTATAGTCACGGCTGCCTGGATCGCCGGCAAGACCGGCCTGAGCGCCGCAACAGTAAATAAGGCTCTGTCCAATCTGGAAAAGCTGCATATTGTCCGCCGGCTGAACGACAACAAACGCAACCGGCTCTTTGCCTATGGGCAATATATGGATATATTGAATGCCTGAGTGTGTCATTGCCTGATTTGGAGTTGTCCTTACAAAATTGAAGCTGTTAAATTTCTCTGCCTGTTAAACAGAGCATTCTCACTTTTTTCTCAGAGAATTTTCCCCATGAGGGTTTGACATGGGGAGGTGCCGAAAAAATACATCTTGTCAGGACATTGTACGGACGCTATAGTGGGGAAAAGGAGGTACGCCATGTCTCTTGTGCAACGGGCAAAAACAGAGCGAATAGACGTGCGGGCCAGTGTGCCGGTGAAAACGTTGTTGCAGACAGCCGCGCAAGCCAAACATAAAAATGTCAGCGAGTTCCTTCTGGAAGCCGGTATAGCCGCCGCCCATGAAACTTTGGCGGAGCAGCGCCTCTTTTTGCTGGACGACGCGCAATGGCGGGAATTTCAAGCAATTCTCGACCGTCCTGTTCAGGACAAGCCCGCCTTGCGGGAGTTGCTGACCGGAACGGGCAACGCCGGAGCGTTTGAGTGATCATCCGGAAGCTGAAGGCTGATGACGTTACGGATGCCTTCTCTTGCGGGAGGCCGTCGCTTGACCGCTACCTCCGGCGTTATGCTTGGGTCAACCAAAAGGCGAACAGTGCGCAAACGTATGTCGCCGTTTCCGATGTGGGGATTGTCGGCTACTACAGTTTGAGCGTCGCCGCTGTGGACTGGGCCAATGCGCCGGAACGCGTCGGCAAGGGGCTGGCCCGGCATCCCGTGCCGGTCATGCTGCTGGCTCGTTTGGCGGTCAACCTGGAGCAACAGCGATGCGGAATAGGCAAGGCATTACTGAAAGACGCCTTGTTACGCACGTTACAGGCCGCCGATATCGCCGGAGTCCGGGCTATGTTGGTTCACGCCAAGGATGACGCGGCGCGACAATGGTATTTGCGTTGGGAATTCGAGGCAAGTCCAACTAATCCCCTGCATTTGTTTTTACTTCTGAAAGATATGCGACACGCGGCGCGGTAATATTCACCGACGCACGCTTCGAACCATCCACGCCGGGGAACAATCCCCGGCTTTTTTCTTTTTATCCGACATGTTGTGGATATTTCCCTTGGCTTCGCGCCGGAACAACGCGAAACAGCCATCGCGACAGCGAGGGCTGTGGAGGCGGTTATGGACAGGGCTTTCGGAGTGGAAATCGAACTGACCGGCATCACCCGAACCCATGCGATACGGGTATTGCGGATGGTGGGCTGCGATATCCGCGAGGAGGACTATAACCATGTCACCAGATCCTGGTGGAAAATCGTGCCCGACAACTCCGTGCGGGACGGATTTGAAGTGGTATCGCCGATCCTGCAAGGTCAGCGGGGACTGGCGGACATCACGACTGTGGTCACCGCCCTTGATGATGCCGGCGGCAGGGTGGATCGCCGCTGTGGGCTGCATGTGCATCTGGACTGCGCGAACGTTGGTTTGGCGGAGATGCGGAGCGTCATCCGCCGCTATGCCGGGTACGAAAATGATATCGACGCTTTCATGCCTCCCAGCCGTCGCGGGAACGACAACAGGTATTGCCGTTCCCTGCGGCCTTTCATCGAGACCGAAGGTTTTGCCCAAGCGCAAAGCATATC
>JAITGC010000029.1 GCA_031280915.1 Desulfovibrio sp. | reverse complement strand
CAGCTCAATCTGCTCGGTACGGCTTCTTTGGAAGAACTGCTGAATCCACGACGACGAAAAACAGATAACTCGCGCTATCTCAGCTTGTTAGACTTGGCGGCTTAGCCGGACAGCAATGGCCGTGTTTCAGAACATGAGCCATAAAGAACTGCAAAAGGCGGCTGAAGAGGGAAATACTCACGCGCAATTGCTTTTGGGTCTCATGTATCTCAAGGCACTCGGCGTCCCCAAGGACAAGCGTGACCCGCTGGAATGGATTCAAAAAGCCGCTGACAACGGAAATGTCGAAGCGGTGCTGGTTTTGAGTTATATGTACGAGACAGGAGACGGTGTCCCCAGGGATGAAGGCAAGGCGCTGGAATGGATTCAAAAAGCGGCTGACCAGGGGAATATAATAGCGCAACATTCTTTGAACCGGCGCGGTATTTCGGGGGATGTCCCCAAAGCGAAGGAAGGGCGCAAGGCAGCGAGACAGGCCAAGAAAACGGCTGAACAAGGGTTTTAGAGCGGTTTAACATTGGAAATATTTGACCGCTCAGCGCGGATTTTCATCAGGCTGGAGCCTGAGCGAAAACAGGCCCGCATCACCGGCAAAGGGTTGACGCGGGCCTGTGATCTTATTGAAAACTCAAACTCAGAGCGCCGCTTTGTAAATTGCGGCCACAGCTTCGTCGGTCATGGTGCGCGGATTTGTCAGGCCACAGGCGTCTTTCTGCGCGTTTGCCGTCATGACGGGAATATCTTCGGCTTTCACTGTCTTGCCGTATTTTTTGCCGAGCGCAATAAGCCCGGAAGGGATGCCGACATCTTTGGAAAGGATGTTGATGGCGGTAATGGCTTTCTGCGAGGCTTCGGAGGAACTGATGCCCTCCGTGCGCTCGCCCAGCAGTTGGGCGATACGCGCGAAGCGGCGTCGGCTGGAAATCAGATTGTATTGGCTGACATGGGGCAACAGAATGGCGTTGCATTCACCGTGGGGGAGATCATAAAAACCGCCGAGTTGGTGAGCCATCGCATGCACATGTCCAAGGCTGGCGTTGTTGAAAGCCATTCCGGCAAGATACTGGGCGTAGCACATGCCTTCGCGGGCTTCTTTTTCCCTGCCGTTGGCCACAGCCCGGCGCAGATACCTGTTGATGTATTCCATGGCTTTTTCCGCGCAGGCATCGGTCATGGGCGTCGCGGCTGTGGAAACATAGGCCTCGACAGCGTGAGTGAGAGCGTCCATGCCGGTGGCCGCCGTCAGCGCCGGCGGCATGCCCATCATCAGCAGCGGGTCGTCAATGGCCACGCTCGGGGTACAACGCCAGTCCACAATCGCCATTTTGACTTTGCGCGAGGTGTCTGTGATGATGCAAAAGCGTGTCATTTCCGACGCGGTGCCGGCGGTGGTGTTGACGGCCACATAGGGCGGGAACGGCTTTGAGGATTTGTCCACGCCTTCGTAATCGTGGATTTTGCCGCCATTTGCCATCACAAAACCGACACCCTTGCCGCAGTCGTGAGAACTGCCTCCTCCAAGGGTGATAAGGGAGTCGCACTTTTCGCTTTGATAAACCTTGACGGCTGCCGCGACATTTTTATCGGTGGGGTTGGGCACTGTTTGATCATAAATGGCGTATTTCATCCTGGCCTTGTCGAGGATGTCGGTGATCTGCCGCAATATGCCCGCTTTTACAATGCCGGGGTCAGTGACGATCAGCGGTTTTTTGCCGCCGATGCTTTTCAGGCGCACGGGGATTTCACAGGAACAATCCTGCCCAATCAGCGTTACGGTGGGAATGAAAAAACTGGTGATCTGGCCCAAATGCATGCTCTTTGCGTCTACACTCATAAGGCGCCTCCACATTTGAAGTTAAAAAACAAGGGCTGCCGGCCGTGTAAATGCCGACAACACTTTTATGTCTGATGATAAACAGAACACAGGTAATTTTGCAATATTTTTTTGCCGGATGCGGAGCCGGGCGGGAATTGCCCGTTCCGGCGCAAGACGACATGTCCGTCAACCCCGCCGGCCAGTGAAGCGGCGCACTGCGGGTCGGCTGAATGAAACAGGAGAGCGACGCCGTTGCCGAATGCCCGCGTCAGACGGCGAAAAAGTCTTCTGATGTTTTTTTCTTGAAGATTATCCCGCGATGACCTTGATGAGGTATTTACGTGCGCGCGGCCCGTCGAATTCGCAAAAATACACGCCCTGCCATGTGCCGAGCACGGGCGCGCCATTTTCCACCATCAGGATCACGCTCGAACCGATGCAGCTTGCCTTCAGATGGGCGGCGCTGTTTCCTTCCGCATGGCGGAATTCAGATCTGTCGGGAAAGGCCGTGCCGAGTCCGTAAAGTAAATCCCGCACGACGTCGGGATCCGCGTTTTCGTTTATGGTAATCCCCGCTGTGGTGTGCGGGCAGTACACAAGGCACAGTCCATCCGTCACGCCGCTTTTCCTGATTGTTTCTCTGACGGCGGCGGTGATGTCATAAAAACCTTCCTTTTCGGTCTGGAGCGAACAGTCGAACGGCATCAACATTTCTTCGCCTCCTTGCTTCAGCCTCTGTTGTCCGAGGCGCTCAATTGCACGGTAAAATGACTGTCAGGCTTGGAACGAAATTTTTGCAGGCTGGCCTTTCCGGGAAATTGAAAACGCTGAAAGCATGCCTTGCTCACATGATCTGTCGGGACGGCGGCTTGTCGGGCGGGCAGCAAGCAGAATCCATGCTATAGCCAGAGCGGCAAACTGTCCAGGGGTTTGCCGCGGGCAGGCAGCTCCCGGCAAGAATCCACAGAGCGACTTTCGTCCTGATTTCGCCATGATTCTTGACGAGGTGGCTGTTGCCGGATACGTTTATGTCTTGTTTCAAGCGCGATTGCTGTTTCGAGCAACTTGGAAGGAATTATGCTTAAAGGCCTGATTCTTGTGTTGTGCACGCGCTCTGGCTGACTCTGGCCGCTCTTGCGGGTGGCAAGGGCGGTATGTTTGCTCCCCATCCGGATCAACAAGCGTACCGACGTCATTGAGGTAATGCGCAAGAAATAGACTACAAAGACGTATTCGTTTCGGCGCCGCATGGTCAGAAAGTATTGTTCTCCAGGCGAAATAATATTACGCTGTGCCTTGAATTTGCCGGGAGGGCACATGTTCGAGCGGATTTTCCTGCTGACCGCGTTGTGTTTTTTCTGCGCGACAGCGCAATTGCAGGCGCGTGAGGTGTATGTCGTGCGTGTTGAGGGTGGGGGTTCCGTTGTCGTCAGCAACGGCAAAACCCTGGAGGAGCCCTTCGAACGGTATTTTTTTTACGGCATAGACGTCCCCACGGAGCGCCAGCCTTACGGGCGAGAGGCTCTGGATTGGCTCAACGCGAAACTCCCCGAAGGGGAGGAGATCAGCGTGGAATCAGTTTCAGCCGACAAGGCGGGAGATTGGCGCGCCCTTATTCAACTTGACAGGACTTCAATAAATTATCAGCTTGTCTATGAGGGGCTTGCCTGGGTCAATCGCGCGCAGTGCAGGGCCATCTTTTGCCGCCGCTGGTATATTCAAGAACATCAGGCCGTTGTGGAAAAACGCGGCCTTTGGAGTCTGCCGATGGGTACGCCCCCGTGGCAGTGGAGTCGTTAAATGAGTGAACGGTCACACATCCTGATTGTGGATGACGAAAAAAATTATCTCCTGGTGCTGCAGACACTTCTGGAAGATGCGGGGTATACGGTAACGGCCGTTAATGACCCTGAGACGGCCTTGGCTTTTCTGGGTGAGAGCGAAGTGGATGTTCTTGTGACGGATATGAAGATGCCCAAAGTTTCCGGGCGGGAAGTATTGCAGCGGGTCAAAAAAAGCTGGCCGCATATACCCGTGCTCATCATGACGGCCTTCGGTTCCATTGAAAGCGCCGTCGAAGTGATGAAATCCGGAGCTTTTGACTATATCACAAAGCCCTTTTCCAACGATGAACTCCTGCTTTCCGTCCACAATGCTGCGGAACTTTCCCGTGCCCACAGGCAATACCGTCTTTTGCAGGAAG
Source organism: Desulfovibrio sp. (assembly GCA_031280915.1). Lineage (GTDB taxonomy): Bacteria > Desulfobacterota > Desulfovibrionia > Desulfovibrionales > Desulfovibrionaceae > Desulfovibrio. Next base: position 21,210 of record JAITGC010000029.1, on the reverse strand, counting down.
CCATGGAAGACAGGTACGGCATCCACAAGATCATCGGGCGCAGCCGCGCTGTGCGTGATGTGCTGGTCATGGTTGACCGTGCTGCCCCAAGCCGTTCCACAGTGCTTATCACCGGAGAGTCCGGCACCGGTAAAGAGCTTGTGGCCCGTGCGATTCATTATACGAGTCCGCGTAAAGACAAGCCTTTTATTTCGGTGAACTGCATGGCGCTGAATCCGGGCGTGCTGGAGAGCGAGCTTTTCGGGCACGAAAAGGGTTCTTTTACCGGGGCTGTCGCCATGCGCAGGGGGCGATTTGAGCAGGCTGACGGGGGCACGCTGTTTTTGGATGAACTGGGCGAATTGACGCCGGATTTACAGGTAAAGCTTCTGCGCGTGCTTCAGGAGCGCCGTTTTGAGCGCGTCGGCGGCAGCGAACCGGTGGAGGTGGACATCCGCGTTGTCGCCGCCACCAACAAGGATTTGATGAATCTTGTGGAAAAGGGCCTTTTTCGGGAGGATTTGTTTTACCGTTTGAATGTGGTGCAGATTCCTCTGCCGCCGTTGCGCGAGCGGCGTGAAGACATTTCTCCGCTGGTGGCGCACTTTGTGGAAAAGGTTCTGGCGGAAAACAACATGCCGCAGAAATCCTTTACCCCGGAGGCGCTGAATTATCTTACAGGCTATGAATGGCCGGGAAATATCCGCCAGCTTGAAAATGTGGTGGAAAGCTGCCTTGTGCTGGGAGCGGGGGCGGTTATAGGCGTGGATGACCTGCCGCCGGATATCCGCGACGAGGAGGCGCAGTTCAAAAGCGCTGTGGATCTGCTGCCGGTGCAATTGGATTTGGCCGACACTCTGGAAAAAATTGAGGCGGCGCTCATACGTCGTGCCCTTGTCCGCGCTGAGCTTGTACAGGTCAAGACGGCGGAATACCTTGGAATTTCCAAGAGCCTTCTGCAGTATAAATTGAAAAAATACGGCATTACAGGTCATTAAAGCCGGAAATGAGATGTGCTATTCTTTTGGCGGCCTTCGGCGCAAGCAATATTCAGGGGCAAAATTCCCTGAAAAATTTTGACGCGCTTGTGCGCGCTCGTTTCCCGGAATTGCCCGTACGTTGGGCGTATACTTCAGTCGTGTTGCGTGAGCGTCTTGTCCAGGCGCGGCAAAAGAGCGATTCCACAGCCAAAGCATTGCGGCGGCTGGCTTTGGAACGCTTTGAAAAAATTGCCGTGCAGCCGCTGCAAACCATTGCCGGCAAAGAATATGCCGAATTGTGCGCTGCCGTGCGGGAGGTCGCTCAGAGCGCCGGCATAGTCTGTTGCACGGGGCGGCCTCTGCTGGACGCGGACAGCGATGTGCGCGAGGCGGCGGAGGCGATTTTGCGGCATTTGCCGGAAGAGCGCCATCCTGGCGAGGATGTCGTTTTGATGGGACACGGCGCCCGTCACGAGATGGTGGCGCGGTATGGGGATTTGGCTGCGGCCGTGTATGCCCTGGACAGCCGTGTGCATGTGGGGGCCATGAACGGCGGGACGGCTCTGGAAGATATCCTGCCCAGGCTGTCGGCCGCGCGCGTCTGGCTCATGCCGCTGCTTTCCGTTGTGGGGCGTCACGCCCTGCGGGATATGGCCGGCGAGCAGGAGACATCGTGGCGTTCGCGCATTGAGGCTGCCGGCAGAATCTGTACCCCTGTGCTGAAAGGCATGGCTGAATACGCCGGTCTGGCGGAAATATGGCTGCGCCACCTTGAAGAAGCCGTTCTGGCTCTGGGGCTGAGGCCGCCGGCGCGCGCCTTTCAATCTGTTACCCTGGAGTGACCTATGCGCAATTGTCTTGCCGCTGTGTTGTGTCTGGTTCTGTATGCGACGGTTTGCGGCCCGGAAGCCGCAAGGGTGGCTGCTGCGGCGTCTCCCGGCAAGGGGGTGAATGCCTTCAATCCCTATATGAATGATGTCCTGCCCGATACGCGCCGTCTGTCCGCCGAGAGCGAACAAATGATCAAGCGGATGGGCGCGAGCGCGCATCGCATTGAAGGCGAAATCGCCTATCGCCGGCATTGGCGGGAGGAGTTGTATCCCATTGTTTTCGGCGACGCCCGCGCCCTACATGAAATTCTTGTCCTGTTGGATTTTGCCGCGCCGCAAAGCGAAAAAATATGGCAGGCTGTCGCTGAGGCCGCGCGTTCCCTTTCTCCGGCACGGGTGAAAATCGCTGTATTCGCTCGCAGTGGGGAAAACTATGGTACCGATTTAATGGGCTTCGCCATCTGGCTCAGTCATTCCCGCCCGGATCAGGCCATGCCGTGGCTCAGCCACGCCCTTGCGCGTTGGAATGCCGTCAAAGTCGAGCAAAAGCGTCTCAAGGGCCGGGCAGCGTCCTTTAACAGTGAGTATGACGCGACGGCGCAGCCCTCGGACTATCCCATGCTGTACGAGTATATGAGCCGGCTGCGGCCCGCCGTTGCTCCCGAGCGGGAGTTGGAGATTTCAAAATATTGCTATGATGCGGGCAATGTGAATTTGTATCAGGCGGTGCAGATAAGTGGGTATTACGGCGTTAAAAGCCTGCCCGCCGTCATTGTGGACGGCAAGCCGTTGGCCGCGCCTTCCGCCGCCGCCATTGCTCAGGCGTTACAATAGCGATTTCGTTCTGAAATCGCTCCGGCGGCGTTTCGTGCTTGCGCTGCCGCTCACTTGTGAAGCACAGAAAAAATCCATGTCCGCCGTCTGTGCCGGGCGCGGCGGCTTCCATCCGCGAAAGCGGCCTTGGGCAATATCCTCAAGGCCGCTTTCAGCGTATTTTTACTGTTGACAATGGTAAAAGGCTCCAGATGTAGAGCGGTTCAACATTGAAAATGTTTGACAGCTCAGCGCGGATCGTCAGCCGTTGCCCCGTCAGGGGCATATCGGATGCCTATCCCTTGCGGATTTTTTGAAATCCGCATCATGAAATGCTTGCAAGACGAACGTGTTTCGCCGCTCCAAGCAAGCATTTCAGGGTGAAAAGGCTTTCATCAACGCCGTCGGGCCGTTCTGTCCCGACAAAAATGCCGGGGCTACCATCCGTAGGCTTTCACCAGGCTTTCCATGCGTTCGCGTGAGGCTTTGAGGCGTTCACGCAGACTTTGCCGATAGGTTCCCATATCTATTTCCCGCCGCGCCGCGCCGGTGTTCATGGCGCTTTCGGCGACAGCCCCGGCCACATACTCGATAAGGCGCAGGTCAAGGGGTTTGGGGATGACGTAATCCATGCCGAAGCTGAATTCTTTGGCCCCATAGGCTTCAAGCACGTAAGCCGGAGCCGGCTCCTTGGCCAGGGCGGCAATGGCTCTGGCGGCGGCCAGCTTCATGGGTTCGTTGATTTCTCTGGCGCGCACGTCCAGCGCACCCCTGAAAATGAAGGGAAAGCCGGAAACATTGTTGATCTGGTTGGGGAAATCGGAGCGGCCCGTGCCCATAATGGCGTCGGGGCGCGCTTTTTTGGCGACGGGGTAGTCGATTTCCGGCACGGGGTTGGCGCAGGCGAAAAGCACCGGGTGCTTGGCCATGCTCTTGACCATTTCCTCGGAAACCAGACCTGCCTGGGAAAGGCCAAGAAACATGTCGGCGCCCTTGAAAGCTTCGGCCAGACCGGCAAAGGCTTTTTTTTGCGCGAATTCCATTTTTTGGGGGTTGAGATCTTTACGGCCGGTGTGGATATGGCCGCGCGAGTCGAACATGGCGACGTTTTCGGGAGAAACGCCCATGCTCACATAAAAGCGTCCGCAGGCGATGCCCGCCGCGCCGGCGCCGCTGATTACCAGTTTGAGGTCTTCAATTTTTTTGCCCGAAATTTCCAGGGCGTTGATAAGTCCGGCGCCGGAGATAATGGCTGTGCCGTGCTGATCGTCGTGGAAGACCGGACTGTTCATTTCTTTTTTCAGTCTGTCTTCAATATAAAAGCATTCCGGGGCCTTGATATCCTCAAGGTTGATGCCGCCGAAGGTCGGCTCCATGGCTTTGACGATTTCGCACAATTTGTCCTGATCTGTGACGGCCAGGTTGATATCGTAGCAGTCGACGTCCGCGAACACTTTGAAGAGCACTCCTTTGCCCTCCATAACGGGCTTGCCGGCTTCCGGGCCGATGTTGCCGAGGCCGAGCACGGCCGTGCCGTTGGAAACAACGGCGACGAGGTTCCCTTTGCCGGTGTGGGTGTAAACAAGCTCCTTGTCCGCGTGAATGGCTCTGCATGCCTCGGCGACACCAGGGCTGTAGGCCATGGAGAGATCTTTCTGATTGCGGCAGGGTTTGACCGGCATCACTTCCACTTTGCCGGGCCGTACTTTGGAATGATAGTCCAGCGCTTCCTGGGGGGTAAATAAAGCCATGTTGCGTCTCCTTGCGGGGTTTTGTTTTGCCCTCCCGCTTTCAGGACGGGGGCAATTGCGCCGCAAGTATACACAGCGCCGGGCAGTTCTGCAATGCATGTCGGCCCTTTTTGCGTTTTTATGGATGCAATTCGTTTTCGGGATGGTTGATGGCGTATTAAAGACAGTTTTACTGTTGCTGTTTGATATTGGTCTATAGATTAATATTGGGCAGAATTATGCCCAATATTAATCTTTTTTTATGCTAATGAAACATATCTATGTGTAAAATTTAAATAAAATTATCGGCACGCATATTGCTCTATCCCTGGAAAGAATATTTGCGGGGTATGGCATGGACCTTTGGGAAATTGCCGTTGTCGTCATCACGGGTTTTTGTTCCGGCGTCATCAAGACCGGCGTGGGTATCGGCTCCGGAGTATTTTTGCTGCCCACCCTGTCTCTGGCTTTTCCCGCGAAATTCGCTTTGGGGCTTGGCGCACCCATGATGCTTGCCTCGGATATATGGGGCTTGCGCTATTACTGGAAACAGTGGGCGCCGACAGGCATCATCGTCAGACTGCTGCTTGCCGCGATTCCCGGTTTACTTGTCGGGACGCTGCTGCTCCCCGTTATACCGGCAAAGTTTTTCCGTCTGTGTGTGGGCGTCTTCGGTGCATTTTACGCCATAAGCATGTTATGGCCGTCTTTTCCGCCGGTTGTTCTGCTGAAAAGTTTTTTTCAATCCGTGAACAGGAAATACGCCGACAAGCGCATCTATTTCTATGGAATGCTTGGCGGCGTTTCTACGGTTCTTGCCCATGCCGGCGGCCTTGTATGGTCCATCTATCTGCTGGATGAACTTAAGGACAAAAGAACGATTGTTGGAACGTATGTTCTTTTATTTTGTGTAACAAATATATATAAAGTTATCGCATATATATATATAGGAAATTACGCTGCAGTACAAATTGCGCAGATACGGCATTGTGCCCCTTGCTTTCCGGCATGGCGCAAAAGCGTAATTCGGATTTTCAATGGTAAACCGCTCTAACGCATGAGATTGGGCAAAAAGGTGATGATGCCCGGAAAATAGGTCAGAATAATCAAATCAACGATGAGAATGGCCAGATAGGGCAATATTTTTTTCGTTACCGCGTCTATGGAGATTCCCGTAATGGAGGAAACCACAAAGAGATCCAGCCCCACCGGCGGGGTAATGCAGCCTATGGCCAGGTTGACCACCATGAGCACGCCGAAAAAGAGCGGATCAATGCCCAGAGCTATGGCCACCGGCAGGAGTATGGGTGTGACGATGACCACGGCCGCCGAGGCGTTCACCAGGGTGCCGATGACCAGCAGCAGCACATTGACCAGCATCATGAACACAAGGGGGCTGTCGGTCATCTGCGTGAACAGGGCGGCCAGATGGTGCGGCACCTGGGCCTTGGTCAGTATCCAGCCGAAAACATTGGCTCCTCCCACTACAAACATGATCATGGTGGTGGCCAGAGCGGCGGAAACCAGCACCTTGGGAATATCCCTGAACTTGAGTTCCCTGTAGATGAAAAGGCCGACAAAGGCGCCGTACACGGCGGCCACGGCGGCCGATTCCGTGGGCGTGAAAATGCCCGAATAGATGCCGCCCAGGATGATGACCGGCATCATCAAGGCCCAGAAACATTCCACAAAGGATTTGGCGACGTTTTTCAGGGAAAAGGAGCCTTCTCCCATAAGTCCTTTGTTTTTGCAGATATACCAGCTCACCAGGCACATGGATGTGCCCATGAGAATGCCCGGCGCAAAGCCGCCCATAAAGAGATCGGCTATGGACGTGCCGGCGATGGAGCCGTAAACCACCATGGTGACCGAAGGCGGAATGACAATGCCCACCGTGCCGGCCGAAGCCACCACAGCGGCGGCGAAGCTGCGCGGGTAACCGCGTCTTTCCATTTCGTCGATCATGGAAGCGCCTATGGCGGCAGTGGTCGCGGCCGAAGAGCCGGAAAGCGCGGCAAAGAACATGCCGGCCACAGCCACCACCAGAGCCAGCCCGCCCGCCAGCGCGCCCACAAGGCTCATGGAAAAGTCCACAATACGTTTGGTCACGCCTCCTTCGGACATGAAGGCCCCGGCCAGCATGAAGAAAGGCACGGCCATGAAGGAAAAGGAATCCACCGAGGTGAACATGCGCTGCACCACCACGACGAGCGGAGTATCCAGCAGGGCGTAGAAGACCACGGCCGAGGAGAGGCTGAGGGCCACGCCTATGGGCGTGCCTGTGGCCAGCATCAGCGCGAAGCTGATCATCAGTACCCACAAAACCATCAGGCGCCTCCGTCAAGCCGGTCGGCCGGCGTGCGCAAAAGAGTGATAAAGGAAATCAGCATATTGATCAGCATGATCAGGCAGCCGGCGGGGATGACGTAATAAACCCAGGACATGGGGATTTGCAGGGCCGGCGATGTCTGTATGGCCTGGAGCTTGGCCATTTTGCTTCCCTGATCCACCATGAGAACCAAAAAAGTCAGCGTCAGCGCGTCCGCGCATACGCGCAGAGTTTTAAGGGCGCGGCCTTTGACGCGGGCGGTGATCATTTCTATGGCCATGTGACCGCCTTTTTTGGCCACCAGGGGCAGGGAGAGAAAAACCACCCACACGAACATGTAGCGGGCCAGTTCCTCCCCGTAGCTGGGCGTGTAGTTGAAGCCGTAGCGGGTGATGACCTGGATGAAGACCCAGAGCATCATGCAGCCTATGAGAGCGGCCACAATAATGCTCAAAGTCTTGTCGATAATGTCCAACGCCTTGCCGGCGGCCTTCAAAATTTTTTCCACGGACGTTCCTTATGCGGTTTTGTTGCGCCGGACCGGGGGCGGCCTTCAGGCCGCCCCGTGAACTTGGCTTCCAAATCAAAACGGACGGGCGTGTCTTTACAAAACCCGGCTTTGCGGGGTTTGTCATCAATATGGGACGGGCTTGCGCCCGTCCGTTCGCCGGAATTATTTTGTATTCACAATCTTTTCAATAAGGGCGCCGCCGCCTTTAACCTTGTCGGCAAAAAATTTCCAGGTGCCCTTGGTGGCTTCGGCAAAGGCTTTCAAATCCACATCGTCATTGACCTGGCTTTTGCCGCTGGCGTTGATGAAGCCGATGAATTCCTTTTCCTGCTGGCGGCAGAGATCCCGCTGCCAGGCGCTGGCTTCCACGGCGGCTTCCTGCAGGGCCTTTTGCTGGGCGGGGTTAAGCTTGTTCCAGGAAGCCACGGCAATGAGGATCGGTTCGCCGGAATAGGTGTGCGCTGTCAGGGAGACGTATTTCTGTACTTCAAAGAAGCGTGACGTCCAGATGTGACCCAGGGGGTTCTCCTGCCCGTCGATGACGCCCTTCTGCAGGGCCGTGTAAATTTCGCTGAAGGCCATGGGGGTGGGGCTGCCGCCCAGGGCTTTGATCATTTCAATATAGACGGGCTGTTCCATAACGCGCAGTTTGAGGCCCTTGACGTCGGCGGGCTTTCTGATGGGCTGCCGGCTGTTGGTCATGTGGCGGATGCCGTTTTCCATGAAAGCAAGAGTTTTCAAACCCTTGGCTTCACCAAGTTTGGCTGTTTCCATGCCCACAGTGTCCAAGGTTTTGTAGGCGTGAGGAATGTCCCGGAAGATGAAGGGCAGGTCAAAAACGCCCATTTCCGGCACAAAGTTTCCGAACACGGCGGTGCTGGTCAGGGTCATGTCCACGGTGCTGAGGGTCAGACCCTCAATAAGGTCGCGCTGATTGCCCAACTGACTGGAGGGAAAAACCTGAATTTCCACTTCACCGTTGGTCTTGGCCTTGACAAGCTCCGCCATTTTCTCCGCCCCTTGGGCATAGGGAAGCTTGGGGTCGGCTATATGGCCGAGTTTGAAGGTGATCTGGGCCGCCGAAACCGGAGAGAAGGCAAGGACGATGAAGACGAAGGCGTAGCGGACAATGCGTAGAAACATGGCATACCTCTGATGGATTGGTTGTTGTGGGCCGCGAGGGCCATCTGGCTTATGATACACCGCATGGACACAATTCCAGAGATGTGGCCTCGTGTCAAGATGGGGACGCCCGGAGCTCGGCTCAGTTTGCCGTGAACGGGATGGATACATCGTCAGGGACGGCGATGGGTTTCAGTCAAATTTTTCTGTAGGGGGTCTGGCCCTGCTCGTAATAGTCGTTGCCGTCCGCGTCGATGACCACAATGGCGGGAAAGTTTTCCACCTTCATGGCGGCCAGGGCTTCCGGGCCGAGTTCTTCGTAGGCGAGCACCTCATATTTTTTGATGCTCCGGGCGATAAGCGCGCCCACGCCGCCCACGGCGGCCAGATAGGGAACGCCGTGCTTTTTCATGGCTTCCACCACTTCCGGCTTGCGGTAGCCTTTGCCTATCATGCCCTTGATTCCCTGCTCGATGAGGGCCGGGGTATAGGCGTCCATCCTGCCCGATGTGGTTGGCCCGGCCGAGCCGATGGGCTGCCCCGGTTTGGCCGGCGCGGGCCCGACGTAATAAACGACCGCGCCGCGAAGATCTATGGGGAGTTTTTCGCCCCGTCGCAAGGTTTCCACAAGCTCCTTGTGCGCGGCGTCGCGCGCGGCGATGATGGTTCCGCTGAGGAGCACGCTGTCGCCGGCGCGCAGGGAGCGGGCCGTGGCGTCGTCAAAGGGCGCGGTGACGTGTTTTTGTGCGGACATGCCGGTCTCCTTACAATATTGCTTCCGCGTGGCGGGCGGCGTGGCAGTTGATGTTGACGGCAACGGGCAGGGAGGCTATGTGAGTGGGCCGCCATTCCACATTGACCTTCAGGGCCGTTGTTTCGCCGCCGAGACCGGCCGGGCCGATGCCGGTTTTGTTGACAAGGGCGAGGAGTTCCTCCTCCAGGGCCGCATAGCGCGGGTCGGGATTTTTTGACAGCACGTCGCGCGCGCAAGCGCGTTTGGCGCAAAGACAGGCGACTTCCATATTGCCGCCTATGCCCACACCTACGATCATGGGCGGGCAGGAGTTGGGACCGGCGGCGATCACGGCGTCCAGAACGGTTTTTTTGACTCCTTCAAGACCGTCGGCGGGAACAAGCATTCTCAAAAGGCCCTTGTTTTCCGAACCCGCGCCCTTGGGCGCCAGGCGCAGGCGCAGTCTGTCGCCCGGCACTATGCGCGCGTGGATGACGGCCGGCGTGTTGTCCCCGGTGTTTTTGCGTTCAAAGAGCGGCTCGGCCACGACGGACTTGCGCAGCCAGCCGTCGGTATATCCCCGACGTATGCCCTCGTGGACGGCTTCTTCGAAATCTCCGCCGGCAATGCGCACATCCTGCCCGATGTCCGCGAACACCACGGCCAGCCCGGTATCCTGGCAGATGGGCATGGATTCAAGCCTGGCGATGTCGGCATTTTGCAGTATCTGGCCGAGAACGTCCCTGCCCACGGGAGACGGCTCAATCCGCAGCGCCTTTTTGAAACCGTCGCGCACGTCCTCCGGCAGAACGCAGTTGGCCCTGACGGCCAGCTCAGCCACGGCTTTGGTAATACTTTCCGAGGGAATTTCACGCATACCTTGCCTCCGCAATTCACTTGGCGTTCACCGGGGCGGGCCCGGTCGGAAACAGGCGTAAGCCTTATTCCGTTCACGTGTCCGGGCGAGTATACCACAGGGGAGCGCTTGCGCGCAATCCTTCAGAGAAAAGATAATTCGCCCCGGAGTGAACCATTCCGGCCGTTGCGGACGTGTTCACCCGCCTGCGGAGCGGGTTCAGGGGATGGGCATTTTGCAGGCCCGCAGGGAAAGCTCCGTGACGATGGCATGTTCATAGTCCATGGCAAAGGAGATTTCCAGATGCAGTTCTGAAGAAAAAAAGCGCTCTATGCGCTGCGTTTCCTCCCAGATTTCCATCAACTCTTCATTGCTGAGAGTTTTGATGCGTTCGGGAAAGGAAATTTCATCGTCAAAAGGCACGCAGGAACCCATATCATACTCCCTTGCCGGATGCCCGTCCCTTGCAGGAGGCGTGGTCAATGCCGTCTTCAGTGAACAACTGTGCTGTTTTGAGAAGACGCAGGCGTCGCTTCAGGTCGGCTTCCAGGCCGAGGGGGGCGAGCACGGCGCGGCAGAAGGCCAGGGGCGACAGATACAGCGTACGCCAATCGGCCACGAATGTCACGGCCGGAACGGGAAATCCGCTGGCGTCGGCGCACGGGTACGCAGGGGCGTCGCTGGCGATACTCCAGCAATGCAGCACGGGCCGGATGTCGTCGCTGCGCTGCCCGGTTTTGGTCTGGCGCATGTGGGCAAAGACCGGTTGCGCGGTGAAATCCTCAAAACAGCGGGCCGTGTCGCGGATGTCGCCGCCGCTGAGGTGCAGGCGGAATTCTTCCGCCGGAGCCGGGATGATCCGGCCCGGACTGGTCATCTCTTCCACGCGGACGAGTTCCATGCCCGGAGGCAGGGCGGTGAGGCGCTCCTTAATTTCTTCTGGGGCAAGGACTTTGCGCAGAGTGATGATGAACCATTCCGCCAGGCTTTCCACCCCGACCGGCAAGGCGCGCCCAAAAGAGAGCAGCGGCAGCGGATGAAACCCTTGGGAAAAAGCCAGCGGCAGCCCTGCACGGCGCAGGGCGCGATCCAACATGGCTTGCAGTTCCAACTGGCTCAAAAAAGCGCTGCCGCCGGTTTTGGTATGCCACAGGCGGCAGGTGGCCGCCTTAAGGGTGAGGGACGCGTCGATGGGCGGCGGGCGGTTGGGGCCTGCCCGGCGGGTGGAATTGCCCTGGTCTTCGTGAGCGGTCTGATGAGAGACTTGATAAGAAACTTGAAGGGCGGCCTGGGGGGCAAGTTGGTCGCGCTGCGGCAGAACAAGCCGGTGGCCGATGCGTTCCTCATTGGTACGGGCCAGGCGCGAAGGGCCGGCGGCGGTATCGCACGCGCCGCACTGCCGGCAGACGCTGTAGCGGCAATCCTCGGAAATTTTCGGGCCGTTTTCATCCAGGGCGCGGGCGCGCTCACGTAACAGAAAATCTTCGGAAACGCCCGCTTCCAGATGATTCCAGGGCAGCGGGCCGCCGGGTTTGCGCGGACCTGTGAGTTCCCCGGAATCAAGTCCGCATTCGGCAAGGGCCTCAAGCCAGGGAGCAAGATTAAAACCCTCCGCCCAGCTACAGAATATTGCGTCTTTTTTGTAGGCTTTTTCCACCACGTCGGCCATGCGTCTGTCCGCGCGGGAAAGCAGACCTTCCAGCAGGCACATGTCCGGCTCGTGCCAGCGCAGCTTCAGGCATTTCTGACCCTTGAAAAGGCCGCGCAGCAGGTTGATGCGGCGGCGCATTTCCTCAAGGGGTATTTGCGCCTCCCACTGGAAGGGGGTAAAGGGCTTGGGCACAAAGGGGGCCACAGCGGCCGTCACCGCCAGGCGGGGGCCGCCGCGCGCGGCGTCGCGCGTTTTGCGGCAGAGGTCGGCTATGGCCGCGAGGTCGTCGTCCGTTTCCGTGGGCAGGCCGATCATGAAATAGAGTTTGACCTGCCTCCAGCCGTGCGCCAGCAGCTTCTGGACATGCAACAGCAACGCTTCTTCGGTCACTCCTTTGTTGATGACGTCGCGCAAGCGTTGACTGCCGGCCTCCGGCGCGAGGGTGATTCCCGTGCGGCGCAGACCGCCCATGCGCTCCAGGATTTCGTCGTCCACGGAACCCACGCGCAAGGAAGGCAGACACAGGCTGACGCGTTCGGCGGCGCAGTGCTCAAGGGCGTTCAAACACAGGGTTTTCAGGGCGGAAAAATCCCCGGCGCTCAAAGACAGGAGGGACACCTCGTCAAAGCCCGTCCGGGCCAGGCAGTCGTGCAGAAGATGGAGGATATTCGGCAGGGAGCGTTCGCGTGCCGGTCGGTAAACCATGCCCGCGTGGCAAAAGCGGCAGCCGCGTGTGCAGCCGCGCGCGATTTCCAGAGAAAGCCGGTTGTGCACGGCCCCCACAGGGATGATCTGCCGGGTGGGATAGGGGGCCGCGTCGAGATCGGCCACAATGCGCCGCGCCGGGCGGGTGTGGTCGGCGAAGAGGGGCCTCGGCGGCAGGCCGGGGGCGGCCGGGTCCGCGAAAAACGAGGGAACATAGACGCCGGGGATGTGCCGGGCCTCCTCCAGCAGGCGGCGGCGCGGCCAGGCTTTTTCCAAGGCTTTTTCCAGCAAGGTCAGCAGGTCGGGCAGGCTCTCCTCCCCGTCGCCGAGAACCATGACGTCGATGAACGGCGCAAGGGGTTCGGCGCTCAGCAGCGCGCCGCCGCCGGTGATGATCAGGGGGCAGGCATCCAGGGTCTGCGGTCTGTCGGCGCTACGCAGGGGGATGCCCGCGAGGTCGAGCATGTAGAGGATATTTGTATAGCAGAGTTCATGGGTGACGGAAAAGGCGAGGCAATCAGTTTCGGCAAGGGGGATGTCGGATTCCAGGGTACAGAGCGGGGCCTTGTGGGCGCGCAGTATGGCGGCTGTTTCCCTTTCCGGGGCCAGGGCGCGCTCGGCCAGCCAGTGCGGATGACTGTTGACGATGTTGTGGAGAATTTTTTGCCCCAGGTAGGACATGCCCACTTCATAGGTGTCCGGAAAAGCCAGGGCGACAGTCAGGCGCACATCCGCCGGATTTTTGCGGGGGATGCCGTCTTCGATGCCGGCATAGCGGCTCGGTTTCGGAAAGAGAGGCAGCAGTTCACGCATGGTGGCGCAAAAAAGGCGGCATACAGCGCCGCCCTGGGAGCCTGGGGTTCAATTCCGTCAGGTGATCAGGCCGCTGCCGCCCGCGCCGGGCGCGGCGCCGAACTGGAGCTTGCCGAGGCCCCCCGCCACAGTGAGATTGGTGGTCGCTTCAATGTATTTGTCTTGCAGCTCCTTGGGCGTATCGCGGTAACGGTACAAAAAAGCCGCGCTTTCCAGAACGCCGCTGAAATTGGATTCAAAGGGATAACCGTAAGGCAGCATCATCATCTGCACGCCCTGCTGTGTCGGCACGGTCTGGATGGCGGCCACGTCACTGAGGCTGTCCTTGGCCGTGTCGTACTTGCCGATGACAAGTTCGCCCGTTACCAGTTTCATCAAGCGGATATCATAAGCCATGAGGGGTTCCTTTGTTGCGGTTATGCCTTACGCGTTTGCCCGATCCGCGCCGGGGGTCGCGGCGGCGCGGCACATGTCGGCGAAATAGCGGTGAAGGCGTATGTCTTTGGTCAATTCTGGGTGAAAGGCGGTTGCCAGGGCATTGCCCTGCCGCACAGCCACGGCCCGCCCGTCGATTTCGGCCAGCACGCGGACGCCGGGGCCGGTTTCGGTAATGGCCGGAGCGCGGATGAAAACAGCGGGAAAGGCGCCTTTCCCGATCTCCGGGATGGAAAGCCTGGTTTCAAAGCTGTCCGTCTGGCGTCCGAAGGCGTTGCGCCGCACGGTGGCGTCAAGTATTCCGAAACGCGGCTGCCCGGAATGTTCAATGGTTTTGCACAGCAGTATCAATCCGGCGCAAGTGCCGTAAACAGGCATGCCGCCTCGCAGGCGTTCCAGCAGGGGGCTGAACATGTCTTCCTCGGTGAGGAGTTTGCCTATGGCCGTACTCTCCCCTCCGGGGAGCATCAGGGCGTCAATGCCGTCGATGTGGGTTTTCCGGCGTATTTCCATCGCCCGTACGCCCACGCGGCGCAGAGCGGCCAGATGCTCGCGGAAGGCCCCCTGCAGGGCCAGCACCCCGATGAGCGGCATTTACCAGCCCCTCTCCTGCATGCGCTCGGCGGGCGCGATGGAGGCAATTTCCAGGCCGGACATCGGCTCGCCCAGATCGCGGGAAATTTCGGCCAGCATGGTGTAGTCCTTGTAATTGGTCACGGCCCGTACTATGGCTCTGGCGCGTTTTTCGGGGTTGCCGGATTTGAATATGCCTGAACCCACAAAAACGCCGTCGCAGCCGAGGTGTATCATCATGGCCGCGTCCGCCGGGGTGGCGATGCCGCCCGCCGCGAAATTGACCACCGGCAGGCGGCCCTTCTTGCGCGTCGCCAGAGCCGTTTCCAGCGGCGCGCCGCAATTTTTGGCGAAATTGGGCACTTCGTCCTCGGGCAGGGCGCACAGCAGGCGCACTTCATCCATAACCCGGCGGCAGTGGCGCACCGCTTCCACCACATTGCCCGTGCCCGGCTCGCCCTTGGTGCGTATCATGGCCGCGCCTTCGGCCATGCGGCGCAGGGCTTCGCCCAGGTCGCGGCAGCCGCAGACAAAGGGCACGGTGAAGGCCCGTTTGTCTATATGGTGTTTGTCGTCCGCCGGGGTGAGCACTTCGCTCTCGTCAATATAGTCAACGCCGAGGGCCTCCAGGATACGGGCTTCCACAAAATGGCCTATGCGCGCTTTGGCCATGACCGGGATGCTCACGGCCTCCATAATGCCTTTGACCACAGTGGGGTCGGCCATGCGGGCCACGCCCCCCTGGGCGCGGATGTCCGCCGGAACGCGCTCCAGGGCCATAACGGCGCAGGCGCCCGCGCCTTCCGCGATTTTTGCCTGTTCGGGCGTGGTGACGTCCATAATGACCCCGCCCTTGAGCATTTCAGCCAGTCCTGTTTTCAGACGAATGGTGCCCTTCATGCGACAACTCCTTGGAGTAAGCTTCAAAAATGCGTCCGGGCCGAATCCGGGTTATGAGGCCGGAATCGGCAAAGGAGGATATAAGCGATTGCGCCGCGTTTGACAATAGTACGGACAAGGAGGCAGTGCCCCAATTCGCCGTGAGCCCGTACCCGGCAAGTTCGTCAGTTATTCTTCAGCAGCAATTTTGCCGCTTCGTCCAGATTGCCGATACTGGTTTTATGGTTTCGCCCAAGACTGTATCATCACTGACAGATGATTTCTCCTCCGACCAGAAAGGATATTTCCTGTTGATGCCACGCTCGGAGGCTGGTAGACTTTTACCATGTTCTTTGCCGCCGCCGCCCTTGAGAAGATATGTTCCCTGATCGCGCGGGAAAAATCCGTTTTTAAAATCGTCACAAAGACAAAAAATGAAGCTTTTTTCATCGAAAGATGGATTCAGCACCATCTTCCAATGGTGGGCGATTCAAGAATTGTCATCTTCGACAATATGTCGTCGGATAAGCATGTCATCAATATATACAAAAAATATCGCAAAAATATATTGCTTATCCACTTTGACGGTTTTATGGACAGAATACACATGGCTGAATTTTGTATGCCGATTTATGAGGCATTGTCGAATTCCGCGGAATTTTTCACAATTATAGACTCTGATGAATATCTCTATCTCTATAACGGAGATGGTGTTGTCCACGACAATTTTGTAACGTCGTTTCTCCGGGAAAATGCCGATGCAAATTTTTTTCCGACATGCTGGATGGACAATATACATGCCGATGCCCGCCTGTTCCGTTTCAATCCACAAAACGCGCGTACGTTCCACCTGGGAAAACCCATTGTAAACGCGAGAATCATACATGAAATCGGAAAATATTCTCACTCGCTGCTGCACCACACAAAAGATTTGCCCTTGTCCGCATACGGCAGAGCGCCGACCTGCTTTTTGCTGCTGCATCTGAAAAATCTGGACAGGCATCAGCGCATCCGGGCCAATATGGAAAAACTGGCCGCTTTTAAAATAATACGGCATTGCGGCGACTTTGAAGGGCTGCTCCGTTTGGACGCGGACGCCCTCCAGGTACTGGGGCATCTCCGCGATTACATAGACGAGACGAAAAAGCTGGTCAAAAACGCTTCGTGTCGGCGGGCCGGGCAAAATACCGGCGCGGCTCCGGGCGGAACACTTGAGCTGCTTGAAGGCGGGGCGCTCCGTTTCATGCCCCAGGAGCTGGAGGGCGAGTTCAAAAGACGGCTCGGCGCCGCTTCGGATTATTTTGATTTGATTGCCTGCAGGCCCGATGTGTCGGAATTTGACCGTTTTACGACGATTCAGAATTGGCTGGTCTCCACCGGACGGTACTGAATATTGCGCAAAGAGCGAATTCCCACCTGCCAGCAGTCTTCTGTCCATGTGCGGCATGGTTTTGATTTTTGAAGGCAGTATTGTCATATTTGAGAAAAAAGGGAGCAGGGCTTTAAAAAATAAGTAAATAAT
Organism: Desulfovibrio sp.; assembly: GCA_031280915.1. GTDB lineage: Bacteria > Desulfobacterota > Desulfovibrionia > Desulfovibrionales > Desulfovibrionaceae > Desulfovibrio. The sequence goes on along the minus strand of JAITGC010000029.1, from coordinate 4,749 downwards.
TTACCATATTACGCGTCGCCATGCCTTTGGTATATTTTATGCTTGCTCAGGGCAAATACCAATAAGGAGCGTCGTTATGTTGTTCGATCCAGTCACGCAGGAAGCCTGCGCCGAATCCAATCGCCTTGATCCGAAAATTCAGCGTGCCCGCTGTGTTGAAGCGGTTGCCAGAGCCAAGGATTCATTGCTGAATTCTCCCCAGAAGGTGGACACCGAACGCCTCCGGTGTCTCCTTGATGTATACCGCGAGTACGATTATGAGCCCGTAATTGTCCTGCGTGCCCGCGTACTGGAACGTTATATCAACAACCGCACCCTGTATATTGACGACAACCCTGTTGTCGGCACTGTCACCGGCAGCGCCGCCGGCGTAAACGTCTTCCCGGAATGGGACTCCGAATGGATTCTCAAGGAAATGCGCCAGGCCATGATGAGTCACCTGGGCAAGGTGAACATTTCTGAAGAAGAGCGGAAGCTTATGGTGGAGGCAGCGAAATACTTTAAAAACCGCAGTGCCACCGCCAAGGCTCGCGCCTACTCAAAACAGTTGCGGGGCTATGATCCCGCCCCGGCCATTCAGGCGGGCATGTTCCAGGACGGTACCCAGTTTACCGTGGGAGCAGGCAACGTAGACTATGAGACTTTTGTCCGCCGCGGTTTGCGCTCCATTATTGAGGAAACCGAAGCCCGCCTTCACGCTTTGGATATCTCCGCCGAAAACACCCACAAAATCGACTTTTACAGGGCCGCGCTCATATCCATGAACGCCGTGGTCAAGTTTGCCAACCGCTATGCGGAGTTGGCCGAACGCATGGCTGCCACCGAAGAAGACGCGGTGCGCAAACAGGAACTGCTTGACATCGCAGAGGTGTGCCGCCGCGTACCCGAATATCCTCCGCGCACTTTCCGTGAATCCGTCCAGAGCTGGTGGTTTTTGCATTTGGGCATTCAAATGGAGCAGGCGGGTTGTGGTTCTTCGCCAGGGCGGCTTGGCCAGTATCTCGACCCCTATTTCCAAAAGGACAAGGCTGAGAACGGCATAACGTGCGAAGACGGCATCGCGTGGCTCAAGTGCCTGTTCGTCAAAATACTTGAATTCGGTTACTATCAGGGGCTTGCCTATGCCCGGCTGGTGTCCGGGCATACCGGTCACACCATCAATATCGGCGGTCTGAAGTCCGATGGAACGGACGCCACTTGTGAGCTGGACTACCTGCTGCTTGACGCCCAAATTGATCTACGCAACATCCAGCCCACGCTGACCCTTCTGTACCATGACGGATTGGCTGAAGATTTTCTCTTCAAGGCTGTGGAGCTTGATCGCACGGGCCTTGGCCAGCCTCAGTGGATGAACGCCAATATTATCATTCAACGCTTGCTGACGCGCCATTCCCAAGTGGGGATTACGCTGGAAGACGCCCGCAACTGCATCAACATGAGTTGCGTGGGCACCGGTGTTGCCGGAAAAACGTGCTTTATCCGCGAAATCGCCACATTCAACCTCGCCAAAATGGTGGAATTGGTCATGACCGGCGGCTATGACGCCAACACCAACACCCTGGTCGGCGCCGACACGGGAAATCCGGAACAGTTCGCCAGCTTTGAGGAATTTTTTGGAGCCTTTGTCGAGCAGACCGCGCACCTCTTCCAAACGGCTCGTTTCTACGGCTCCTGCTCCAATAAGGCGCTGGGCGATACCGTCCCCAGCCCGTTTCGCAGCAGCATGTACGATGGTTGCCTGCAAAGCGGCAAGCATGAATGCGAAGGCGGCGCCAAGTATTATCTGTACTACTCCATCAGTACAGCCGGCGTTGACGCAGCCAATTCGCTGGCTGCCGTCAAGGAACTTGTGTACGGCACGGGCAAGGTCGGCATGGCTCGTCTGAAAGCCGCCCTGGCTGCCGACTTTGAGGGATATGAGGACGTTTTGGAATTGTGCCTCGACGCGCCCAAGCATGGCAACGGCGACCCGGAAATGGACAGCCTTGTCCGCCGCGTATACGACTGCGTCATGGACAAATACCATGAGGTGGACACCAACTTCTACGGCAAGCATATCGCCAACATCGAAGCTTACTCCCTGTCTATTCACAACTACTTCGGCATGTTGACCGGCGCGTTGCCCTGTGGGCGCAAAAAGGGCAAGCCCTTGACGGACGCCAGTGTTTCCGCCATGCCCGGCACGGACAAAAACGGCCCGCTGGCATTGGTCAGCTCTGCCGCCAGGGCGCTGGATACCGTGCGTTACGGTTCCAACCACTTCAATATGAAGTTTCACCCTTCAGCCGTCGCAGGCGCCGCAGGCGCACGCAAGCTTATCTCGCTGGTCAAGACGTATATGGATATGGGCGGCTCTCACATCCAGTTCAATATTGTCAGTTCAGAAACGTTGAGCAAGGCCAAGGCCACGCCCGAGGATTACAGGGCGCTTACCGTGCGTGTCGCCGGCTTCAGCGCATATTTCACACGGCTGCATGGCGGCGTTCAAGACGAAATCATCGCCCGTACCGAACTGGGTTTATAACGGAGATAGTATGGAAATCACACCAACTGCCATTCAAAAACTCCAGGAATTTGCTGAAGATTTTGATGCGCCCTATCCGCGCGTTGAACAAATCGCTACAGGCGGTTGCTGCAGCGCGAAAGTCCAATTGGGCGTGACTCTGGATGACGCCGCTCATGATGATGACGAGCAATTTGTTTTTGGTGATTTGACGGTACTGGTAAAGAAGCAATTCTATCACAGTATCGACGGAAAATTGAAGATTGATTTTCTTGAGGGCCAGGGAATTGTCGTCGAGATCATAAATGACCAGGGACGGTTTCCAAGGGCATCTTCGTAGCTTATCTACAGCAGAAGCCATCTCATAATCAAATTATGAGTGGCTTCTAACGCCGCCGTGAGTGAGCAGCGATCCGCAAGGCATACAGAGCCTGGAAGCGCGACTTTCAGGGCTTTACATACAGGCCCGTCTTCGGGGCACGAGGAAGACCATGGATACGGCAGTGGCCGGGCATGTTTTTGATCTGCAGCGGTTCTGTACAAACGACGGGCCTGGTGTCCGGACCACCTTTTTTTTGAAGGGCTGTCCCCTTCGTTGCGCGTGGTGCAGCAATCCAGAGTCTCAGATCTTCCGGCCACAGCTTATGTTTCACGAGCAGTTATGCAAGGGTTGCGGACGTTGCGCCGCCGTATGCCCTTCAGGCGCAGTGCGGTCTGATGGCCCGCAACTGTTTTTTCAGCGTGAGCAATGCGCCAATTGCGGTGCCTGCGTTGCAGCCTGCGCATATGACGCGCGCGTCCTGGCCGGGCGTGAACTCACAGTGGACGAGGGGGTACAATTTGCCAGGCAGGATTGGCATTATTATATGCACAGTAACGGAGGAATAACCTGCAGCGGCGGCGAAGCGCTGGCGCAACCCGAGTTTTTGCGCGCGCTGTTCGCCCGTATGCATGACGAACTCGGCTATCACACCTGTCTGGACACTACAGCCCATGCGTCATGGGAGACGTTGGAATCAGCGCTTTCAGTCACGGATTTGATCCTGCTGGACATCAAGCATATGGATTCGGACAGGCACAAAAGCATGACCGGCGTGGGGAACACGCTGATCCTGGAAAACGCGAAGGCGTTGGGCAAACTGCATTTTCCCGTACTTATCCGTGTGCCGCTCATTCCGCGGTTTAACGACACGCCCGATAATGTGCGCCAACTTGGTGAATTTCTTGAGGACTGCCGCTTTTGTGATGTGGAGCTCATGCCATATCATATGTTTGGAAGCTCCAAATACACGGCTCTCGGCCGTCATTACGCCAACATCCAGGGTAAACCCGACGTACATGGAACGGTCGCGGCACTGAAGAAGTTCGGGCTGCATGTCACCGTGCATGGGACATCATGACGCCGGATCGATAATCCCCATGGTGACAGACGACGGATTCGCCAGATCAACCGTCGGGTCGGGAGATTTTTCGTCGCCATTGAGTATTCTCCACAACGTGTTATAACTGATTCCCAATTGTTGCGCGGCTTTTTTCTTGTTGAACGCGCAGCGTGTCACCGTTTCCTGAACAATATTACGGCGGATGTCTTCGAGCATCGACTTGAGATCCCCCCCTGACGAACAATGCCCGGAGAAGCTCGTGTTTGCGTCCAGAAAATCCTTGGACCAGGCCGAGAACAGGCTCAGGAACAGCTCTTCGTCATGGGGCGTACTCCCCAGCATGATGAGATAGCTTTCCATAACCGCACGCAATTCACGGACATTGCCCGGCCAGTGATACTGGTGCATACTGTCCAATATTCCGGGGAGAAGGCAGCCGTCATCCCGGCTGTATTGTTCCAACATTTTTTCCAGCAGGCAGGGGATATCCTCCAGTCGATGGCGTAGCGGCGGTGTTTCCAGTCTCAGTACGGCAAGGCGGTAGAACAGGTCGGGTCTGAACTGGCCGTTGCGAATGAGTTCGGGCAAGGACTTGTGCGAGGCGCTGATAATGCGGATATCGACAGGGATGACACGGCCGCCGCCGACCCTGATGACTTCTCTGTTTTCCAGAACGCGCAGCAGCCGCAGTTGGGTATTTTGACTGAGTTCGCCCATTTCATCCAAAAAAATCGTTCCTGTGTGGGCCATTTCAAACAGGCCGGGCTTGCCGCCTTTTCTGGCGCCGGTAAAAGCGCCTTCTTCGTAGCCGAAAAGTTCGCTCTCCAGAAGTGATTCGGGTAGCGCCGCGCAGTTGATCGCCAC
>JAITGC010000053.1 GCA_031280915.1 Desulfovibrio sp. | reverse complement strand
GCTACCCAATTACCTTGCCTGGCGGCGGCTACAAGAGGCGCCCTTGGCGTCACCACAAGAATGGCTAAAGGCAATCGTTAGAGGGAAAATACATAACTTACGCAACTAGAGCCTAATTTGATTATGAGATGACTTCTAACTCAGGCTTTTGGAGCGAACTACCTTCTGTTGTTTGCTTTTTCAGAGCCGACTGGTTATTGATGATAACTCGCAATTTTTAAATTATTGAACCGGAGCCAATATGCGCTGGTCAAGCCGAAGTCTCGGTTCCAAATTACAGCATCAGGTATTTTATCTCATTATTCGCCTCGCCGGACGTCACGGGGCATATTGTCTGCTGTTTTTTGTCGTGAGCTGGTATGCGCTGCTGCCGTCCGTGCGCAATCGGAGCAAGCCCTATCTGACCAGGCGCTTCCCGCGCGCGAACGGCATATCTCTGCTGCTGCGCACCTGGAGGCTTCAGTGGTCTTTCGGGCAATGCCTTGTTGATCGCGCCGCCGCGGGTATTCTTGGTGATTTTTATATGGAGCCGACGGTTAAAGGGGAATTTGAATCTTTGCTGGACGAAAGCCGGGGGATTATACTGCTTGCCGCCCACACGGGGAACTGGCAAATAGCGCAGTACGCGCTGGCGACGCATTCGAACGGAAGACCCGTTGCCGTGCTGGGACACCGCGAGGATGCGGATGTTGACAAAGAAATTTTTGAACATCAGGGCAAAGAGAAGCCGTATCAGTTTGTCAGCGCCGGGGATGGCTACCCGGCATCGGTGGCCCTTGTGAACCTCCTGCGCAAGGGAGGATTTCTGTGTACGACCGGAGACCGCGTCACTGGTGATGAAAAAGCCCTTCTGGAAACGGAATTTCTCGGACACAGTTTAAAAATATCGTATTTGCCGTTCCGTTTGGCGTCAGCCACCGGAGCCAGGGTAATTTTTGTTTTTGCGCGCCGGACAAGGCCGGGTTGGTGTGAATTGTGCTTTATGGATTCCGTCCATGTGCCTGAAGGCCTCGGCGGCGCCCCGGAAGGGTATCGCCCTTATGTACGGCAATATGTGGCGGCCCTGGAGAAATTCGTGTATAAGCACCCCTACCAATTCTTTAATTTTTGCAATATATGGGAGTAACAGCGCATATGGACATTCGGGCCGCCCTGAAAAAAGCCATTGTTGAGGATCTCAGGCTTGAAGACGTGACGCCGGAGGAAATCGGCGATGCCGCGCCCCTTTTCGGCGAGGGTCTTGGCCTTGATTCCCTGGATGCCATTGAGCTTGTGGTTTTGGTGAAGAAATATTTCGGCGTTGATCTGGAAGACGCCGAAGACGCGAAAAAGGCCTTTGCATCGATCGACGCTCTCGCGGCATATATTGAAGAACACAGAAATTGAGGCGTTCATGCGGCAGGATATACCGGTAGCCATAACCGGCATGGGCATAATCACCGCCGGGGGGAATGATGTGCCCTCCAGCATGGCCGCGCTGGAAGGCGAGACCGCCGCCGTCAGTCCGCCACCCTTTGAAACCGATTTTACATCTCCCGTGTTTCTCTGTTCCCCCTGCGCATCCGGGCGGGCAAAACCCTCAAAACCTTGCTCCCGGATACTTCTGCTGGCTCTTCATGCCGCGCGTGAAGCCTTTGCTTCGGCAGGACTCAGCGGGTTTTTCGCAAGGAATTTGCGCCTGGGTATCGCTGTCGGCACATCCGTAGGAGCATCTCTGAATTTTTTTTCTTGTTACAAGTCGTTCGTTGCCGGCGAGATGGCCGCACTGGATGAAATTGACGAGTACCTTGCATCCAATCCCGCGCCGGCCTTGGGCAAAATACTGCGATGCCGCGGCCCTGTATTGACTGTGACCAACGCCTGCTCTTCGGGAGCGGACGCCATAGGGCTGGCGGCGGCCTGGATTCGTCTGGGATTGTGTGACATGGCCCTTGCCGGCGGCGCTGACGCTCTTTCCGATATCACGTACAAGGGATTCAGCAGCCTGCGCCTGACAGCCTCCGAAGCTTGCCGGCCCTTTGACGTTTCCCGCCAGGGCCTGAGCCTTGGCGAAGGCGCCGCCTTTATGTTGCTGGAATCCGAATCTTCACGCAAGCGGCGAGGCGCGATAGCCAAGGCTTTTATCGCCGGATACGGGACAGCCACCGACTCCCATCACATTACCGCCCCGCACCCCCAATGCCGGGGTTTGAAAGCCGCCATACATCAAGCATTTATACAAGCCGGCGTTCACTGGCCCGATATCGCTTTCTGCAACGCGCACGCCACCGGCACGCCGGCCAATGATCTCGCGGAAGGCGGCTTTATGCTTGCGGAATGTCCCGAGGTGCCTTTTATCGCCACCAAGGGGGCAACCGGCCATACCCTCGGCGCGGCGGGGGCCGTGGAGGCCGTCTTTACAGCGGTTCATCTCAATGGTGGAATATTGCCGGCCAGCCCTCGCTTTATTGAGGCGGATCCCGCCATCGGCAGCGCTCCTGTCAGTACGCCGACGAAAATAAAAGGCCATCTGGCCCTTTCCCAGTCCTTGGCCTTTGGAGGCAACAACTCCGTTCTGATTCTGGCAAAGGGGGAAATGTGAAGCTGGCTGTGCAGGGAATCGCCTGTTTGGGAAGTTTCGGGCCTGGCGCCGACGCGCTGCCTGAAGGACTCACGCCCCCTCTTCAAGCGCTTCAAGCGGCATACGAGGACGGCCGGGCGGCGAAAGCCGACACATCCGGGCTGAAGGACATCTTTGCCGCAAGGTCACTTCGCCATATGGATCACTTCACACGCATGGCCTTGTGGGCGGCCGCCAGAACTCTCGCGGACAGCGGTTGTCATATGGACGGGAGTGTTGAAAACGGCAATGGGCGAACCGCTCTTGTGCTGGCCACCGGTTATGGCCCGGCAGGCCCGACCTTTGATTTTCTGGATTCAATCATTGCCCACGGGGACTTCATGGCCTCGCCGCTGGCCTTTTCCCATTCCGTCCACAATATCCCGGCCGCTTCCATCGCCATGCTCCTGGGCCTGACCGGGCCCTGCGCCACGGTCTGTCAACTGGACTGCCCTGTGGCGGTCGCTTTTCAACTGGCATGGTCCTGGCTTATGGAGGAAAGAGTGGACAGGGTGCTTTTGGGCGCTGCGGATGAACACACGTCCATGCTCGCCGTCACGGGTAAAGGCATTGTCCGGGGGCGTCGGCCAGAAAGCGGGAGGCGGGCGCTCCTTCCGCTGGGCGAAGGCGCGGCCTTTTTTTGTCTGGAGCGATATACGGGGCAGGCGGCGCGATGGGGCAGCCTCGAAATCCTGGCCCTGGGGCGGCCCCCGAAAACCCGGCTCAAAGGTTGGAATGAAAATCAGGTATTGTATTCCGGCCGTGTTCCTCAAGGGGCTTTTTTTTCGCCGCGGACAGTATTTGCGGAAAAAGTGTACGGCAATATGCCCGTGGCCCAAGCCTTTGACATTATTCTTGCCCTGCGCTCACAAACACGGCCCAGCGTCTGCGTCAATTTCGGAGAACTGGGAACCATTGGAGCCATCCGGGTAGACAGCGCGAAACACAAGGATGAAACTGATGCGAATTTTGCTTGAGCGCGGCGACATCGCGCAGATAGTGCGCGATATGGCCCAGGCCCATGCCCGACAGTTTTTTCTGCGCGCGGATTGTCCGAATCTGTCCGCTCTGCCGCCGGAGCACAGGCAAGCCACCGCCACAAGCGCTCTTGAATTTTTCAATCTGGACGTTGAACTGCTGGCCTCCCTGGAACAGGCGAAAACATTGGAGCAACGGGCGGACATCATATACGGCGCGTTACGGCAGAAAAGCTCATTCTCCATCACATTCCGCACATCGGGCAGCACAGGCAGGCCCAATGCCTGCTCTTTCAGCGCCGGAGAGCTTGCGGAAGAAGCGCGAAGCCTGGCCGGGTTTTTCGCGGGCATCAAGCGCGTGGTGGCTGTCGCCCCCGTACACCATGTGTACGGATTCGCTTTTGCCCTGATATTGCCGAAATTCCTCGGCATCCCCGCGCTGCATTTGCATCCGTTGACGACAGCCGACTTCTTCAGAACTCTGTGTGCCGGCGACATGCTGCTCGCCTTTCCCCTGTTCTGGGCCTCTATTCTGAAGATGTCGCAAAACGGGATCACAATTCCCATTCCTGACGATTTGCGCGGCGTCACATCCGGAGCGCCCTGTGCCCCCGGCATTATTGCGGGGCTGCTCGGCACGGGGGCGGGGGGCAGGCGGCCTTTCCTGTCGGAAATGACGGAAATTTACGGCGCCACGGAATTTGGCGCCGTCGGCATACGGCGTGACCGCCTGAAGAGTTATGCGCTGCTGCCTCACTGGCGGCGGGCGCGGGTTGAAACTGAAACGGCGGGAGACGACATAATGCCCGTGGAATGGGGAATACGCAGATTGTCGGGCAAGCCTTTGCCGATGCCGGATATTCTTGACTGGAAGGATGAACGCGGCTTTATCCCCGTCAAGCGCAAGGACAAGGCCGTACAGGTAAGTTCCATCAATGTTTTTCCCGCGCGGATTGCCGACATGATGCGCGCCCACCCACAGGTATGCGACTGCGCGGTGCGTCTTATGTGCCCTGAGGAAGGGGACAGGCTCAAGGCATTTGTCGTGCCCGCGAAGAGTGATTGCATTGGAGACGAGCAAGCGGAGCGCCATTTCCGTCAGACGTTGAAAACATGGCTCGCGGAGCGCCTTGTCCCCGCCGCGATTCCGAAGTCGATTGTTTTCGGCAAGGCACTGCCGCGGACTCTCTCCGGCAAGACGGCGAACTGGCGGATTCCGCAGCGAGGTTGGGAGGGGCATGATGGAACGGTCTAAAATCGCCCTTGTCACCGGCGCGTCCAGGGGTATCGGCAAGGCGACGGCGGTCAGACTGGCTGAAGACGGTTTTGATGTATGGTTGAATTACCGGAGCGACCATGCCGCCGCCAAGGCCGTCGAAGCCGGCATACTCGCCCTGGGACGGCGCTGCCGGCTTCTGCCTTTTGATGTTGCGGACGCCGGGGCATGCAGGAGAGTTCTGGCCCCGCTGCTTGAGGAACAAAGGCCCTATGCCCTGATCAACAACGCCGGTTTCGCCAGGGACGGATTATTGGCCATGATGCCGGAGAAGGACTGGCGAAGCGTAATGGATGTGCACTTGCAGGGTTTTTTCAACGTGACTGCCGCTGTGCTGCCCAAGATGCTCCGCGGGCGTGAGGGCCGCATAATAAATATGGCCTCCACATCCGGCGAAACAGGTGTGGGAGGGCAGGTAAACTATTCCGCCGCGAAAGCGGGATTGATTGGCGCAACCCGTTCTCTCGCGGTTGAAATCGCCAGGCGCAATATACTTGTAAACGCTGTCGCGCCGGGATTCATCGACACGGAGATGCTCACAAACCTCCCTCTGGACAGGATTGAACCGACTATTCCCATGCGGCGTATAGGCCGTCCGGAAGAAGTGGCCTCGGTCGTGTCGTTTCTGTGCTCGCCGGATGCCGGTTACATCACGGGCCAGGTCATATCCGTAAATGGCGGCATTTTTACCGGATGATGCGGCCCGGGCGTATTGCCGCGCTCTGTCTTTCCCCAGAGCGAATTACATGTAGCTCGTGCCATAGCCGGACAGCCAGCCATTCTTGAAGAGATGCTTAAATCCGGGATTCCTCTTGTATTTTGTGATAAAGATGGAAATATGTCGCAAAAAAATCCGGACGGAACAATTGAAATTTTGGAAAAAACCGAGGCAAAGTGATGCCGCAGGATAAACAGCCTCATATGGTATTGATTTGCGGCCCCAACGGGGCCGGGAAAAGTACATTAACCCATGCGGCCAGAATGCAAGGCATGGTTTATAGAGAAGTCGCCGAATTTGAAAAAGGCCAACTTGTAAAGCATAACTTTACGCCGGAATGGTTCAAAAGGCCGCTGGAGGTTTTGAAAGAAATGCAACAGCAGCGGGAGCGAAAAGAGTCGGTATCGGCTCCAGTCAAGAACAGAAATTCAGGGCCAGAGCGATGAAAATTGAGCCGCGTTTGGATATTCTCCCGGAAGCACAGAAGGAAATCTGGCTGTATTTGGCGGATGTGCCTAAAAATTTTGTTCTGTATGGTGGTACAGCGGTTGCTTTAAGATATGGGCATAGAGCTTCTGTTGATTTTGATTTTTTTACATCAAAACAAGGGATAGATTTACAGGCGACAGGAAAAACAATGCCTTTCGTCAGTAAATTTCCACATGATATAAAAAAACGATCTGAAAATCATGTTGATTTTATTTTTGAAGTCAACAAAGAAATTGTCAAACTAACATTGCTCAATAATAAAGATATTATCGCAGGGAGTATATATCATCCAGATATTGTTGAATCAAATAAGATAAAAATAGCTTCTCCTATTGATTTAATGGCCTGTAAGATTCTTGCTTTGCATAATCGAAGTGAGGCAAAAGATTATGCTGACGTAGCTGCAATGATAAAACACGGAATATCGTTGCAGAAAGGTTTTGAGGCGGCACAGGCAATATCAAAATTATCACGTCTTGGTTCAGGACAACTTATGCTTGATAGGCTACAGGCTGATTTTTGTTCAAAATCAGTTGAAAAAATTATATCTTCGTCAGAAGATATATGTCTGACAAAAATGTCAAACGAATATGCAGAAATTTTGCGACAATCAGCGAAATCACTTGATATTAACAAAATACTGAACACTCGCACTAAAGCGTATGCTTGTATTGAACGTCAGCCAGACAATGATAGAGGAAGATGATATGGCTGAAATAATTTATTCATCAGATTTTCGAAAATTTGTAAAACAGGTTGTTTGGTTTGAGGGTATAGAGCGCCAAGGGGAAAAATACCCTTTTCTTGCTTTTCTTATGGGACGGGGAACAATGCGAGCCTATGAACACGCCCGGAGAGTTTTCGGCTTTACGGATGATGATTGCCGCGAAGCATTGAGACAGGCAAAAGCTGGTGTTTTCTTTTACCCTGAAGAATGGCTACACTGGAATACTTTATTGGGCATCAATCCGCCGCTACCATTTCCAAAAAGAATTTGGAATAATTAGTCGTCCCTTAAAAAACAGATTTACGTTGCTGAAAGAGCAAGGCC
>JAITGC010000093.1 GCA_031280915.1 Desulfovibrio sp. | reverse complement strand
TTGCTTTGCATTCAAAGAGCCGACTTGCGTCAGAATGGCAGAGAAGTCTTTCTTCTTCATACGTTACCTCTGACAGAAATTTACCCTTATTCAATAAATTACGCAACTAGAGCCAAAATTTTTGACAAAAATTGGTTGCGGGATTATTTCTTGCCTGGAGGGGATATGGTTAAACGTATTGCGGACTGGCTGGAGAAGATCAGTGCCGGCAGTATGCTGATAGGTCTGTACCAGGGCAACGCGGTTGCCACGCTGTTTGGCCTCGCGCTGTTTTGTGTGGTGCTTGTGCTGCAAAGGAGGCTATCGTTATGACAACGGCATCCGTTATTTTTTATCTTGGGGTGACTGCGATTGCTGTTTTCGCCCTCTACATCTCAAGAGAAAAGCGCCCGTAAGGCGCACCACCGGCCCACAAGGGATAGGCATCCGTAAAGCCCCTGACGGGGCAACGGCTGCCGAATTTCACCACAGCCAGGGCGGTTCTTCTGAGCCGCCTTTTTCATAATAGGCGCGGCCCTTACTTTTGCCGGTTGGAGAATTCAGCAAATTTCACCTTCACACATAACAAGGGCGTTCCTCTTGGAGCGCCCTTTCTTTTTTCCCAATGTTCGCGGATGTCCCGCGAATGCCCCGGGGCCGCATCACCATTGCTGCAGCGGGAGCGCACAGCGCGACCCGGCCGCAAGGCGCCGGCGAGCCCGCAAGGGATAGGCATCCGTACACCCCATCGGGGCTACGGCTGCCGAACCGCGCTCTCGCCGGATAACGCCGCGCGCGGCCGTAAAGGGCTGCGAAAGGGTCGCCTGGCTACTCCGCGGCGGCCTTGGGGCCTGCCGAAAAATCAATCCTCACAGGAGGCGAAGATGTACTACGGCGAAGACGACATGATTTGTCTCAACTGCGAACACGCGGTCAAGGACAACTGCCGCCACTGGCGCGGGGATGAAGGCTCCTGCGAGGACTTCTGGCCCGACGCCGACTTCCTGGCCGAGGTCAGGGAGCGGGAGGACATATTGACCGACCAGCTTGCCGAATCCCGCATGTGGGGCCAGCCGGCGGGACAGGCGCGTCATGTCGCTTGAATCGGGGCTTCTGGACTGGCGCTCATGGGCCATCATCATCGGCGTCCTGACCCTGTTCGGCATCGTCGGGCGCTTTGACCTTGAGGATGCGGAACTGCTTCAGGCCCCTTGCCTTGCCGCTGCGAACCGGCTATTCTTTTCGGCAGAGGAAACAAACATGCCGCCCAATTTCATGCCTGTGGCAGTGAACTTCAAGCCTGCCGGAGATTTCTGGATCGCTTCGTGCCCCAGTCTGGATATAGTCACACAAGGCGAGGATTTTGAACGCGCCGAAGAAAATTTGCGGGAGGCTCTGCGATTGTTCTTTGAATCCTGTCTGAAGCGCGGAACGCTCGAACAGGTTCTCAAAGACGCCGGATACTCTCCGGTTCCTTGCGCCTCCGGCGGCCGGGGGGCATGATGCCCCCCGAACCCCCTCATTCTTTAAGCCGTAGCCCTTTTTCGTACCGGCGAAGGCATATTATTAAATAAGATAACAAAATGAAGATAAATTTCTTATTAGATAAAATTATCTGAAAATTTTTTTGCCGGCCCGCGGAAGAGAGGAAGGGCTGGGAGATATGAATGAAGGACGCGGAACCGGGAGCGCACGGCGCGACCCGGCCGCAAGGCGCCGGCGAGCCCGCAAGGGATAGGCATCCGTACACCCCATCGGGGCTACGGCTGCCGGCCCGCGCTCTCGCCGGATAACGCCGCGCGCGGCCGTGAAAGGCTCAAAAAATATGACGCGTAATCTCAATACCTGTACATTATCCAGACGACGCGGCCCATGACGATGGTTTCGGCCTCTGTCATGTTGATTTCGTAATCCGGGTAATTGTCCTTGTCCTTGTTGTCGCTTTTGAAGACAAAGGCGCGGCCGTCCCGGCCCACGGCGACCCTTTTGACCACAAGGCCCTCATAGGGAATCCGGGCCACGTACAGCTCATTGGCCTTGAAGTCGAAATGCCGCTGGGCGCCCACCACGGATCTGTGCATTATCGTCGGCTCCATGCTGTGCCCATCGACCAGCACGGCGAAATCCGAGCGTTTGAAGTACTCCGGCGGCACGGAGATGTAAAAAAGCGGCTCCATTTCGTCCAGATCGGCCGCCCCCGGCCCTGCCCCGGCTTTCTGGTAGACCGGGATAGTCTTGAGGCCCTGTCCCCCAACGACGTCAGGGGGCGCATGGGGGCCGGGCCGGCAAATGAACTCCCGGGCGCCGTCAATGGCGCCGCCCAAGGCCGCGACCCATTCCGCCACGGTCTTGTATTGGGTGTCGGCCCCGTTGAGAAACTTGTAGAGCTTGGCCTGCCTGGTTCGCGGCAAAGCCAGAAATTCAACCAGTTTCCGCTTGGTCGCGAAGCGTTTCCCCTGGCCGATCTGACTGCTTATAAATTCCAACGGTCCTTGCATGTTTTTACAGCCCTGCAACATTTGTGGAGCGCCACGCTGCCGGGTTCCGAACACGAAAGCGTCGCAATGTATACATGCTCTACCACAATGGATAAAATAGGCAATTTTCTTTTAAGAAAACATTTGCATTTTTATCTTGTTTGATAAAATAACCCATGCCCGCCCTTGCGGTATTCAGGCGACCGGCGTAAAATGGGGATATGAAATCCCTTTGACCTCATCAAAAATTCCTTTATGGTCTGAAACCTCCCCACGGCTCCTATCCCGCCGGTGACGGAGTCAATTGGCGGATGGAGCCGATTGTGGATTGAAACATTACCAGCGGGAGGCGACGTGGCGGAAACATTCTTCACTCACATGGATGCCGGAGGAGGCATCGGCATGGTGGACGTGGGCGCCAAACCCGCCACGCGGCGCAGGGCCGTGGCCGAGGCTTTTGTGCGCCTGGCCCCGGCCACCATGGATCTTTTGCGGCGGGCGGCCCTGCCCAAGGGAGACGCCCTGGTCTGCGCCAAAATAGGCGGCATCATGGCCGCCAAACGCGCCGCCGAGCTTCTGCCCCTCTGCCATCCCCTGAGCCTGGCCTTTGTGGACGTGACCTTTGACGTTCTGGACGCCCCGCCGCGCGTGCGCGTTGTGGCCGAAACCCGCGCCACGGGCGCCACGGGCGTGGAGATGGAGGCCATTGTGGCCGCGCAGACGGCCGCGGCCGTCATTTACGACATGTGCAAGGCCGTGCAGCGCGACATTGTCATTGAACGGGTGCGCCTGCTGCACAAAAGCGGCGGCAAAAGCGGAGAATTCAACGCCCCGGAAGAGCCGGCGTGAACGCGCCCTTCCTTGACCCCGTGGCCTTTTCCCTGGGGCCGCTGCACATACGCTGGTATGGCCTGATGTATCTTTTCGGCTTTGCCTCGGGCTGGCTTCTCGGCCGGCGGCGCGCGGCACGGCCCCATTGGCCGTGGCCTCCGGCCGCTGTGGACGACATGCTGACCTGCGCCATGCTGGGCGTTATTCTGGGCGGGCGCCTGGGCTATGTGCTCTTTTACGATCTCGAAACCTATGTGCAGGCGCCGTGGGAAATACTGCGCATCTGGAACGGCGGCATGTCCTTTCACGGCGGGTTGTTGGGCGTGCTTGCGGCCCTGGCTTTTTTCGCACGGGGACGGGGCGCGTCCTTTCTGACCGTGACGGATTTTGTGGCGCCCCTTGTGCCGCCCGGTCTTTTCTTCGGCAGGCTGGGCAATTTCATCAACGGCGAATTGTGGGGCAAGATCAGCGACCTGCCCTGGGCCGTGGTCTTTCCCGGCGGCGGGCCCTGGCCCAGGCATCCCTCGCAGTTGTACGAGGCCGCCCTGGAAGGCCTTGTGCTGTTTGTCGTCCTCTGGCTCTATTCCGCCAGGCCCAGGAAAACGGGCGCGGTCTCCGGGCTGTTTGCCCTGGGCTACGGTCTGGCGCGCTTTTGCGTGGAATTTGTGCGTGTGCCGGATGCCCAGATCGGCTATCTGGCTCTGGGCTGGCTGACCATGGGCCAGGTTTTGTGCCTGCCCCTGATCCTGGCCGGATTGTTCCTGCTCTGCCGCAAACCCGCGCAGCCCAACTGATGGGAGCGCACGGCGCGACCCGGCCTCACGCTTACCTGATGAGAGCGCACTCTCGTCCGGATAACGCCGTATTGTCAATGTCGAACCGCTCTTAAAGAATGAGGGGGTTCGGGGGGCATCATGCCCCCCGGCCGCCGGAGGCGCAAATGGCAAATCCATTGCGGGCTGCACTGTACAGCCTTTCAGGCAGGGGGTTCATCCGGTTCATCCGGCTCATCTGGCTCACGGCCCTTGTTCCGGCCTTTCCGGGCCTTGTCCACGGCGGCCAGTTGGACAGTTACGGCTGTCACACCGACCGCGCCACCGGCAGGTACGAATGCCTGCGGGGCCAGAACAGGGGCAGGCATTTCCTCTCCCAGGGCGACATGCTCCGGGAAGCGCGGGCCAGAGACGCGGCCCCGGCCTTGGGCGGCGCCGGCGTGAGAAGCCTCGGCCCAGGCCCTGTCATGGAAACGGAAAGGGCCGGCCGCCGCCGGCCGGTGACTTCGTACCCGCTCACGGTGCGGGACGTCCCTGACGGCCTGACCCTGACGGCGCTGCCCGTGGGCAAAACCGGGGCCCAAAACCACGTGGGCATCAGGCTCTACGGCCTGGATCCGCTTAATAACGAAACAAAGGGCTGCGAATCATCCGCGGCGGACTTCGTCCGCAAGACCGTGCTGGGCAAAACGGTGGAGGTTATGGCCTCGCCCCTGAGCCGGAACAGGGCCGGGCAGACCGTGGCCGTCGTGAACATCGACGGCCGGGCCTTGCAGGAGATGCTTCTTGAGGCCGGCCTTGCCCGGGTTTCTCCCACATGCGGGCGGCTGCGGGAATGCGCGGACTGGAAGGCCCTGGAAGAAAAAGCCAGGGCCGCGGGGGCCGGCTGCCGGCCCACAAGGGACAGGCAGCCGTAGCCTGAATTCACTTTGAAATTGCTCTGAAAATCTTTCGCACCAAAAAAAAATTTATACTCTATTGACAAGGTCTGTTTGGAGGCGTAGCCTGTATGGAAGTGCTCTCTTTCTTCCATGATGGGGGTCTTTTTTGTCTGTTATATGGGGCTGCGTTGCAGGTGAAATTTTTCACAACTCACATCTTGTGAGGTGATCATGATGAATTTTCTTGTTTTTTGCTGTGTTGTCCTGCCCTTTGTTGTCGGCGCGACGCTGTACTGCGTGCAAAGCAACAGCCTGCGGACAACGCTGGTTCCGGTGACGGTGCTCGTCATGGCCATGGCCGCCGTGGGTCTTGGGGCCGGAGGGCCTTTCCACATGGAGGCGCGCCATTTTCTGGGGCTGCCCCTGGACGGGCTCTTCACGCTGCTTGATTTCGTCCTGCTCTTCTACATACTGGTGCTGGGCTGGAATCTGCGCAGTCGTCTCGTCATGGGCATGACCGCCCTGCAGATGATCGGGCTGATGTACCTCAAGGGCGTGCTGGCCGGCCACGACCCCCTGATCACGGGCTTTGCGCCCGACGGGCTTTCGCTGATCATGGTCATCATCATCAGCGTCGTCGGCGGGCTTATCACCATTTACGGCCTGGGCTACATGGATATTCACGAGGAGCACCAGCATCTGCGCACTTCCCGCCAGCCGCGCTTTTTCGCCATTATCCTCTGTTTCCTGGGCGCCATGAACGGCCTTGTGCTGTGCAACAACATGTCCTGGATGTTTTTCTTCTGGGAAGTGACCACCCTGTGCTCATTTTTCCTGATAAGCCACGACAATACGGAAGAGGCCAGGAAAAACGCCTTCCGGGCCTTGTGGATGAACGTTCTGGGCGGGCTGGCCTTTGTTTCGGCCATGCTCTTCATTCAGAAGACCCTGGGCACGCTGTCCATGGAGATAGTGCTGCAGAAGATGACGGCCCTTGACATCAAGAGCACGGCCATGCTGCTGCCCTTTGCCTTTCTCTGCCTGGCGGCCTTCACCAAATCGGCCCAGGTGCCCTTTGAAAGCTGGCTGTGCGGGGCCATGGTGGCGCCCACGCCGGTTTCGGCCCTGCTGCATTCGGCCACCATGGTCAAGGCCGGCACCTATCTGCTGCTGCGCATGGCCCCGGCCTTTGCCGACACCACCATGTCCACCATCGTGGCCCTGTTCGGCGCCTTCACCTTTGTGGGCACCTGTATGCTGGCGGTGAGCCAGAGCAACGCCAAGAAAATCCTGGCCTACTCCACCATCGCCAACCTCGGGCTGATCATCACCTGCGTGGGCATCAACACGGCCGCCTCCATGGTCGCGGCCACCATGATCATCGTCTATCACTCGGTATCCAAGGGCCTTTTGTTCATGTGCGTGGGCAGCATTGAACAGCGCATAGGCTCCCGCGACATTGAGGACATGCGCGGTTTGTACAACGTCATGCCGCGCACGGCCACCATCACGGCCATAGGCATTTTCACCATGCTGCTGCCGCCCTTTGGCATGCTGATCGGCAAGTGGATGGCCATTGAAGCCATTGCCAGGGCCACCCAGGCCATGACGCCGATTCTGTTCTTCATCGCGCTGGGTTCGGCCTTCACCGTGTTTTTCTGGGCGCGTTGGGCGGGCATCCTGATTTCCTCGGCCAATCTGCACGAATACCCCACCAGCGGCCTCCAGCGCCCCACAGTGCTCTTTGCCCTGCGCACCCTGTGCGGCGTGGCCCTGCTGTTTTCCTTCCTCTCTCCCATGGTGCTCAAGGACTTCATAGGGCCTTCGGTGGCGGGGGTGTACGCCCGCCTGAACCTCAGGGCCGAGGGCTTTATCCCGGGGGCCGGCTTTACCGGCGTGGAGGAATATTCCTGGATTTACCTGCTGTTCATTGTGCTGGCCCTGGGGGCTTGGCTTGCCTGGCGGGTGACCCGCCGGGTGCCGGAAAAGGCGCACAGCCTGCCCTATTTTTCGGGCCTTGCGGTCAAGCAGGGCAATGAAATAGGCTTCAGGGGGCCCATGAACGTCTTTGAGCCGGCGCGCGTGTCCAACTACTACCTGCCCCAGTATTTCGGGGAGGAAAAAATCACCCGCGCCGTTGACGTGATTTCCACGGCTTTTCTGATTGTCCTGGTAGGAGGTCTGTTGTGATGCTTTCTTCGATATTCGGCGCCCTGGGCGGATTGATCCTGGCCCCCCTGGCCGGAGGGTTTCTGAGCGGCGTCGACCGCCGCCTTACGGCGCGCCTTCAGTCCCGGGTGGGGCCGCCGCTGCTGCAGCCCTTTTACGACGTGTTCAAGCTTTTCGGCAAGGAGTCCAAGGTCACCAACGCCTGGCTGGTGTTCAGCGCCTACGTCTACCTGATGTCCTCAGCCTTCTCCCTGTTCATTTTTTTCATGGGCGGGGATCTTCTGCTCCTCTTCTTTGTGCTGACCATAGGCGCGGTGTTTCAGGTGGTGGGCGCCATCTGCGTGCCTTCGCCGTACAGCCAGGTGGGGGCGCAGCGCGAGCTGCTGCTCATGGTCGCCTACGAGCCCATCCTGATTCTGGTTTTTGTGGGCTTTGCCATGTGTACGGGCTCGTTCATGATCGCCGACGTCTTCAAGCTGGACTCGCCCCTGCTGCTCAAAATGCCCCTGCTGTTCCTGGCCCTGGGCTATGCGCTGACCATCAAGCTGCGCAAGTCGCCCTTTGACTTCTCGGCCAGCCATCACGGCCACCAGGAGCTGGTGCGCGGCGTGCAGACGGAGTATTCCGGCCCCTACCTGGCCCTCATTGAAATCGGGCACTGGCTGGATCTGGTGTTGATTCTGGGGCTGTGCGCCCTGTTCTGGCACACCAGCGTCATCGGCATGCTGATTCTGGTCATGGCCTCGTTGTTCACGGAAATCCTCATCGACAACATCACGGCCCGCCTGACCTGGCAGTGGATGGTGCAGAAGCAGTCTCTGCTGCTCGGCATGGGGCTTGCCCTGGTAAATCTTTTATGGCTGTACGTGGCGTAAGGAGGCCGGAGTATGGGATTCGTCGAAAACATCATCAAGAAAAGCCGGCTCAAGTCTCCGTGGATTGTCCATTTTGACTGCGGTTCCTGTAACGGCTGCGATATTGAAGTGCTGGCCTGCCTGACGCCCCTGTACGATGTGGAGCGTTTCGGCGTGGTCAACACCGGCAACCCCAAACACGCCGACGTGCTGCTGGTCACCGGCACGGTGAACCACCGCAACCAGCATGTGCTCAGGCAGATATACGACCAGATGCCCGGCCCCAAGGCGGTTGTTTCCATTGGGGCCTGCAATCTTTCGGGCGGGGTTTTCAAGGACAGCTACAATATTCTCAACGGCGCGCACACGGTCATTCCGGTGGATGTTTTCGTGCCGGGCTGCCCGCCCAAGCCCGAAGCCATCATTGACGGGGTGGTGACGGCCCTCAATGTGCTGGGGGCCAAGATGGGCCTTGTCCCGGCGCCGGCGCCGGCCCGGATGCCGGGCGACGAGGACGTGCTCCAGGGGGCCGAGTCCGCGTGAGGGCGAGGTTCAAGCGAGCGGCGTAACCCGCAAGGGATAGGCATCCGTTCGCAGCCCTTTACGGCCGCGCGCGGCGTTATCCGGCGAGAGCGCGGTCTCGCCGGCGCCTTGCGGCCGGGTCGCGCTGTGCGCTCCCGGTTTACAGCCCCTGACGGGGCAACGGCTGCCGGCCCGCAAGGGATAGGCATCCGTAACCCCGAGGACGGGGCAACGGCTGCCGAAAGGTTCAAAATCCCAAGGAGGAAAAAAAGCATGTTTTTTGAAGCCAAACCCGTCACGCCCGAAACGCTGCTCAGTGAAACGCAGCGCCTGGCTGACGCCAACTACCGTTTTGTGACCATGTCGCAGACCGTGCTCAACGAGCGCACCCTGCGCCTGTATTACCACTTTGACGAAAACCTGACCGTGGATGAGCTGCGGGCCGGCACCGAGCCGGCTTCCCGGCCTCCCATGACCCATCTGCGCCTGGATGTGGACAGGAATCAGCCCATCCCCAGCGTCAGCTCGGTGTATTTCTGCGCCCTGCTCATCGAAAACGAGACGCAGGATCAGTTCGGGGTGCGTTTTGAAGGCCTGCCCCTGGACTATGAGGGCGCCATGTACCTGGAAGGGGAAGTGAGCCGCGCGCCGTATTTCACCATGACGACGGTCAAACGCCCCCTTGCGGGGACGGCTTCTGAAGACAAGGGAGGGGCGCAATGAACCGCACCACCGTCATTCCCTTCGGCCCGCAGCATCCTGTGCTGCCGGAGCCGCTGCACATAAAATTCGTGGTGGAGGATGAAACCGTGGTGCAGGCCGTGCCCCAGCTCGGCTTTGTGCACCGTGGGCTGGAGAGCCTGGTGCGCACCAAGGATTTCAAGCAGATGGTCTTTGTGGTGGAGCGCATCTGCGGCATCTGCTCCTGCATCCACGCCAACTGTTACTGCAACGCCATTGAGGACATGCTGGGGGTCACCGCCCCGCCGCGCGCGCAATTTCTGCGGGTCATCTGGTCCGAACTGCACCGGGTGCATTCCCACCTGCTCTGGCTGGGCCTGTTTGCGGACGCCTTCGGCTTTGAGAGCGTGTTTCACCAGTTCTGGCGCATCCGCGAGCACGTTATGGACATTTGCGAGGCCACGGCGGGCAACCGGGTCATCCTTTCGGTCAACGTGGTGGGCGGGGTGCGGCGTGACCTCACGCCGGATCAGATACGCTGGATGCTGGAGCAGTTGAACGAGCTGGAAAAGGGCGTCCTCGACATGAGCAAAACCATGTTGCAGGACTATACGGTGCAGGAGCGCACACGGGGCATCGGGGTTCTTTCCAAAAACGACGCGCGCCTTCTGGGCGCGGCCGGCCCCACCCTGCGCGGCAGCGGCTGGGCCTGCGACGAGCGTATGCGCGGCTATGCGGCCTACAAGGAACTCAATTTCGTGCCCGTTGTGGAGCAGGACGGGGACTGCTACGCCCGTTCCAAGGTGCGTTTTTACGAAACCCTGCACTCCCTCGAGCTTATCCGCGAAGCCCTGCACCGCCTGCCCGAATCGGAACTGGCGGTGAAGCTGCCGGGCAACCCCGACGGCGAATCGGTGTTTCGCGTGGAGCAACCGCGGGGCGAACTGTTCTACTATGTACGCGCCAACGGCGGCAAGATGCTGGAGCGCATGCGCGTGCGCACGCCCACCTTCGCCAATATCCCCCCGTTGCTGCACATGCTGCCCGGCTGCAAGCTCCCCGACATTCCCGTCATTGTGCTGAGCATTGACCCGTGCATTTCCTGTACTGAGAGGTAGCCCATGTATATGCTCAAAAACGTGCTTCGCAATTTGTCGGCCAGCCCGGCCACGCGCTCTTACCCCGTGGAGGATCGCGAGCCCTTTCCGGCTTACCGGGGGCGCATCCACAACGCCGTGGAGGCTTGCATTTTCTGCTCCTCCTGCGCCAAGATCTGCCCCAGCGGGGCCATTGTTGTGGACGCCAGGGGCGGCCGTTGGGATTACGACCCCTTTCTCTGCGTGTATTGCTCGGCCTGTGTGGAAAAATGCCCCACCCGGTGCCTGAAGCAGGAATGCACGCACCGCACGGCCTCGGTGGATAAATTCGTGGTTTCCAAAAGGGGTACGCCGCCGCGCGCCAAAAAGGCCAGGGAAGAAGGAAGCAAGGGCCAGAAAGCCCCGGCCGGGCAGGAGTAGGTATTGGCTCACTTTGCCTGATACCGCGTCAGGCTCGCCCCGTGCGAAGCTCATGTATGTCTTGATACACTTCGCTCCGCCCGGAACTCGCTTCTTGGGAGTAGGATAAATTGACATGAACACTTGCTTTGCCGTTGAGAGCATTTTAACTTTGAAATGCTTGCTTGACGGCGCGGCGCGGATTTTTTGAAAATCCGCGCCGCGCGATCAAACACTTTCAATGTTGAACAGCCCTTAGGGATATTGCCAAGCAAAAGCCATCTCATAATCAAATTATGAGCGGCTTCCAACACCCTGGATGGGGGGGGGGACTACGGATAGCCGATCACGTCCCTTCGGGCAACAGCTGCCGATACGCCCCTCACAGGGGTACTGACTGGTTGATTATGAGATAACTTGCAGTTAAAGTGCTCTAAAAATATCTGCATATCACTGCGCAAAAGTAATAAAAAAGTGAGGGCTGCAATGTTCAATTCTAATCTGAAACGCTTTTTTATTATAACTATCTTATTCAACATATTATCTGTCGGTTTTCAAAAAACGCAAGCATACGGAAGTCAAATAGCAGGGACAATGCCTATAGCAAAGAGTGTGCTTGAGTTGTATAAAAATGAAGACAAAAATATAAGTTTGGGGGCTATGCTTCTAAGCGTTGATATATTTGATTATCAAGAATTGGAAAAATATTTGAGGAATAATGTAAATGAAAATGATGAAAAATGGATTAAATGCATAAAGCTATACACGATTAGCAAGTATACTTTCGATGAATATGATTCAAAGCTTTTTATTGAATCTTTCCCAGATGATAAAGAAAATTTTTGGAAGTTGATCAATTTTGAATGCACTGTCACGCGATGCCCTGGAAGTAATATTATTTCACATCTTATTAACTATGTAAAAACAAAAAATGCACCAGACATTCAATATTCAGCATCATATAAACTTAATAAAGTCCTGGAGAATGCTGATGGTTGGGTTGGTGATTTTGTAGAATCACAATTACATAGCTATGGAGGGAATATTGATGGCAGGTGAATGGGTATATAGTATAAATAATAAACTATTATCATCCCCATATGGTGAACAATGGGAAGCTGCCAGTGGTCCTTGGGGGAATGGGGCTCTCCCTAGTGGCCCCTATACAATAGGACACATGTACAGATACGGTGCCACAGGAATGGGGTCTTATCGGGATTCTGCCGGAAATGCATGGTGGTGTCCTATATCGCCACAATTTTCGACTCCTCGTACTGGTTTGGGAATTCATCCAGATGGTGGAGTGGCAGGCACAAAAGGATGTATCGGTTTGAAAGCATATGATACTTCATCTGCCCGATATGCCTTGGACATATCTTTCGGACAAACGCTGAAGGTAATTGGTTGACAGCCTGTGGATCGGTGGAAGCGCATTAAACGCAGAATAAAATTGACCCTCTCCGACAAAAGGAACGAGACCTCTCAGCGAGGATTTTCAAAAAATCCTCGCCACGAAATGCTGGCAAGGCAAATTCACTCCGCCGCCAATCGCCAATGTTTGACATAAGCACGCTTAAAAGCTAATTTGCGGCATGCATTAGATAGTGTAGTCACGAGATTGAAGCCCATAAAAAGATGCACCTGATA
The DNA here is from genome assembly GCA_031280915.1 of Desulfovibrio sp. Taxonomy (GTDB): domain Bacteria; phylum Desulfobacterota; class Desulfovibrionia; order Desulfovibrionales; family Desulfovibrionaceae; genus Desulfovibrio. The sequence goes on along the minus strand of JAITGC010000093.1, from coordinate 70 downwards.
TGAATGGCGGCGAGAAATGATGCCGTATTTTTCGCGTATCTGGTGGCTATTCCACGCCACCGCTTCAAGT
>JAITGC010000039.1 GCA_031280915.1 Desulfovibrio sp. | reverse complement strand
CCCGCCGCGCCCCGCCGGTGCGCGTCGCGGGCGGGGGGGGGGCGGCCGGGGGCGTCCGCGCCGGGGCCGGGCCGCGCCCCCCCCCCCCCCCCCCCCCCAAGAGAATACATCAGCGTTTTCCAAAGTGAAAAGGCTCTAAAACCGCGGCAGGGCGGCCCCCCGGGTCAGGGCGCCTCCAAAGGAGGTGATGAGGACGCGCATGCCGGGCGAAATACGGCCGGTCTCCATGGCTTCGCCGGGAGCCAAAGGGATGGATGGTAGTGGCCAAAACCGCTGATACGGGAATGCATGGTCATAAGGATAGATGCCGTCTTCGAAAAATATGTGTTATTTTATCGACTTGCTGAATCGTGTAAGTTCTTCGTTGGCCGAAATGGCGGCGACGAGCCGTTCGTTGGTGCATTTTTCCACAAAGAGCGCGGCCATGGTGGTGGCGCTGGCGATCGCCCTGCTGTTTGACTTGCCGTGGCAGACGATGATGATGCCCCGCAAGCCGAGCAGGGGGGCGCCGCCGTATTCGGCGTAGTCCACAAAACGGGCGAAACGCTGAAAGGCGCCTTTGGCCAGAAATGTGCCCACTTTGGCGGCCAGGCTGCTGCCGAGCAGTTCCCGCTTGAGAAGGCGCGAGAGGGAAGACGCTAATCCCTCGGACAGCTTGAGGGCGACGTTGCCGACAAAGCCGTCGCAAACAACGACATCCACGTCGCCGGTAAAGAGATCCCTTCCTTCGACGTTCCCTACGAAGTTGATGTGTTGCGCCATCTTAAAAATATCGTAAGCTTCCTTGACCAGGGAATTGCCTTTGCCTTCCTCTTCGCCGATAGACAGCAAACCTATTCTGGGATGTTCCCGATCCAGAATATCCCTGGCATAGGCGGCGGCCATAAGGCCGAACTGAAAAAGGTGGTGCGGTTTACAATCGACGTTGGCGCCGACGTCAACGATGACGGCGGGGGATTTTTCCGTGGGCATCATAGATGCCAGGGCCGGACGTTCAACCCCCGGGATGCGCCCCACGGTGAACATGCCGCAGGCAACGCTCGCTCCGGAATGGCCGGGGCTGACAAGACCCTGCGCGCGCCCCTCCCTGACGAGATGGCAGGCGACCTGAATGGAGGCGTCTTTCTTGCGGCGGAGAATATCGGAAGGCCGTTCTCCCATGAGGGCCACTTCCGAGGCATGAACAATATCGTACGATACGCCGGACGTGTCGTGTTTTGTCAGCGCATCGCGCACGGCAGTCTCATTCCCGACAAGCAGAATGGTAAAGCCGCCTTTGCGGGCGGATTCCATGGCTCCGGGAATGACCACTGAGGGGCCGAAGTCGCCCCCCATTACATCGATGGCGATAACGGGGGAGATCCCTGACATCCGGCGCCTTATTCGCTTGCGGTCAGATAGTTGCGTCCGCGATACGCGCCGCAGGAAGGGCAGACGGCATGAGGCAGGGTCGGCTTGCCGCACGGGCAGAACACCACCGCCGGCACAGCCACGTGATGGTGTGAACGGCGCATGCCTTTTTTGGACTTTGACTTTTTATTCTGCTGCACAGCCATGATACTCTCCTTGCTTGCCCGGCGGCGTATGTTATTTTTTGTGTATGACGAGTCCCTGCAGGACGCTCAGGCGCGGATCGGCCCTGCCGGCGCCGCAGGAGCAGTCGTCCGTATTTCTGTCGCACCCGCAAAAGGGGCACAGCCCTTTACAATCCCGGCTGCATAAGGGTTTTAGCGGTAAGGCCAGGGAAAACTCCTCCCAGGCCAGGGCCGACGGGTTGATTTCAATACCCTTGCCGTGAGCGGCCAGGCGGATGACGGACGCATCCGTTTCTTCCGGCGCGTTTTCCTGGGAAGGCCGCATGCCGGTCGCTTTTACAGGCGGACGTTCACAGGGAAAAGGCTCGAAATTGTCAAAGGAGGCGTTCAGGCTGACCATGCTGTCGCCCGAGCAGCGATCGCAGGGCAAGGAAACCCGGCCGCGGATGTTGCCGCGAAAGAGCACGCCTTCCTCCCGGGGAAAGACCCGCACGTACGCCTCTATGGGGTCCGCTATCCGCAGGCGTAACGCGAATTCATCCACAAGGCCCTGCCAAAATACCTGATCAGCAATCCTGTAAGCGCTTCCGCCTGCGGGGATGCTTTGTAAGGGCACCCAATGAGTACTCATAGCTTTTTCTCAAAGACTTTTTTTGCAGCGGAGCGCGCGTCGTTTCGCGCTTGTTGGCGTTTGTATGGCGGAAGCGACAATACGGGAAAGACACAAGCGGAATCAGCGGCGTTGCGATTTTTTACAGAGTCGGAAAACGGACGCTCCGGCGAAGAGACCCGACGCCGGCTCAGGGCGCTCTGGCGGCGAATTTCGCCGATTCCTCCGGAACATATGCAAAACAAAGTTTTTCTAATACATGTGAACGCCTGTCTTTGTCAATGACGCATGCCGGTTATTTACGACTTTCGCGGCAAGGCGCGCCGCGCTTGTGCGTCTTTCGGCCTCGGCGCGCGTGAGTCTTTCCGAACCGTAAAAAAAGAGTTGCTTTTTGGGACAACGGCGCGTAGAAGAAACCAGATTCAGTACGGCAGGATAACGAGCCGCGCCGGGAAAATGGTTGTTAGCCGACCGTTTTGCGCGGCTATTGCGCGACGTCCGGCATTCTCTCCTGATTGGGGAGGAGGCGCCGTGTATAGTTCGGAGGAAACTATGTCCAGAAAATGTGAACACTGCGGTAAGACGCCCCAGACAGGGCATCATGTCAGCCACTCGAATATTAAAACCAACCGCCGCTTTAATCCGAATCTGCAGTCCGTGCGCCATCAGACTCCTGACGGCAGGGTACGCAGGATTACCCTGTGCACTCGTTGCATCCGCTCGGGGGCTGTTGTCAAGCCGCTTGCCCGCAAACAGGCGTGATCCGCCTTGAGCGACACGTGTAGGGCGACAGTTATGTTTAACCTAAACGACACCTATTTTTAACATTGAGTAACGGACTCCGACTCCTCTGACACAGACTCAATCAGCGCAGGCAGCTCGGCAAGCTCTGTCCGAAGCGCCACCGCCTCCGCATCCAGGACGGCCAACTTGTCATGATCGGTCTGCATGTCGTCGCCCTGCGCAATCGCCCGGAGCGGGCGCACAGACGCCGCGTCGATCTCGGCCAGCCGGGCAAGGATTTCTGCTCGGCGTTGCGCGGCTATCTCCGCTGCCGTGGGCGGCGGGGGCGTGTCGCTCCAGCCTTCCGGCGGCGGGCCATAGTCCTTGATGGTGTGAGGCTGGCCGTCAAGGTAGCCCTGCTTGCCTTTGTGGTCTTCCACAAGCTCCCAGCCCTCGCCCGTCCAATGCGGGATGAAGCCCTCCAGACTTTCCGGGGGAACATGGGTGGCATTGGCAGGCAACAGGCCGTGATCCTCAACTTCACCGGCGTAATATCCATCCGGGACGGTGTATCGATACGCTCTCATGTTTTTTCTCCTTATCGTTTGCGCCTCTCTCGGCGTGGGAGGGGCGCATGGGGACGCTATCAGACAGATTACCGGAGATATCACGCGGCTGCGCTATGGGCCTATTATCGGGGTCAGTACAGGGCCGTTTACCAACACCCCCGGAGTGTCCACGGAATATATGGTTACGTCCGGCAGCCAAAAAAGCTCGCTACTGGCCATGAATATTTCCCGCGTTGTGCCCACAGCGGCCAAGAACCAGCCAAGGGCATGGGGCGCTTTGGCCTGCGTTTACCTTGGAGCGCCCAAATAGACACAGGCAAGCGCCCCCCAAGCGCGGGGCTGGTTCTTGGCCGCTGTGGGCACGGCTAGGGCGGCATTCAGTTTGATATCTGTGGGACCAGAGGAGTTAGTTGTAGAGCCATCGTTGACGAAGCGGCAAGCTCCTCCTGTCACGGCCTCCAGTGCGCCGGATATAGATTGATGTGCAGTGTAACGCCCATTATTGAGATATCCCGCTCGTACAACCCCCTCTATCTGTCTGATAGCGTCCCCATGCGCGCCTCCCACGCCGAGAGAGTCGAATCCGATCTGCTCCGGCACCATCCCGGCAAGGTCAGGCAAACGCAAGGTGTCGGCGGCGAGATCCAGCACAAACCTGTTCACGCCGCCTATCCCTTCCCAGCCCACTTGCGTGCCGTCGGCCAGCGTGGCCCAGGTGGCCACATGCAGCGCGTCCCATTCCGCCTGCGTGACGCACCGCTGCTGCCCTGCGGCGCTCAGGAGATAGTCCACCATCCGGGGATATGTCTGGCTGACGCCCTCAATGACGCCCCCCAAAAGCGGTTTCAGGCCGGGGCGCTGTATTTCGTCCTCAAACCAATAATACTGGCCCACGTCGTATTTTTCGGGAGCGGGCGGCATGGCGGCCTGGATAAGCCTTTGCACGGCTTCATACACCTGTGTCAGGTCGGCCGCGTCCGGCGTGATGCCGGCCTGCGCGATCAGGTGCACCAGTTCCCGCATGGGGTGTTCTATAGCCCTGGCCGGCACGGCGCTGCCTTCAATACCCAGGGCCGGGTTGCCGTCAATGTAGCCGGCGTTCGCGTCGCTTATGCCGTAGGGTTGCTGGTATTTCATACGGTTGCCTCCTCATAGTGCATCACCGGCAATGTATGCGCGTAGGCGCTTCTGTGCAGACGGCATTCCAGATCGACGGCGCGGGTTATCTTCAGCAGCTTTTCCGGCGGGGCGGAAAGCTGGCTCAAGAGTTCCAGCATATCCGTAAATTGCGGGTCGCCCATATTGAACCGTTCAAAGTGCTTGGCCTTGGGCCGCTGTATCTTCAGCTCGTAAATAGTTTCCGAACCGATTTCGATAGGGTGTTGCAGCGCAACCACAATGGGATATGTCACTTTTCCTTCAGCCATAACCGCTAAACCTCCTCGCAGCTAAGCCCCTCAAAGCGTACCGGCACCTGTCCTTCTTTGGGGCTGACTGTGCCTTCTCCAACATAGGACGCCTGCCGCAAGACAATGACCTTGCCTATTTGCAGTTCCAGCGTGATTGTTGCATCTACCGTGTCAAGGAAAGCGGCAAGGTCTAAGTCCTTGGCATCGGTTATGGCGCCCTCAATAAAGGGCACTTGGGCCTCTGTATAAAAGCCGTGCACCTTGTCCGCGCCGGTTATCGCCGTCTTCTTCGGCCGCCCCAGGTTGTAAGTAAACTCGCCTTTGGCGTCGCGCCGCTGGCCGTTTACCAGCAGGTACAACATACCGCCGCGCAAGGTGCTGTTTTCGGGTAACATCTGTGTCATGGTATTTGTCTCCTACAGCCTGAAGCCCAGTTGAATTGCCAGAATGCGAAGCTGGTTGACCAAATCAGGCGGCAGGTAAATGTCTAGCCTGCATTCGTCGTCCATGTTGCGTTCCGCAATCAGGTCTTTTTTGAACTGGGCCATGCCTTCCACAAGGCCCTTTTCTTCCATCATGGCGAACCACGCCACGCACTCGGCTTTTGCCACCTTGGGCGTGATAATGGCTTGGCCCTGGCCGTACATGGTGCCGTCATTCGCCAACTTGTGGCGCGGGTATTTGCGGGTGAAATAGGCGCGTATGTCGTAACGCAGGTATTCCAGGGTAAAAATGGTTTCCACGTCCAGGTATGCCCGGTCAGGCGCGCCCAGGGAGTTTTCCTTGTACGTCGTCACCATGCGCTCGATACGCATAACGCCGTCGGCGTCTTCGTAGGCTGTAGCAATGCCGTCCCATAGAAGCAGGTTGCGCTCCTCCCGCGTCCAGGGGCCGCCGGTGCCGTTGATAAGCAAGTGGGGGCTATTGTGACTGTCGCCCAGTTCGCCGGTTTTGCTATGCGTGCCATAGAAACATGCCATAGCCACGCCGCCGATCATTTTCAGCGGCCCCCAGCGGTTGGCAAGTTCTTCTTTGATTGCCATGAGGTTTGCCGCGTCCGTGTAAGGCAAGGAAAAAATGTGGTAATGCGTGTCATCCAGGGCGGCGAACACGTTTTGCACTTCCGGGTTGCCACTGCCGTTTTGCAGCTTCATGCCCTGGCTTTCCTTGGGCGGCATGTAGCCGGTAAGCGGCAGGGTTTGCAGCGGGCGGGCCGGGTCAATGGCCGCGTAATAGGCGCTTGTGGCCCCCAGCATGGCCGCCACTTCACAAGGTAATGTTGGACTGCCGTTTACCATGTTCAGATCCAGGCCGTGGTCGGCTCCCGCAAAGGCTATCTGCACGCCTTCCGGCGTTTCTTCGCCGGTGTAGTAGTTCAGGCGCACATCAATATCGTTGCCCCATTCCCCGGCGTGCTTGGCGGTAAACGTCACTACACCTTCGCTGGCGCTGGCCGTCACCGGCAGCGTTCCGTCAACGGATACGGCGGCGGCCACGGCGGTTGCCATATCTATGGCGCTCATGCTGGTGTTTCCGCACAATTCACCCTGAAGGTTACGCCGGAATACTATGAGATGTTGCCGAACAAGGATTGCCCGGCGAGTCGCCACTTTGCGGATTTGTGGAATAACTGGCAGCTTCGCGCTTTGCCGCCGTTCTTTCCCGGTGATGGTTCGTGCTTGGAAGTCCGAAAAGAAAGCCTTTCGGAACTGGTGAAACATTCGCGCCTGTAAGCTGCTAAAGCCATCCGCAACCGGCCCCGTTCCTAAACTAGCGGGGCTTTTTATTTTGTTAAAAATAGGTGTCGTTTTTCTTGACTTAGGGTCTAATTTCTGTAAATTAGCAGAAAAGGAGGTGCGATGGTCAGAGAAGCAAACCCAGATAAGTATGCAAAAAACTTGTCTTTGAAGGTGTCCGAAGAGGAACACCGGAATTTGAAAGAGCTTGCAGAGCGTGAAAGACGCACTATCAAAGGGCTGGTGTTTATAGCCCTGGACAAAACCTTTCCAGGTTGGAACAAAGAACAAAAATAAACGGCTTGGCCGGGTGTCGTTACCACCACGGCCAAGCCTAACCGAAAACACCCTACGAAGGAGGGAGTTCCGCGCCGTTGGCCGCCTGTATGTCAGGGGTAACGGCGGCCCAGGTTTCAGAATCGTTATGCACGCGCACGCCGCCGCTGGTGGGCACGTCAATTTCAGCGGCCCGCGCCTTCACGGTTTCTTCCGTGGCTCCCTTCTTCCAGTACAAGTTCCGCATATTCCAATGTCTTCTTGCCCTTGGGGGTCAGCACGGTGCAGCCGTAAAGGCCCAGCCATGCTTCCAGTGGGGCCAGAGAACCAGCGGCCCGCATGAAAACATCCAGCGCAAAACCGCTGGGCATTTGCGCCCTCTCTTCATCAGCCAGCCACTTGTCGAAAGTGTCCGGGCCAATTCCCTTTTTGCTGCCTTGGGTCAGCGCACGGCCCCCGGCAAGAGCGTTCATCTTGTCCACAATTTGAGCGCGGGACAGCCCGCTTTCAGCAGCGGCGCGGCGCATGGCCGCCTTCATCACGGCAATGTAGCCGCCGCCGCTCAGCATTTCCGGGCTGGCGTGGTCAAATAGGCTAAGTTGCTGTGTGGCTTTCATGCTCAACCTCTGTCCAAAATTTCTATGGATACGGACATTGACCCAAATTTCCCTAGCGGGTAGGGTGTTTTCTGTGCCGCTTGAGCATGACTATAAGCAGTATTACGCTCAAATGTAAAGCGTAAAAATGTGCACGAATAAATTTTGAGCAAAAATACGCTTAAAATATTGAAATAGCTCCGCTTAAAATTTTATGCGGCGCACGAATAAAACGCACGAATAAATGGATTTTTTATGCAGAGTATTGCTGAACGATTAAAAATGCTCAGAGGCTCCCAGTCTCAACATAAATTTGCTGAATCCATCGGACTTAAGCAAACTACATATGGGCAGTATGAGCGGGGCGTCACATCTCCAAGCACAGAAACGGCCTCCCAGATATGCCAAAAGCTGGGGCTAAATCCTCGCTGGCTCATACTTGGTGAAGAACCGATGTACGACGCGGAAGCCTCGCAGGAACGGCCACGCATTAAGGCGGGAGACTTGGTAGGCAAGAACGCGGAAGAACTTCCGGCGGATATAGGCAGGTCGCTTAAGAAGGCACGCAAAGCCGTGCAGACGTGGGGGCAAAGGTGGGATGAACTACCTGATTGGGCAAAAGAGCATATAGAAGAACTGGAAGAAGAACTGGGCGAAGCCAAGGCGGCATTGCTGAAAGCCAAGGATGAAGCCATAAGCGCACAGAGCATAGCCTTGCGTAGAACGGACACCCTAGTCGATAACATAATGAAAGCCCTGGAAGATAAGTGCTTTATGTACACGACAGAAGAACTCTTTGAGGCTATGAAGTCTTGCAGCACGGCGGCTGAACTGGATAAGCTAATCAAACAAGGGCGTAAAAAATAGCCGCGTTTTGCGCTGGGTAAACAGCAAAACAAAGGCCCCAGCCGGAAAATGGCAGGGGCTTTTTGTTTTCCCAGGGCGACGCCGCCGGGCTAAAACTTAGGTGTCGTTTTGTAAAAGTTCGCTTGGCGTGTTTCCAAGGCGACGACGCGCCGGAAATGCCAATGCCCAAGCGGGTTTCCTATCCGGCTTTGTCCGGGTTTGTCCCGGCTTTATCCGGCTATAGAATGTTAAACATTGGTGTCGCTGCACAACACGGCAACAGCACCGTGCCGCACAGATCAAAGGCCTTATATCCATTACAGATGTAAGGCCTTGATTTTTTTGGTCGGAGCGACAGGATTTGAACCTGCGACATCCAAATGAGGTAGCGAAGCCCTGAAGGGCTTCGCTACCTCATTTGGATTTAGAACTACACAATTAATTGTGTAGTTGTCAAGTTTTTTGTGTAGATTTTTGTGTATTTTTTTATGCTCTATTTTGCCGCTTGCAACGGGCAAAGCTACTCGTCACTGGTCAGGCTTGTCGAAGGGGCAGATTGTGCAGATTCGGGCGCAACGGTAGAACTGTCCCCCCTTTGAAGCTGCTGCTGGAGTTCATGGCCTGTCTGCCCTGTGCCGAAGCTGCAATAAAAGAGAAAACCCCGGTGGACAAGCGTGGCGGGCGTTACAATGTTTCCATCCCGGTGACCGGCCCCAACGGAAAAAGCGTTGACGTTCTGACCGCCTGGATTTACGATCGGGTTGAAAATGGGAAAAGTATTTCCATGAAGCCCCTCATTTCACGACGGCCGACGCGAAACAGCATCCCGCCGGGCGCATCGGGCGACCGGAAGATATAGCGTCAATGGCGCTGTATCTTTGCAGCGAGGGCGCGGGGTTTATTACCGGGCAAAACATCATCGTGGACGGCGGCATGAGCAGGCAGATGATTTATCATGCCGATCACGGCTGGATATTCTCACCGGAAAACATATGAGCGCCATGCGGAAGAAACACTCACCCCTCACTTTTGCGGTCGTCGTGCTGGCCTTGGCCATCCTGCTTACCCCAAGCGCCTCATTGGCGGCCTCGCTCTTGGAACAGCAACGGATTGACCGATTGCTTGCCGCCATAGGCGAGCAACAGTCCATGGTTTTTATCCGCAACGGCTCCGAGTATACCGCCGAAGATGCGGTAAACCATCTAAAACGGAAGATGCGGAGTGCTGGGAGCAGGATTGCTACAGCCGAAGAGTTTATCGACCACCTTGCAACCGCTTCGTCCTTTTCAGGAAAACCCTATCAGATCCGTCAGCCGGGCAGGGAAGCAGAGCCCGCCGGGCCTTTCTTGCACCGTTTGCTGCGTGAAGTGGCTCCCAGAGATTGAACAGCCTCATATAGCCGGAATCCGCCTCTGGGAAGCCATTCAGCTTACTCCTGCCGCACCCCGGAATCTCTATCTGTCAACTTCGCAAGAGAGCGAAAGAGTATTGTGCAAGGATCTGGAGCCTTGCAACATACGGCAGAAAATAGAATGCTACCGGAGCAGGTTTTCGCGGTAAATATGGGGGGTCAAGCAAGATGAGAATACGGGAAACCCTGGATCGCATCGGACGAATACGCTACTAAAGCAGGACTGGCGCGGGCTACCCGCCGAGCGCCGCGACTGAAACGCGCGCCACAAAGAGTTGAGAACGGGAGGCCATTTTCAGGGTAAATTTTCACGCAAGTTGAGAACAGACAAAAGCCTCGGCGTGTTGATTATGACACAAACCGGGGCTTATTTTTCGCCTTGTTCCAAAGGCCGGAAGGGTATGATCTTTGCCCTGCCGTTATGCCGTATTTCCTTTGGTTTCCGCGTTGTCGGCAAAGAGAGAGTTTGTGTTCGAGTTCAAAAAATTTATCCTTCAACACACTGTTTTCTTTAAGAAGCGCGTTTTCTCGCTCCTGCACATGAACGAGCTTGTCATATAAAAGAATGCAGTTTTGGCATGTATCTGGCTTAGATTCTAACGACTTATGTGTTTCTCCTCTCCCAAAAAGAAGCCATTCAAGATTCACCCCAAATTCACAACAAATCTTATCTATCAATGCTAAATTGGGTTGGTTCCTACCCTTTTCGTAATTGCTCCAAGTGGTTTGAGGCACATCCAACCGTTGTGCCATGCTGCTTTGCGACATGCTCCCACGGAGTATTTTCAGACGGTTGCCAAGTGTATCCATAGGTAAAAGTTCCTGCGCCCAAACTTTTACCCAAACTTTTACCCTCCAATTATTATATTATACTGAAAATATTTAATAAATATTTTCAGCAAAAAATTGAAGTTTTACCCTCGAAAAGAGTTGACATCAACCCTGTTAGGGGTAAAAGTGGGTTTGTGGGCAGTCAAAGTTCTTACTATGCAAACAGACTTTAACCGGCCCGGCAGCGGGGGTCAACGTCCGGCCCCGGAAAGTTTCGGACGGTGCCCAAACACAGAGGGGAAAAACATGAAAGCCGTGAACGTAGCTGACAAAATCAATTACGGGAACCGGGAAGAAGAACGTGAGCTGGCCGTTCTGCTCGCTCCGATTGACCGGAGGTTGACGGTCACCATTTTTAACAAGGGAATGTTTGATTGCGAGGTGGCTGTTGGCCGTAACGGCCAGGTCACCCACCAGCCGAGCGCACGGTTCCGGTTCGGATTCCATCCGAGAACTTTCTTTCCGTATGTTATGGATGAAGAATTTTGCATTGGTTTTGATGAAGATTTTGGAATTGCGATGGAGTGGCTGCGCCAAACAGTTGCAAAAGTTGCCTGGAACTATTTTTACCGTCACCCGGATCGCGTCCAAGCGACAGTAAATCCGCTTGGGAAGGCCGATTGAAGGCGTAAACCATGCCGGCACCCGCTCAACTCTCCCTTTTCAGCAACGACAGTCTGCGGATTTTATCTTCCGCAGGCTTTGTTGCGGGAATGAAAGCGGCCATGCGGCGCATTGTCGATGCCAGCGGCAAAAGCCGGGGTCAAGTTGTGGACGCCATGAATGAGGTTGTCCGGGCAACCGGCAAAGGGTTGTGCAAGGGCAGCAAGAATATCAGCCTGTCGACTTTGGAAAAATGGCTTGCCGACGAAGATCGCGGACAAATGCCGGACGTGTGGGGGTTGCATGTGTTGATGCTGGCGACAGGCAACCGCCTGCAACCCCTGGAAACATGGCTAGCTCTGTTCGATTGCGCAATACTTGACGATGTTGGCCGGAAAAAGCTGGAATTTGCAGAATTGGAACTGAAACGAGAAAGCGAAGACGCCCGCCGCCGTAATCTGAAAAAAGAATTGATGGGTAAATTATGAAAGGACTTGGCAGCTTACGCAAACCACGGCGGATACAGGAAGCCCTTGACGTACACCGTATAAGTTACTCGGATATTGCGCGGGAACTCGGCATACACAATTCACTTGTTGCACAAACCGCCAACGGACGGCGAAACAACCGGCGCGTATTGCGCCGTTTTCTGGAACTTGGAGCGAATCCTGCCGACTTGGATTTGCCGGAGGATTTGCGGGTTGAAATCAACAACACGGCAGGGGCGCAACCATGTTGAGAAAAGCATACGCAACCCAAGAACTTGCAACACTGCTAGGTGTTGCAGTGAAAAATCTATTCCGCCGCGCCAAACGCGAAAACTGGCAGTTCCGCAAGCGTGCCGGGCGGGGAGGCGGCAAAGAGTGGTTGGTGGCTTCCATGCCGGAAACAACACGCCTCGCCATACAGACCGCCGAGGCGCACCGGACGATAGAGCAGGAAAAGGCCCTGCCCGCCGTACCGTCCGGCAATATGCCGGTTGCCGCTATAGACTACTCCGCCGTCATACTTGACGACAAACGCCGCTACCGGGCGCTGGCAAAAGCTGATCTGGTGCGGCTGTATCTGGACTGGCAACGCAAACACGGGGCAACCAAAGCCCAAAAACGGGATTTTCTCCACGCTTACTTGGGCGGAGCATGGCAAAACCTGTTGAAAGAGTTCGGCCCGCGTATTTCCTGGCAATCCTTAGAACGTTGGAAACTCGAACAGGCACGGGCGGGCAATGTGCTGGCCCTGGCCGACAAGCGCGGCATTGCCCACAAAGGCCGGACAAACCTTACCGAACAGCACCGGATTATCATTTTGGGGCAGATTTTGAACCCGAACGCTCCAAACGTCGCGCAATGCTCACGCCAAGTACGCAAACGGTGCCTTGCCGAAGGGCTGTGGGAGCCGTCAGAGCCTACAATACGCCGTTTTGTCCAGACATACGCCGCCGAATGTTTTGATGAATAT
>JAITGC010000020.1 GCA_031280915.1 Desulfovibrio sp. | reverse complement strand
AGGGCTTGCAGGATTATCCCGGCTTTGATGTGCTTTCTTTGCGGTGTGGCGCCGACGGCAAACGCGAACGCCGCTGCATTGAGGTCAAAGGCACTCGCGGCCATGAAGCCGTGGACATGACCGAGAACGAATGGGCCAAGGCCATGAACCTGCGTTCCGAATACTGGCTTTATGTGGTGGCGGAATGCGCGTCTCCGGCCCCGCGTCTGATTCGCATCCAGGACCCGGCCATGCGGTTGCTGACGCGATCCGATGAACGAAGCGGCGCGTCGCGGCGCATTAAACTGGCGGACATGCTGCCGCTGGCTGAGGGAGAATAAATGTCTGACCCGCACAACGACTCCCGCCTGATTGAAGCGGCTTTTCCCCTGAAACAGACGTCCCTGGACGCCGTGCATGAAAAAAACGTCCGCCACGGGCATCTCTCCACCCTGCACATCTGGCCGGCACGGCGCCCCCTGGCCGCCTGCCGCGCCGCCCTGCTCGCGACCCTGCTGCCCGACCCCGGCGATGCGGAAAAACGCGCCCGCCTGTGCGAGCGCATAGGCGGCACAGTGGTGGAAGCTGTGGGGCAGGAACAGCGCGCCGCCCAAAAGACCGACGGCGGCGTGCTGCGCTGGCTGGGCACAGAGCCGAAAAGCGGCAAAAAGGCCAAAGAGCAACACAAGAAAGACACGGAATTTCGCGCAGAAGCGCTGCGGGCGTTCAGGGAAGAAATCCGCGCAGCTCACGGCGGTCGCGCCCCGCGCGTACTGGACCCCTTTTCCGGCGGCGGGGCCATCCCTCTGGAAGCCATGCGTCTGGGCTGCGAAGCCCATGCCGTGGACCTGAACCCGGTCGCGGTCTTTGTGCTGGGGGCCACGCTCAAACACCCGCAGGCCCTGGCGGGCAAAACCCTGCCCCTGCCCGGCTTCATTCGGGGTGACGCGGCCTTCATGAAAGAATTCGCGCCGGGCAGGCCGGAGCTTTGGCAAAAAGACGTTGCCGGGCAGCTTGGCCTGATGGAAAAAAACAATCCCTATGCCGCCGACTTGGCCTGGCATGTCCGGGCCTGGGGGCAACGGGTTCTCAAGGACGCCCGCAAAGCCGTCGCATCCCGCTATCCAAGCTATGCGGTTTATGAGCCTGTTGACGATACCGCCTGTTATGAGGGCCGGTACGAAGCCCAAGATTCGAAGCTCATTCCCCTCAATAGTGAAGGCGAGCCGGATGTGGCCGCGCTGAACAGGGACTTCGGGGCGGAATATCTGAAAGACGAGCGCAACCCCCGCTGGATCGCCCGGCCCACGGTGGCTTACCTCTGGGCGCGCACGGCGGAATGCAAAAACTGCCGCAACCTTATCCCCCTGCTCAAGACCAAATGGCTGGCCAAGACCAAGGCCGGAAAACGCGCGGCGCTGAGGGTAGAAGCGCGGGACGGCATGGTGTTCTTTGACGTCTGGAACAATGTGCCGGTGAGCGGCGGGAGCGCGGCGCAAAAGCGCGCCCGCGATCTGGATATCGGCAAGGGCTTCATGTCCGGGGCCGGAGCGGCCTGCCCGCACTGCGGCAACATCATGACCATGGACGACCTGCGGCGCGAAGGCAAGGCCGGGCGGCTCTCGGCCGTGCCCACCGCCGTGGTTGTTGAGGGACGGAAAAGCAAGGAATACCGCCGGCCTTTCGCGGAGGAGATCAATCAGGCCAATGTTACGGTGGAAGAACTGGCGGCGGCTTTCAAGGATGTGCCGTTCGGTATGCCGGAGGAAGGTATTGTTGAAGACGCCAAACGCAGTACCTGGTGTGTGCCTTATGGAGTATCGCGCTTTCGCGACCTTTTTTCCCCCCGACAGTTGCTGGCCCTGGGCACCTTGGCCGCCAGCGCGCGCAAGGCCCTTGCCCTGCTGGAACGGGAGGGGGAGACATTCGGCTATGACGCGCAATGGGCGGAAGCCATCGGGACGTATTTGGCGCTCGGTATGGATCGCATCGCGGATCGGCAATCCACGATTTGCCGATGGGATCAGGGCTATGCAAAACTTCAGGGCACATTTGTCCGCTTTGCCCTGCCCATCACCTGGGACTATTGCGAGGGGAATCCCTTATCGGATTCCACCGGTAATTTCTCTTCCGGCATGGAATGGATCGCCCGCTATATCGAACACGCCACAACCGCCCTTCGTGACGCCACCGCCCCATCCATCACCCGGCAGAGCGCGACCCAGCCCTTTGCCGGATTGTACGACGCCATTGTCACCGACCCGCCCTATTACGACGCCATAGGCTATTCGGTGATTATGGATTTTTTTTACGTCTGGCTGCGCCGCGTTACCCACGGCACCATGCTGGACAAGGGGCTGTTCAGCGCGCCCCTGGCCCCCAAGTGGGACAAGAATGCCCCCAATGGCGGAGACGGCGAACTCATCGACGACGCCTCCCGGCATAACGGGGACAAAGCCGCCTCCAAAAAAGCCTACGAGGACGGCATGAGCCGCGTCTTTGAGCGCTGCCACGCAAGCCTTGCCCCCAACGGGCGTCTGGTGGTCGTCTTTGCCCACAAGCACCCGGACGCCTGGGAAACCCTGGTCTCCGCCATGATCCGCGCCGGGTTCACCGTTACCGCCTCCTGGCCCATCCAGACGGAAATGGGCAACCGTATGCGCGGCTTATCTTCCGCCGCCCTGTCTTCCTCGGTCTGGCTGGTCTGCAAAAAACGGCCGGAAAACGCCGCGCCCGGCTGGGACAACAAAGTGCTGGCCGCGATGGAAGAAAGCATCACGGAAAAACTTCATGCGTTCTGGGACGCGGGCATACGCGGGCCGGACTTTGTCTGGGCCGCCACCGGCCCGGCCCTCACCGCCTATTCCGCCCACCCGGTGGTCAAAAAAGCCGCCGGCGCGGGAGAAAGCATGGGCGTTACGGAGTTCCTCAGCCATGTGCGCCGTATGGTGGTGAATTTTGTGGTGGGGCGGCTCCTCAAAAGCGATGGCCCGGACGGCGGCGATGAACGGCGCATGGACGCGGTTACAGCCTATTATCTGCTGCACCGTAACGACTTCGGCCTGGAAGACGCCCCGGCGGGGGCATGCATCCTGTACGCCACGGCCTGCGGCCTGACGGACAGGGATTTGGAAAGCGGCTACCGTATTGTCGTCAAAAAAGGCTCCGTTGCGGCCGCCGCTGAAACTGACGAGGACAGCGAGGAAGACGAAGAGGCTGAAGACAATGCCGGGGGCGGCGCTTTGAGCGGCGGCAAGCTGGCTCTGCTGCCCTGGGCCGGGCGCGGCCATAAAGCCTTGGGGCTGGAAGCGCCCGGCGGCGCGGAAATGCCGCTCATAGACCAGGCGCACAAGCTCATGCATCTTTGGAAAGAAGGCGACGTGGGGCAGGTGGACCAGTATATCGACGCTTTCGCCTTGCGCCGCAGCGAGCTTTTCAAGCAGCTCCTGCAGGCCCTGACCGAGCTTTCGGAAAACTCCGAGCGCAGTCTGCTCGAATCCATCAGCAACCATCTGCATGCCAAAGGATCGGTGATGCCTGTCATGCGATCAGGCAAACTGGAGGTGTAACCATGCCCCCCGCACTCAACTGGACCCCCTGGCACAAGGTTGTGGCATTGCGCCCGGATCTGCGATCCGGGGATTTGGCCATCCCCTACGCCTCATGGACACGCGGTGCCTCAGGCGTATTTTTCCATTATCTCTCTGGCTTCCTCCAGACTTTTATCTTTGTTATACGCTTCCTGCGCGGCAACAAACGCCTTATCCTTCTTGTTCCATTCCACGTACAATTTCGCCAGGTTGAGCAAGGTACGCGGATGCTTGCCGAACTGCCGTATGGCACGCAAATAGACTGATTCCAGTTTGTCGTAATCGCGCATAAGCTTGTAACATTGGGTAGCCAGCATATAGGATTTGCTGTCCTTGGGAAAAGACTCCATCGCCCGCTCCAGCATATCCGCGGCGTCCAGATAGAGTTTGTATTCCAGCAACCAGGCGGATACCTGGGCAATCAGGCCGGGCTCGTCTCCAAATTCATCGGCAAGAACCCTGAGCGCGGCCTTACCCCTGGGAGAATCGCCGGCTTTAAGATATTCAAGGCCTTTTTCCTGCAACAACGCCCTTCGCTTGGCCTTTGACTCGGCGACATTGTCCGCTTTGGTGGCAATACTCGCCTGCAGCGCTTTATGGAGAATCGTCAGTACGCCTTTAAGCTTTTCTTCCTGCTTGGGAGTATAAGGCACGCTTGCCCGCTGCGAATGAGTCAGGGTTTCAAAAACACTACGCACGGAAGGCTGCCTGTTAAGTTCCGCCACACATTCCTGCAGCGCGACTTCAATTTCAAAACGGGCTTTCCCCATTAATTTTTTAGGATCATACAAGTCAAGGCCGGCAAGCATCGCCTCAATCGCGCGGATTGTTTCGTCGCGTTTAAGCAGCGCCTTTGCCCTGGCAAGATTATGGGCAACTGTTTGCGGGACCATCAGGCCGGTCATAATTTTCTCGCGTAGCTCCGTAAAAGCCATGCAATGTTGCAATACCCGGCAGGAGTCCGATTGCGAACCCTTGCCGCAAAATACCCGCCGGCAAACGATGCCCTACGATATTTATCCTTGAGCCGTGTCACTCGAAGTGCGCGGTAAAAATGACTTGAGCCGTACACAAGCGAACTTGTCGACGCCGCGCTGGCGCCGATGAGAGCCCTTTCATGTTAACAATATTTTTACGCAACATGTTCTCAAAAACCGTTCCACCATGTCTTTACCATACTCTCCTGTTCTCGTAAAAGACGCCGCACGGCCTGCGGCGTCAAAAATTCAAGAGAACGGCCTTGCAACCAACGCGCTCGTATCATGGAAGAGCTCACAGCAAGCAACGGGTACGATAAGAAAATCGCCCTACCCTTATCGGGCAGAAGAAAAACTTCGGCCTCGGGGGTAACCGGAGACTGCATTTTTCGAGCGTCCGGCCAAAGATCCAACGTCGTATCGCAAAAAGATCCCCGACCTTTCTCTCCCCTCGGCACGATCACCAGATCCGCCAGTGTGGGCAGTTCCCGCCAGCGCCGCCATGTAGACAATTGAGCGTAATCCTCCCCTCCCATCACAAAGGCCAGACGCCTGCCTTCGTAACGGGCCGCCAGAATGCCCAGAGTATCGGCCGTATACGAGGGGCCGGAACGCTCATTCTCCACTTCACATACGTCGAAACACGCATCCATGTCCGACTCGGCCAAAACAGCCCGCAACAGCGCGGCGCGAAAGTCAAAAGGAAGGAGACGCTCCGCGTTTTTATGCGGAGGATTGGCGCACGGAATAAAAAGAGTTGCAACAGGCGACAAGATCTCAAAGATTTCAACGGCTATACGGAAATGCCCGATATGCGGCGGGTTGAAGCTCCCCCCCAGCAAAACGATGTTGGGCAAGGAATGAGGGTAGTCTATCCATGGTTTTCTCATGGTGCAAAACACATACGACCGATGCTCCGCGAGGCTTAAAATCTCACGCAAGTGAGGATAAAAAGGCCGTAACGGTATTCGCTCACTGCGCTTCGGCGAGCTTGCGTTTAGCGTATGCCGCCAGCTTGGCCGCTTCAGTGAATTGAGCATTCAATTGCAAGGCTTTTTCCGCGAAAAAAACTGTTTTTTCCCAATGCATCCAGTCGAAATATAAACGACCGAGATTAAAATAGAGATTAGGATCATTTTTTTCAAGTTCAAGGGCTTGCAAAAAATATCCCTCCGCCGTGTCGTAACGTTTCATCTTGCGCAAAGAGATGCCCAAACGGTTAAAAACATGGGCGGAATCCGGGCTCAACTGTGCCGCGACGGTCAGGTGTTCGGCGGCGTCCTGATACAGACCCACCTGCATAAAGCTTTCGCCCACCTCGGCCGCAAGATGACCGTCATCGCTATATTCCCCGGTAAGCTCGCGAAAGGTGCGCCTGGCCTCATCATGTTCACCGTCGGCAAGTTCCTTGCGCCCTTTATCAAGTCCGGCCTGTTTGCGCTCTCGGTGTTGTTTCAGCGCCTCTTCCGTGGAGGCTTCCTGCAAGGTTTCAATAAGCTGATTCATCAGCCCCACCAAAGCGCCTTCCTGTCCCGGCGTGTACTCTATGCTCAAAGGGAAATATTTTGTAACTTCTTTGTGATAGCGTAACAGTTCGCATCCCGAGTAGAGCAATGTCTCAAATTCGTCCTGTTCATTTTTTATCATGGATACACCCTTGGTAAACAGACGGGCGGACTCGCGAATAGCTGTGGCGGCCGATATATACTGCCCCTGCTTTATATCCGAGGATACCCGGCTTAACGCGCGACGCAGTGTGGACATCTCTTGCGACATGAAAATCTTCCCCTGTATTCAAATCCTAAATGATTAAACGGTCATTGTCGGAAATACCGCACACCGGCTCCGTTCAAATTAATGTTTGCGCCATCTTGACATAGTTATCCAGAGGCTTCAAAAAATCGCCGCCCTTCTCTGAGAAAGAAAGCCCGGCAGCCATACGCGTACCAGCCAGTTCGACATTGCGCACCGCGCCCTTAATACCGTAAGGCACGCCTTTAGAGTTAAGCACGGTCTGCACCACAATGGCGTCCCCCACCGCCAGTTCCCGTATGGACGACTGCCCCGTTAACTCCAGGACGACACGGCAACCGCCGAGACTGAGGTCGCAGATGAGGCCCTCTCCGTCCCCTTTGGCGCTATGCAGCGTAATGGGCAAAGCGCACATAACGCGCATGTGCTTGCGCGTATCCATAATGCTCATGCGGTCGGGATAGGAGGTGAACAGAAGCAGGGAAGGTTTGACGGTGTGACTGATGATTTCCGTGATGAATGTGTGCACGGCTCCTTCCTGCATATAACGAATCTCCACTCGGGTCTGAGGCAGGAGCCTGTTAAGCAGACCGGGCACGGAAGGCAGGCGCAGAATCATGAATTCATAATGACTGGTGCCCAGGAATTCTCCCTGCAAAGGCTGGCTTTGCTGATTCACAGGGTTGACGCGCACGAAAACGCGGGTGTTCTGCTCTAAATCAAGCTTGGGCATGGCGTTCTGATATGCCTTAGCCGAGAGTTCGGATCCGGGGGCTGACACGGGAGCCGCATTTTCGTTACTCATGAAAAGATCCTTTTGCCGAATGGAGAGCAGAACACAACAAGAATATGCGCGACTCGGCCGTCAAACAAATACATAGCGTGCACGCGTGCCGATCAAGATGCGGGAACATATGCAAAAGCCCCTAGAGTAATCATTAGGCAAACTGCCGGCACTACCATATCCCGCTTTACGGCTGCCGTCAAATTGCGCGACGGAAAATTTTCTATCAAGAATTATTATAATGAAGAAACGCTTGCAAACCCATCGAATTACCGTCTTGCCTTGCATCCCATGCGCCGCGCTTATTCCGCGCAAGTTTCCGCTGCAACCGGGCAGCGCCGAACCCTCACAAGGAGGCCATCATGCGTTTGCGGAACAATACCTTGCCAGATCCTGACAAGATGTAGTATCCTTGTACAGTTAATTGCCTGCTGCGTTGCCGACCATGCGCTGACACGTTTTTCGCGGCATTTTGGATTACAGCACTTCGCGCCCTCAACGCTTGCAGGCGGATAAAGCTCGCCCGCAAGCGTTTCGTGATGGTTTTCCATTTCAAAAAGTAATGGTTTTTAAGGAGTGTTTATGCGCGCCCTCCGTCCTGGATTCGGCTCTTCTTCAGCAACGGTAGCGATACTGATGCTGGTGTGCGCGCTGTTGCTCCACACGCATTTTCTGCCGCGTCCGTCCATGGCGGATGGACCCGCCTCCGTCCATACAGAAGAATACGACGCTCCGCATCCAAATGAGGCAGCGAAGCCCTTCAGGGCTTCGCGTCTCGCGCTTGGGAGGGGTCCCAACCCCTCCCAAGCTTCCTCCCCGGAAAGAAACCCCGCCCTTCAGGGCGGGGTCGGGGCTATATCCGGCATGAAGGCCGGGGTTTCAGACCACAAAGGAAGTTCTGATGAAGAGGAACCCTTTCTTCCGGCAGTGCGCCGCGTGTCGGAACAAGGCGGCCTTTCCGACGGCGTTCTGCTCGCCATGGGAG
>JAITGC010000018.1 GCA_031280915.1 Desulfovibrio sp. | reverse complement strand
TACCGCGCGCCCAGTTTTTGAAAAACATGTCTGGGAATCAGAGATAGCGTTTGCGAAAAGAGTGTGGCAGCATGAGCCATGTTCAAAATCTCCTTGAGCTGCAAGGGTTTGTGTAGCTTTTTTTGTAGCATAAATCTTGGAGATTTTGAACATATTTAACACCCCTTAGCCGGACACGATTGTTTTATAGAGTTTTGAAATAATTTAGGGATTGAGTCTCGTATTAAAGGATTAACTACAGGATGTTTATGATTATAAATTACAAGATACATACTCATTGCTAAGTCTCCCTACTTGGATGGTTAGCAGGAAATTAGAATTTTGACGGGGCATTTTCTAACTATTTTATATTGTTTGAGATTATTTTTTTGGGGTACCTGTATACTTGTTTGTATAACTGAGCAAAGCAAATTGACTTTAACATTTGTCGTAGCGCTTAACGGCGGAGCAAGTTCGCCTCGCAAGCATTTCGCGGCAAGGCTTTGCAAGCAAATCCTTGCAGAGCAAAATATACATTTTCAATGTTAATTTGCTCAAATACAAAGTGCCGCTCCAGGGTCGTCTTTCAATTGCCGGGATGGTTGATCCCGATTTTGAAATTCACCATCGGACGAGGAACGTCCGGCAGGCGTGAGGCTGTGGAATGCGTAGCGCATCCGCGAGCGGCAGGGCCATATATTCAGCCAGGAGGGTTCTGTTGAGTCCGGCGTGTCCCATGATGAGCAGCAGGCCGTCGGGATATTGCGCGCGTATGCGGGCGTGCGCCGTGAGTGCCCGTTGGCGGAGCATGGCGAAGCTTTCCCCGCCCGGCGGACAAAAAGAGGCCATCTCGCGCCCGCGTCGGGCGTACTGACCGGGGAAGTCGCGTTCCACTTCAAGGGGCGTGCGGCCTTCCCACAGTCCCAAGCTGATCTCGCGTAATTCCGGCACACAGCGCAGGGGAAGGCCTGGGGCCTGAGCGACGAGAAGGGCCGCGCTTTCACGGCCACGTGATAAATCGGAACAGAAGATCGCTGCCAAATTGCCGTTGTTCAGGATATCGACCATATCAAGGGCAAGCGCACGCATCTGCGCTTTGCCGGCTTCGCTCAGGGGTACATCCGACGCGCCGATGAAGCGCCGTTGCGGATTGGGCGGCAACGCGCCGTGGCGGACAAGCCAGATACCCTTCTTCACCCCTGTTGCTCCGACGCGCGGCGCACAGCCAGCCTTTGCAGGCGCGCATAGTCATTCGGCGTGTCCATGTCTTCTAAAACAAAGGAGTCCGGCGTGTCCACCGGGCGGAGGGGTAGAGCGGCCAGCGCTGCGCGGAGGCCGCCTTCGCCGCTGTACGAGAGCACAGAGTCTTTGAAGATGGCCGGCAGCAGCGGGGGATGCCCCTCTTTGCCGTTGTGCCGAGGAATCAGCACAGCGGGACAGCTCAGCCTGCCGCGCGCATTCGAGGCTTTTGCGGCGGCGTCCGCCAAAAGGTGCAGCGTTTGCGGGCGGACAAGGGGCACGTCCACGGGGTGGATAAAGATTGCCTCGCAATCGGGGGTCGTTGCGCACAGGCCGGCGCATACGGAAGAGAACATGCCCTGTTCAGGCCGTGTATTGCGCGTTACGGCAAGGGAAAGGGCACGGGCGACCCCTTCCACGGCTTCGGCGTGAAAGCCGCTGACAACCAGTATGTCGCGCAGGCCGGCGGCGCGGTAGAGCCGGGCCAGACATTCCAGCGCGGAGCACATGCCTCCGCCCGCAAGCAGCGGCAGAGGCAGAAGGGCTTTGACTTCGCCCATGCGAGAGGAATGCCCGGCGGCCGGGAGTATGGCGCAAAGCTTCATGGCGCTACCCTGTCCCAAAGGTTGGGGAGAATGACAATATTCCACTCTTGGGCAGGCGCGCCAGACGCGCGCTTCCTTCAGAGTCGCGTTGCAGGCGTCCCGCGATGGGGCCGAGGCGCGGCATGGGGCTGCCGCAACGGCACGGGCCGGGTAAAAGACAGGACACGTCGCCGGTGCGGTAACGCACCAGGGGCATAGCCTCATGCCGCAGAGTGGTGATGACGACTTCGCCTTCAACTCCCGGAGGCACAGGGGAGGCTTTTTCCACATCCACAATTTCCACCAGGATGTCCAGTTCTCGCAGGTGAAGTCCATTATGGCACGCACATTCCACAGCCAGACCAAAACCGCTTTCCGTGAGGCCGTAATGATTCCGTACATCGCAGGCCCAAGCTTTGCGTACAGCTTGGGCCAGTTCCGGGGCCAGGGCGTCCGCGCTGGAGAGGACACCGCGCAACGGCCGCGGCCTTTCGGGAAAAACCGTAAGCAGGGCATGAAGGTGATTGGGCATGGTCACAAGGCAGTGAAATTTCCCCCATCTTATCCAGTCGGCCAGAGTGGCCGCATTCGGTCCGTCGTGCACGGATTCCAAACTTTGCGGCAGGCATTCCACAGCGATATTTTGAACGCTCAGAGCCAGCCGCAGTTGATCCGCCACTCCGTCAGGGCGTCCGCCGCCAGGCAGCAGTACGCCGAGACGTTCGCCGGGGCGTATGAGTTCGCTCAGGCCAACGCGAAAAAAGTCCCGCGTGAGGGCCAGATCGTTTTCCGTAAAGGCCAGACGCTTGGGAGGGCCGGTGGTGCCCGATGTGTTCAGGCTGACCATGCGTTGTACACGGCTGTGGGAAACACAGAGAAATTTCTGCCAGTCGCGCAGATGTTCCGCTTCAGTGAAGGGCAGACCTTCAAAGTCTTCCGGATGGGGGATGTGAGTGTCGTGGCCGGCGAAATGGCCGGCGTAAAAGGCGCTGTGTTTGGTCACATAAGGCAGCAGATTCCGTAGGGCGGCAAGTTGTGCCTCTCGTACGCGGATGGGCAGCGCCTCTGCCTTTTCGGGCAGGCGGCCGGCAAGCCAGGCGTCCAGCGGCACAAGCGGCGCGGGACGGAACAGGTCAGGCATACAGACGCACTCCGTCCCTTGAGGTGAGATTGTGCAGGCAGAAAGGCACAAGGCGTCCGTCCGGGCGCGCCACATGGATGCAGCAGCCGCGGATACGAGCCAGGTCCAACGAGAGCGCGTCCTGAAAGGCCATGGCGGAAACAGTGAAGCGGCGTTCAAGGCCGGCCTTGGAGACAAAGGCGGCAAAGTCGTCCTTCAGGTCGGGCGTGTCGAGTTTAGGGGCTTTCCAGTGTCGGGTCGTAAAATGTATTGCTTTGCGCGCGCCGTGGGCGGCATGGGGAGGTGCGTCCGAAAGTCCTGGCGGTGGGGGTGGACAACAGATTTTGTCTTGTTCGTTTCGACCCGAGGGGGTCAGGCTGTTACCTGCGCCGTTGCGGGTGTAAACGGCGCTGAAGGAGCAGAGCGCGTGTTCGCAACCGGGCGGATGAAAGTCTTCCATTTGGATCAAATCTGGAGTCTGTTCCACCAGTTTCACCATGATTTCCGGCAAAGTCAGACGCGGCGCGGATTCAATATGCCAGGGAAAGCGCCCGAAGGACGCGGCCGGTTGAAAATGCACACCGCGCACCGTCGGCCCTTGGGTCAGCGCGAAACGTAGCAGTGCACCCATTTCTCCATCGTTGACGCCGCATACAAGGGTGGAGACCAGCACAACGCCGAGGCCAGCCGCTCCGCAAAACTGAATCGCCTTGTTTTTTCCCTCTATGATGTCGCTCCGTCCGCGGAGCGCCGCGAATGCCGCCGCGCTCACGCCGTCATACTGCAAATAGACGGAATCGGCTCCCGCTTGGCGCAGACGTTCGGCGTATCCCACCTCTCCGCCGAGACGCAGGCCGTTGGTGTTTACCTGGACAAGGGAAAAGCCCTGCCGCCGCGCCAGTGAGACGATTGCGGGCAAGTCTTCGCGTACTGTGGGTTCCCCGCCGGATATTTGCACATGGCATGTCCCCCCGGCTTTTTTCAGATTGGTCAGCATCAGGGCGACTTCGGCAATGGGCGGATCAGGCGCGGCTCCAGAGCCGCCGGACTCCGCATAACACAAAGGACAGGCAAGATTGCAGCGGCGGGTTATCTCCACAAGGCCGGTGCAGGTATGCTGGGCGTGGGACGGGCAAAGTCCGCAGTCAAAGGGACAACCGCATTTTGCGGTTGTTTGGGGAGCCGCCGGATACGAAGGACACTTGTCCCTGCGCCATTCTTCAAATGTTGCCGGAGCGGGAGCGGCAGGCGGCATTGTCCAGGCCGGGGCGTGAAACGCTCCATGTTCAGGGCAGATTTTGCGCAGTACGACATTGGGGGAATTCGTCGGCAGCCGTTCATACGCTGCATCAATGCGGCGCAGACAGACAGGACACAGGCTTTGGGTATGGAGCGGTGTCATTGGACGTTATTCATATCCAGTTCGTAGTCCTGAACAAGTTCCCGGATTTTGTCCCAACATTCCGCCAGGAGTGCGCCGCAGGCAATGGGATCCGGCATTCCTCCGGCTTCCTTGCTTGCTGCGCCCAGACCGGCGGCAACAGCCTCGCAGTTGTTTCCGCCGTATGTGGCGACGCGTTCATAGAACCAGTCGGCGTAGTCGTTGAGCAGCGGGGTGAGCATGGGATGCGGTGTTTCGTGTGCCGCGCCCTTGCCGGCCATGACGGCCAGCGCGCATGCGCCGCCGGTCAGCAGGCCGCAGGGGCCGTTCGAGCGACCGATGCCGTGGCAGAGGCCGTGCATGGCCCGGACGAGGGCCGGATTTTCCGCGCCGTTCTGTTCAAGCACAAGCAGAACCAGCAGTTGGCTGCAGCAATAGCCCTGTCGCACAAGCGGCGCGATATCCATCATGAGAGGGTGCATGGCGTCTCCTTTTGCGCTATCCACAGCCCGTAGCCGTACCGCGTCCGGCAGCCGCCGGCGGAGGGCGGCAGACTGAAAGCGCCAGGCAGATCAGACCGCCCGTACCAGACGATTCGGGCCGCCAGTTCAGCCAGCCCCGTGCTGTGGTCTTCAAAAGTGTGCAGAAAAAATCCGGATTGTTCAAGCAGGACGTTCCACTCCGCCGCCGGGCGTGCTCCGTCCAGGCAGGAGCCGTTTTGCGGGGATGCCGTATACGGAGCGTCTTCAAAGAAATTTTGCACATGGCTGACCGGAGAATTTGAGGCGGCGGAACATGTTCTGGCGGTTGCGCTGTTTCGTATATAAAACTCTGTCAGCAACAGAGCGCCGCCAGGACGCAGCACACGGCTCCATTCCTCAAGGGCGGCTAGGGGGAAAGGCATGAGGGAAAGTACGCATTCGCTCACAACGGCATCCATTGTCGCAGCGGCAAAGGGCGGGCGCATAAGGTCCGCACGTACGACAAGGCCGTTTGTTCGGGAAAGCGGGGGGGATTTGTCCAGGCCGAAAGCTAGGTATCCCTCTTTCTCAAGTAATCTGAGAGTGGCACCCGCGCCGCATCCAATATCCAGCACGCGCGCGTGTCGTTTAAGGCCGCAGAGTTGGCCGCACAGGGCCAGACCGCGCCGCGTCAGCTCAAATCCGCCCGGCCGCAGGGTTTCCCCGGTCGCCCGTCGCAGATCTTCCCGTTGCCAGAGATTCATGGTGATGTCCGGCGGCGCTTCAAGGACTTATTTGTCTTCCAGCAGCATTTCCACTTCCAGCATCTTGCCTTCCGCCAAGGATTTCGGGATCATGGTGAGTCCGCATTCGGGACAGGACGGCAGAGACACGTCAAAGGCGCTGTTCAGATAGAAAACCTGCATTTTTACCTGTCGCAGGGGTGCGCAACAGACGCCGCATATCCATTCGCCGCTGTCTGGCGGGTAGTCGGGAGCCATGCTCATGCGTTTTCTCCCGCGTGGGCCGCGTTGCCGCCGGCGCCGGGCGTGTTCATGCGGTGACGCCAAGCGTCGTGAAGGACAATTTTGTCGGCTTCACGGCTGTACTCCACCCAGAAGGTGACGTGGCGCGGACGATACGAGCCCAGGCGGCGGTTGTTTTCCAGATTTTTAAAATACCGCCCGCTGCTTTCGGCCCAAGCCACGGCCTGGGCTATATCCTCCAGCAGGATATGGTGTTCTTCCAGTTTTACCAAGATTTCCGGCGGTACGTGCACTCCCGTCGGAAGCGGTTCCGGTGCGTCCTCGTCGAGGAAACGCCGCACAAGGAGGCGGCGCAGGGCGGCCCTGTTCGCGCGGCGGGCGGAAAGACCGGGGCCTTTTTCCCGGGCAACGTTCTGGGCGGACATATGGGGCCGGGGAAAAAGCAGATCAAGCAGATGCAGGCAGCCTTTGTCCTGGGTCGCAAGCCTGTCCCGGCACATAATGCAGGAGGCCAGCGCCGTATGTGGCAGGGCCGCCGCCCGATTTGCGCTCATTTCTGCGGCGAGGTCTGGCTGGGCACAGGCGACAAGCCCCCCGTAGCCGCAACAGGACGTATCTTGGCCGGTCAGACGAGGTTCTTCAAGATGCGCGCCACATTTGCGGGCCAGCTCACGTACGGCGTTCCGCCAGTTGGTGTCGTGCCGTGCCGTGCAGGGATCATGGACGGAAAGCGTGGAAATTTCCGCGCAATGCCGTTGCGGCAACGGCAGGGCATTGAGCGTCTCCCATACAGATACGACGCGCGCTTCGGGCAAGGCCAGATCCAGGGCTTTTATACAGGAGGAGCAGGCGGCGATAATCTCCGGTCTGCCGAGGCTGTCCCAGTGATTGCGCAGCGCGGAAGCGTGTTCAGTGAATACAGCCTGCCGTCCCGCCCAATGGGCGGGGATGCCGCAACAGGACAGCAGCAGGGCCACACCGCCCGAAAGGTTGCCGCGCAGATGTTCATACAGTTCAGTTGTCTGTTCGCCGCGCGAGGCGGCAAGTTGGCAGCCAGGAAAAAACAGCCGCGCGGAATGCGCGCCGCCGCTCAAGGAAATGTCATTGAGCGCCAGCGCGCATTCCGGACTGGAGGCGCTTTCCATATCCTCCAGGGCGAATTCATGCGCCGGAGCGGGCATGCAGTTGCGCTCCACCATGTCTTCGCGGGCTGTGAGGCAGAGATCGGCCATGGAAAAGTTTTCCGGGCAAAGCTGTTCGCACTGACCACAGAGAGCGCAGCCGTTCACAAGGGCGTTGGCCGTGTGAAAACCTTGGACAATGGAGGCATTGTTGTATATCTGCCGCGCATAGACGCGCGGGTAGCCTTTGTATTTTTGCAGATAGGCGCATTCTCTGACGCATATCAGGCATTGGCACCGTAAGCAGCGGGCGGCCTCTTCCCGCGCCTCTTCTGGCGTGTAAAGGGCGTTGCCCGGATTAATGCGCGGGACGGGCGCGACGCCTTCCAGAGAAACATGCAGAGACCCTTGTTGTTTTTCACGCGCGGCAGTCAGCGAGACTTTGCCCACAAGGCGCTCCAGCGTTTGTGCGGCCCGTCGGCCTTCTCCCGCCTGCCGCGCCGCTTCGGGGAAAACATGCCCCGTCGGCGTCAGAGTCAGCCTTCCGGCGCAGCAGACGTTGTCGCGCCAATACCGTGTGGGGCCGTCAATGGATTCTTCTTCCGGGGCGAGACTTGGGGCGGCATCGGCGTCCAGCAGCAGGCCGTCAAATCCTGTTTCGCAGTGAGCCAGCAGCGCAGCGTCCAGTTTGGCCTCTTCAAAGGTCAGCGGCAACCGGGCAAGGGCCTCCATGTCGGAAGTCAGCCCATCCCCTGTTCTGAGGGCCGGAAAACGCGTCGTAAGCAGTGCCGTGGGGCTTGCGGCGCAAAAAACGGTAACGGGATAGCCCTTGCGCGCCAGTTCGGCGGCGGCGACAAGGCCGGCAAGCCCGGCCCCCAGAATGGCCAGGGAAAATTTTTTGGGCGGCAGGGACAGCGGGCGTGAAGGAGCTGAAGCGGCAAGACAGGTTTGTTCCAGTTTATTGACGGCAAGGGGGCCGCCGAGACCGTGACGCAGGCAGACGCCTTCGCAGGGGTGGCCACAGATGGATGCCAGAATGCCTGGCAACGGCAGGGCGCGATCCAGAATTTTACGCGCCCGTTCGGGATGGCCTTGCGCCATTTCTGTCAGAAAGGCCCGCACGTCCAGTTGAAAAGGGCATAAAACTTGACAGCGCGGCGGGCTTTCCTGGGTGCAACGGGCTTCGATTTCGTGCAGACGGCTTTGGTCGAATCTCATGGCGATCCCGGGCGCGTGGTGGATGGGTGTTGTCCGGTTTTTGCGCGCGGTGGTTGCCGCGCGCAAAAACCGGAAGAGGGATTTACGGTTTACTTCGGCATGGCCTTCAGCACCTTGTCCGGATAGGCGGGCAGATGCGTGATCCGCGCGCCGCAGGCGTTGCGGATGCCGTTGATGATGGCCGCGTGCGGCGCGGTGAGCGGCATTTCACCGATGCCGGAAGCGCCGAAGGGGCCGTCCTTGCGGGGGGTTTCCACATAGATGATATCCATGCCGTCGGGGATCATCTTGATGTCGGGGATGCCCGCACCGGCGATGGTACCGTGTTTTTTCAGGTCTTCATAGTCTTCGGAAAGGGCCAGGCCGACGCCCTGCGCCAAGCCGCCGTATATCTGGCCGTCCGTGACCAGTTTGTTGTTGATCTTGCCGATGTCGGCCAAGCAGGTGAGCTTTTCCACCTGCGTTTTGCCGGTGGAGACCTCCACCGCCACTTCGGCCAGGAAAAGGCCATACATATAGCAGCAGAAGGGGCGCCCCTGACCTTTTTCGTCGCAATGGCTTGCGGGGGCCGTCCATTTGCCTTCCTGGCGCGGATTGCGTCCGGCGGCCTTCATTCCGGCGTGGTCGTAAAAACCGCCGCCGGGCTTGCGCATGGCTTCAATCAGGGCTTCGCAGGCCACGCGGATAGCGTTGCCCACCAGCACCTGAGAGCGGGAACCGCCGGCCGGGCCGGAATTGGGCGCGAGGCTTGTGTCGTTCATGACCAGATGGATGTTATCGGGCGCAATGCCGAGGGGGCGCAGGGCCTCATGAGCGGAACCGAGCGTACCGGCGTCGGCGCCCTGGCCGTGGTCTTCCCAGCAGGTTCCGATGGACACGGTTCCATCTTCATTGAGTTGGGCCCAGGCTTCGGAGGAGTCCGGCCCGTCCAGGCCAGCGCCGTATACACCCAGGGCAAGGCCCACACCGCGTTTGACCGCCGCTGTGGAAGCGGCCTTGGCTTTTTCCTTGGCCGTCTTGTAAATGGGTCGAAGTTTATCGAACATTTCCGGCAGGCTGTAAACTTCAGGATCTTGTCCGGTCGGTGTAGTGTCGCCCTTGCGGTAGCAGTTCAGGGCGCGCAGTTCCAGCGGATCCATGTTCAATTTTTCAGCCAGTTCCTCCATGAGCACTTCTGAGGCGAATTCGCTTTCCGGCCCGCCGTAGCCTCGGAAAGCCGCGCCCCAGCAGTGGTTGGTGCACACGGTGCGGCCTTTGCCGCGAATGTTGGCAATGCCGTAGCCCGCGCCGATAAACTGCGCGCCGCGCAGGGTCAGCAGGTCGCCGAATTCGGAATAGGGGCCGTGGTCAACGGACCAGTCCGTCTCCATGGCGAGGATTTTGCCTTTTTTGTCGGCCGCGTAGCGCACCGTTGTCCAGAAAGGCGAGCGTTTTCCGGTATAGTTCTGCTGCTGCTCGTAATTGTAGCGCAAATGGCAGGGGCGGCCTGTGGCCAGCACGGCCACGCCCAGCAGGGCTTCCATGGTAGGGCTGAATTTGTAGCCGAAGGTTCCGCCTGTGGTGTTCTGCACCATGATGATGTCCTTGCCGAAATCCAGACCCAAGCCGGGCGCTATCATCAGCCCATGCAGATGCAGGCCGATGGATTTGGAATGGATGACAAGCTTGCCGTCGGCGTTCAGGTAGGCGTAGCCCACATCCGGCTCAATGGGCAGATGCGGCTGGCGCTGGGTATAGAATTCGTCTTCCACGATCACGTTGCCAGGATCATTGAAGAAAGACCGGGTGTCTCCCCCCTTTTCGATATTCTGTTCGTAATAAACGTTGGGCGTACCCGGGTGGATTTCAATGGCGTCCGGGTTCATGGCTTCAGGAGCGTTCATATATTCGGGCAAGAGCTCCAGGTCAAATTTGACCTTTTCCGCAGCCGCGCGCGCATGACATTCTGAATCCGCGCAGACAATGGCAAGCGCGTCGCCGTACTGGAATATCTTTGTGTCGTTGAGGATGGGGCGATCCCATCCATCTCCCTTGTTGGTCGGGAAGGTAATGAGGCCGGTGATGCGGTTTTTGCCCTTCACATCCTTATGGGTCAGCACCTTGTGAACACCGGGCATTTTTTCGGCTTCAGAGGTGTCTATGCTCTTGATTAGGGCATGGGAAACCTTGGCTTGGGCTATGGCCAGATGCAGGGTTTCCGGGGGCAGGCGATAGGCGGCGTCCGCGCCGAATTCCGCTGTGCCCGTAACCTTGGCCAAGGCGCTCGGACGCGGGATGCCGGTGCCCCAAATGCGCCCGTCGGCCGGGAGTTTGAATTCAATGTCTTTCGGGTTCTTTTCGCCGCGCATCACGGCGGCCGCGTCCATTACCGCGTCCACCAAGGGCTTGTAGCCGGTGCAACGGCAGAGGTTGTGGTGCTTTTGGAACCAGTCGCGGACGTCCTCGCGGCTCGGTTTGGGATTTTGGTCCAGCAGCCCTTTGGCCGACACTATGAAACCGGGCGTACAGAAGCCGCACTGGGCCCCGCCGTGGAACATCCAGGCTTTTTGAATCGGATGGAGGCAGGCGGGCGTGCCGATGCCCTCCAAGGTGGTGACTGCCGCGTTTTCCGGTACACGGCGTACTTTGACAATACACGAACGTACCACCTTGCCGTCCAGTATGACGGAACATGCGCCGCACTGGCCCTGTCCGCAACCCACTTTGACGCTCGTGAGTTGCAACTGACCGCGCAACACATCCGCGAGAGAGTCTTCGGGGTTGACTAAAAGCCGTCGGGGGATGCCGTTGATCACAAACGTTTTTGTCTCCATTAGCAACTCCTTGTGCTGTTGATGTCATCGTGCATTTTTATTGATCATAATATATATTTTGCAGCATATTTTATCCATATGTCCACATGTTTTTATATGTTTTTTTTAACATATCATTGTTCTGCATGCCTGTGCAGGCTGTTTTTTCAGTGCTGAAGAGGCTTGTAGGTGTTTACCCGCAAGCCTCTTTTTTTGAATCCGAATCTGGCGGCATCAGGAAGGCTTCAGGGGAGCGATGGCCTTGGCGTCCGCATTTTCCGCCGTCTGTTGCGGCGTTTTGGAAATGGTCTCCGGTACAGCGGTGAGAGGCATGTTTTGGGAAGGGGCTGACCGGGCCGGCGCAATCAGGGGAGGCGGACTTACGGCCGCACCCTGGGCCTGTGCCGCGCGCAGCATTTCGCTGTTTATCCTGTTGCGCGCGTTCCGTCTGCCGGGCGGAATATTTGTGGCATAGCTCACCCTATGCCCGGGCGCCTGCTGTCCCGGCGCAGCCTGTGGGGAGCCGCCGGCCGTCGGTTCTGTCAAGGGGGAGGCGGTATGATCGGGGATATTGTGCTGCTTTGCGGCGTCCGTCTGACTTCTCGCGGCGGGATGAAGGGGAGGACGCACCGCCGCCGGGCCGAGTTTTGTTCCGGCTTCCCGCTGGGCAATACGGGCCATATCCAGGCCGGAGTGGAGGGAATTCCGTTTTCTTCCCCGGTCGGCGGGCATGACGTCAATCCGGCTGTTTTCCAGCGGCGTTTGCTGCAAACGTAATTGGGCGAGGGCCGCGCTCACCTCTGGCGGCTCGGCAGCGGCTGAGCCATCTGCCTGTGCCGTTACTGCGGCGGAGTATTCATCAGATTTTTGACCATTGCTTGCTGCCGGTTCATCCACAACGCCGTGTTGCGGGGCAATGCCCTCGTACATGGAGGGCAGGATTCCCATGTGCGGCACGGCCGGAGGCTGGGGATTTTTTTCTGGGGCTGTGTTTTGCCCCGCTTCCGCAAAGTTCGCCGGATCAATGGCCTTTTGCGGCAGCAATGGAGCTGCCTGGGGCATGAAGGCGGCGCCTTGCGTCATGCCGGTGAGGCCGCGCGTGGCGGATATCAGATTGCGGGAGAGCTGTTGATACATCATATCCGCAAGACCGATGCCCCCGGCGGATGTCATTTTTTTGGCGAGCTCCTGATCGTACATATCCTGCCAGAATTTTTCTTCCCGGCCGTGCAGCAGATTGCCTTGAGGCACAGTTTTGCGCATTTCCTGCCACATTTTTTGGATAAATACCGATTCAAATCCCTCACAGGCCTCGCGCAGCTTTTTTTCTTTTTGTTCGGGGGAGAGTTTTTTACCGTGTAAATCGCCGAGACCCGCGAGTTTGGCCTGTAATTCCCAACGGGAGTTTTCGGCCCCGGCTGTGTCAGGTGAAATGGCGGAGGAAACGGGCGAAGTCATCTAAATCACCTCCAGTTCGGCATGGAGCGAGCCGGATGCCTGCAGGCTGCGCAGTATGGATATCAGATCGCGCGGTGTCGCGCCGATGGCGTTAAGGCCGTCCACAAGTTCCTGAAGGGTGGCGCCTTCTACCATCATCAGGCGGCGATTTTCTTCCCGCATATTGATGTCCGTCTGGGGGGAGACCACTGTCTGTCCTTGGGAGAAGGGGCCTGGCTGAGAAACCTGTTCGCTTTCCTTCACGGTAATCTGCAGATTGCCGTGGGCCACCGCCGCGCGGGAGATGCGCACATCGCGCCCCAGTACCACTGTGCCGGTTTTTTCATCCACGACTACCTTGGCGGCGACATCGGGATTGATTTCCAGATTTTCCACTGAAGCCATCAGGGGAACAAGATTGCTTTTATACTGCGGCGGCACATCCATGCGTACGCTGGATGCATCCACGGCGCGGGCAAAAGCGCCGCCCATGGCTTGATTGAGCCGCTCGGCTATTTGTTGGGCTGTGGAAAAATCTCCGTGACGCATATTGAGGGTCAGGGAGTCCTGCTGGTTGAATTCAAAAGGAATGGCCCGCTCCACAATTCCGCCACCGGGGATAATGCCGACGGTGTTGATATTTTTCGTCGCGGAAGCCGCTGCCCCGCCGGCGGACAGCCCACCCACCGTCAGCGGCCCTTGAGCGAGGCTGTAAGTTTTGCCGTCAACCCCCTTGAGCGATGTCTGCAATAGCACGCCGCCCACGAGGGAAGTGGCGTCTCCCACGGAGGAGACAGTCACGTCGAGTCTGGTACCCGGCTTGGCGGAAACAGGCATGCGAGCCGTCACCATGACGGAGGCCACATTCTTGATTTTGAGGGCCTTGGAACTGACGCCGACACCCATGCGATCCATCATGTTTTTCATGGAACTCAAGGTGAAAACGGAGTCTTTTTTGTCGCCTGTGCCTGCAAGACCGACCACAAGGCCATAGCCTATGAGCTGGTTATCCCGTACGCCGGAAAATGTGGCGATGTCTTTAATGCGCACGGCGTTGACGGGCGCGGCGGAACAGAAGAGGAGAAGGGCCGCGATGAGCGGCGGCAGATAGTTGCGGGATGTCAATTTCATGGCGAAACTCCTTGAAACGCGGTTTCGCCGGGAGGATATGCAGAAAGTGTGCCTGATCTGGCTATTCCAGTTTTATCTCCCGCTCACCAGAGCACTTTCAAAGTGAAATTTTCTACCTTGGCCGCCGGCGGATTGTTGACTTTTACCCGTGTACGGTATTTACTGCCGAGCATGACAAAAAACCGGCGCGGGCGTTTTCTGCTCTGCCTTGCCATATGCTGGGGCTGTGCTTTGCCGTTTTCCTGTCTCCTCGGCCCTGTGTCCATCAGCCCGCCGGAGGTGTTTCAGGCCCTCTGGGCCAAGCTGGGTTTGGCGGACTCCCCCATGAACGAAGCCAGTTTTCTTGTGGTGGGCGACATCCGCTTGGCGCGTGTGGTCATTGCCGCTTTCTGCGGCGGGGCTTTGGCCGTGGCGGGAGTAACTTTGCAGGGAGTTCTGCGCAATCCCCTGGCCGACCCTTTTACTTTGGGCATCTCCGCCGGAGCCGCCTGTGGGGCGAGCCTGGTCATCACTTTGGGAGAAATGGCCGCTCCGGCCGCCATGCTGGGGCTTACCCGCGCCGGGCTTATCGCGCCGGCCGCTTTGGCCGGCGCGCTGCTGGCCCTTTTTATGGCCATCTGGCTCGGCAGCGCCGGAACAAGCCTGCGGCGTGAGAACGTGGTCTTGGCGGGCATTGCCGTATCCGCCTTTTTAGGCGCGTTGGTGGCCCTCATCAAGGCCCTGCATGAAGAATCCGTGACCAGCATCGTATTCTGGCTTCTGGGTTCTCTGCAGGGGCGCAGTTGGGAAAACCTTTCCCTCCTCCTTGTTACCTTTGTGCCGGGTTTTATTCTGGTAGTCTTTAATTTCAGAAAACTGGATGTGCTCTGCCTGGGCGATGACGAGGCATCTCAATTGGGACTTAACGTGAGTTGGGCGCGCTTGTGTCTTTTGGGGGGAGCGGGCATGATGACGGCCGGCTGTGTGGCTGTGACCGGCATCATTGCCTTTGTGGGTCTTGTGGTTCCGCATCTGTTGCGTCTTATTCTGGGCGCTTCCCACGGGCCTCTGCTCACAGGCGCTTTTTTCGGCGGAGGTCTGTTGCTCGTACTGGCCGATGCTCTGGCACGCTGCCTGCCCGGCGGTCAGGAGTTGCCGGTGGGGGTGGTTACGGCCCTGCTGGGGGGGCCGTTTTTTGCCCTGCTGATACGGAGGCGTCGATGCTGAGGATCGTCAATCTCCATACTGGCTACGGCAACAAAAATATTCTGCACGGTATTGATCTGGCCGGCGGCCACGGCGAATGCGTGGCTTTACTGGGCCGCAACGGCAGTGGCAAAACCACTCTGCTGCGGGCGATTTCCGGGCTGCTGCCCGTCAGTGAAGGCGAAATTCTGTTGGACGGCCGTTCCGTGCGCGATTTTGCCCCACGCCGCCGGGCGCGTTTGTGCGCCATGGTTCCCCAGCGGGAAGAACTCCCCGCCGGGATCAGTTCTCTTGAAATGACGCTGTTGGGGCGCTATCCTTGGCTGTCCTGGCTTGACGCATACAGCCGCGGGGATTATGAAGCGGCTCACGCCGCCCTGACCGCTGTGGATGCCCTTGACCTTGCCGGACGGGAAGTCGCTTCTCTCTCCGGCGGAGAACGCCAGCGGGTTCTGCTGGCGCGCGCCCTGGCCCAGGAAAGTCCCATTCTTCTGCTGGACGAGCCAACGGCCAACCTCGATCCGGCACGCATGACGGAATTGCTTGATTTGTTGGAGAGCCGGCGCGCCGCCGGGGCGTTGGTCATTATGGCCCTGCACGACTGCAATCTTGCGGCCCTCTATGCCACACGCCTGGTTGGGATCAAAGAGGGATGCATACTTTTTGACGGGCCAGTGACGGAAATGTTCACCGAAGCCCATTTGAGCGCTCTTTATGACGTTCCGCTCCGTGTTATCCCGCATCCCGGCTTTGACGCGCCGCAGGCTCTGCATGCCAGAGCCGCCGCCTCACGGCCGCCGAGAAAATGAAAGGAGCGTCATGAAAACAGGGTACATCTTGCATAGATTTTCTTTCAAAGTATTTCTCATTTTTGCCTTTTATCTTATTTTTGCCTCTTGTTTTCAGCCGCTTTCCGTGTACGCTCTGAGCGTGACGGATGATCTCGGCCGCTCCGTAACGCTGGGCGGGCCGGCAAAGCGCGTCATAGCCCTGTACGGCGCGTTCAATGAACTTGTTCTGGCCCTGGATGCCGGGCACTGCCTTGCCGCCCGCACGGCGGCGGACGGCGACTTGCCGGAGTTGAGCGGGCTGCCGGTCATCGGCACGCATATGCGCCCCAATCCTGAACTCATTGTCGCCCGGCAACCGGACGTGATTCTGCAGCTTGCCGGCCGGCAGGAAGCGCAGGCGCAAACAGACGCCTTGCTCGCCTTGGGGTTTAATGTTCTGACCTTTGCCATGGATTCTTTTGGCGATGTTTTTCACGTCACCGAAACGCTGGGCATCTTGTTGGATCGCGCAGAACAGGCCGGATCCCTCATCCGGGACTGGAAGAGCCGCCTCGCGGCATTGCGGTCAGCCAGCGCCGGCCGCCGGCCGGTGCGCGTTTTCTACGAGGCACGTTATCCCAATTTACTGGCCGCTGGCGGCAAGGGCATTGTGCAGGATGTCATTGTGGCGGCGGGCGGAGAAAATGTGGTGCGGGAGCCGAAAAAGCTGGTGCGTTACAGCGAGGAAGCGCTGATTGAAGCCGACCCTGAAGTGTATATCATACAACAAGGCCCCATGAATCCCGCAGCGGCACCGCCGCAAGAGCGCCCTCACTACAAGACCCTCACGGCCGTGCGCGCCGGACGGGTCATATATGTTGAGGAAAAACGCTTCGCCCGGCCCGGCCCGCACGCCGTCACCGCCGCCGAGGAACTCGCGCGGCGATTACGGATTGTTATGGAGAAAGCGGCTTTGCCGCCAGGAGCCCCCAGGCCGTAGACAGACAAAATTGCCGTCGGCTCCGGCTTGACCGATTCAATATCCTGTTTTATATATTTCTTTTTATTAACATGAAGCAAGGTGTCGCAATATCATGAACTGGGACTGGGATAAACTGCAGGAACAGCGGCAACGGCAGCAGGGAGCACGCCCCCGGCCGAAGGAATCTCCCAAGGATGACCAGGACGGCGGCAATGGGGAAGAGCGGGAAAAACAGAAGGCGAAACGCACTGTGTTTTCCTCGGGCGGGGGTAACGGCGGTAATCCTTTTCAGAATTTGCCCCTTCGTTTTCGTATGCCCGGGCGCGCGGTTTTGCTCGCTATCCCCGCCATCGTGCTGTTGTGGCTTTTGTCCGGCATTTACATCATCAATCCGGACGAGCAGGGCGTTGTTCTGCGTTTCGGCAATTACAACAGGACGGAGGCTCCAGGCCCGCACTACGCTTGGCCGATGCCTATTGAGACCGTGCACAAGCCTCCGGTCACCCGGGTGCTGCGCAGTGAAGTCGGCTTCCGTTCCGTGGGGCAGAGCGCCACTTTCCAGCAAGGGCAGGTGCGCACCATTCCCGAAGAAGCGTCCACGCTCACGGGCGATGAAAACATAGTCAACGTGCAGTTCAGTGTGCAGTACAAAATAAGCGACCCCGTGGCCTATCTTTTTAATGTGGACGCGCCGACGGCCCTTGTGCGCAATGCCGCTGAGGCGACCATGCGTGAGGTTATCGGCAACAGCCAGATTGATGCCGCCATCACCGACGGTAAATTGAAAATTCAGAACGAAGCCACGCAACTGTTGCAAATCGTCCTTAACCGCTATGGCTCCGGCATTCAGGTGCTGGCCGTGCAGTTGCAGGACGTTCATCCTCCGCAGGAAGTTATCGACGCTTTCAAGGATGTGGCCAGCGCCCGCGAGGACAAAAGCCGTATCATAAACGAAGCCGAAGCCTATCGCAATGAGCTTCTGCCTCAGGCGCGCGGGCAGGCCGCCGCCGCCCGCAACAATGCTCAGGCGTACAGCACCACGCGCATGCAAACCGCCGAGGGCGAGGCGTCCCGTTTTGACGCTTTGCGCGTGGAATATGAGAAAGCCCCCGAGGTGACAAAAAAACGGCTGTACTATGAAGCTGTGGAAGAAGTGCTCTCCCTCTCGCAGGAAAAAGTGCTTATGGACGGCGCGGCGGCCAGGCAAGTTCTGCCGCTCCTGCCCCTGCCAGGCATCAATGCCCCGGCGACGGGCAAAAATAAATAGCTGCGTGTAAGCTATTCAGGGTACGCACGATGATGAAAAATCCTTTTGTTCCGGTGGTTATTTTTTTGGCATTGGCATTGCCGGCGTTCCAGAGCGTTTTTACCGTGCATCAGACGCAGAGAGCCATTGTGCTGCAACTGGGCGAGCCGCTTGTCCGTGTCTACGAACCAGGTCTGCATTTCAAGATTCCTTTTGTCCAGAACGTGATTTTTTTCGACGCCCGTGTACTGGACTATGAAGCGCGTTCACGCGAGGCGTTCACTGTGGATAAAAAGGCCATTGTTCTGGACAATTACGCCCGTTGGCGCATTATTGACCCCTTGCAGTTCTACCGCACTATGCGCACTATCCCCGGTGCGCAGGCCAGGCTTGATGACGTGGTGTATTCTCAATTGAGGGCTTTGGTGGGCGCCTATACCCTCACGGAAGTGGTTTC
Organism: Desulfovibrio sp.; assembly: GCA_031280915.1. GTDB lineage: Bacteria > Desulfobacterota > Desulfovibrionia > Desulfovibrionales > Desulfovibrionaceae > Desulfovibrio. The sequence continues at coordinate 11,329 of JAITGC010000018.1, read as the reverse complement.
CGCCCATCGCGCGGACATCATGAAAGAGGTCACCGACAAGGTTTCAGACCTGATGAAGCCTTTCGGCGTTGAGGTGCTTGATGTGCGCATCAAGCGCACGGATCTTCCGCCGGAAAACCAGCGCGCCATTTTCGGCAGAATGCGCGCGGAGCGCGAGCGTCAGGCGAAGCAATACCGCTCCGAGGGAGAAGAGGAATCCACGCGCATCCGCTCCGACGCCGACCGCCAGCGTGCCGTCATTCTGGCTGAAGCGGCCCGCGACGCGCAGATTGAGCGCGGCCGGGGCGACGCCAAGGCGGCCTCGCTTTATGCCGCGGCTTACAACAAGTCGCCGGATTTTTACGCCTACCTGCGCTGGCTGGAGTCCATACGTAAGTCTCTTAAAGAGAACAGCAAAATCGTACTCTCCAGCGATATCCCGCTTCTGAAGCAGCAATAGGCCGTCCGGCGCATGTGACCGACAACCCGTTCTTTAGCGAACGCGCGTTCAAACGGAGAAAAAGATGGAGTTCAGTTTTTTTGAAATAGTCGCCCAATCCGGCTTTATCGCCAAGTTGGTGCTGGCGATTCTGGGGGTCATGTCCATCACCAGTTGGGGGCTGATGATCCAGAAATATATTATGCTCAGTTCCGCCGGAACCAAGGCCAGGGAGGGCACGGAGCGGTTCGGCAAGGCCGTTAACCTGCGCGAGGCGGTACAGGTGCTGGGTTCCGATCCCGCTTCGCCTTTGTACTATATAGCTCATCAGGGTGTGCAGGAATTCAATCGCTCCAAGGAACTCGGCAACTCCAGCGAGGTGGTGGTGGACAACGTGCGCCGCGCCCTGCGCCAGGGCGTGGGAAGCGAACTCGCCCGCCTGCAGAGTTCCCTTTCCCTGTTGGCCACAACCGCCAATACGGCGCCTTTTATCGGCCTGTTCGGCACGGTTTGGGGCATTATGCAGTCTTTCCACGCCATCGGCCTGCTCAAATCGGCCTCCCTGGCCACTGTGGCTCCGGGAATTTCGGAAGCGCTGATAGCGACCTCCGTTGGCCTTGCCGTGGCCGTGCCCGCGACCATCGGCTTCAATGTTTTCATGGGGCGGCTTTCCCAGGTGGATACGCTCCTTGTCAATTTTGCCAGCACATTCTTGAACCGCGTCCAGCGCGAGCTCAACGCCCACCGCCCGATAAGCCGCACAAGCAGCATGGAGTCATAGCCTATGGGCGCTTCCTTGGGAAATGGGAACAAATTTGTTTCGGAAATCAACGTCACGCCTTTTGTGGACGTGATGCTGGTGCTTCTGATTATTTTCATGGTGGCCACTCCCATGATGAGTCAAGGGCTGGATGTGGATCTGCCCCAGACAAAACAGGCGGCGTCGCTGCCCGCGGAAAACGACAATATGACGCTTACCGTGCGGCGTGACGGCAAGATTTTTCTGGATGAATATTCCATAGACAATATTGAGGATTTGGAGGGGTATCTCAGGACGCTTGTCAAGGAAAAAAACAAGACCCTCCTCCTGCAGGCGGACAAAAGCGTATCTTATGGCCTTGTGGTGGAAGTCATGGGGCATATCAAGAGCGCCGGCATCGAAAAACTTGGCGTCGTGGCCGATAAACCCGAAAGCGGAATTTCCAGGGCCACCTCAAAGCCGAAGTAGGTTTGCATGCGTCTGGCCTCTTATGTTCTTTCCTTTTGCCTGCACGCGGCCTTGCTGCTGCTTGTCTTTTTCTGGCCGGGGAAGCCGCCTGTACGCCTGGACGTCCCACCGGTCATGATAAGTCTGGTGGAAGGGGATATCGGCGGCAATAGAACCCCATCTCCCATTCTCGGTCATGCGGGCGAGGTGGGGGAGACCCCCAAAGCCCCCACAGCCCCGGCGCCGAAAGCCGAGATCGCCAGCCATGCGCAGGTGACCCCCAAAGAACCTCTGCTTGCTCCCTCCCAATCCAAGGAAGATGTGACCGCAAAAAGACCGGACGCCAAGCTCGAGCCGAAGCAAGAGCCAAAGCAAGAGCCAAAGCAGGAGCCGAAACCCGCACCAAAGGTTGACCCTAAACCAGAACAGCCCAAGGATGCAAAAAAACAGGAACAATCCAAGGAAACGCCGAAAAAACCGACGGAAGATCCTGTGAAGGCGGCCTTGGAACAGGCGCGGCGCAAAGCAAGCTCACGAGTGGAGTCCGGCGACCGCGGCAATGCCGTCGAGCAGGCCCTTGCCCAGGCCCGACGCAATGCATCGGGAAATCGCGGCGGCGGCGGCGGCGAAGGGGAGGGCCCTGGCGGCGGCGGTCTTGGAGATGTGTATATAGGCCAGGTCATGTTGGCGGTACGCCCCAATTGGGGCTATGCTTCGGCGGCGCGCGTCAATTTGAGTTGCGTTGTCAGCGTCAACGTGGATATGCAGGGCAGCGTGTTGCGGGCGCAAATATCTCAGAGTTCCGGCAACGCGCAGTTTGACGCCTCTGCGGTCAACGCGGTGGTACGTACGGGTCAGTCCGGCCAGTTTCCCCCGCCGCCTTCACAGGAATATGCAAATCTTGATCTGGTGTTTTCATTGGATGAACTCATGGGAAGATGAGTGCCGAAAATCCACACGCAGACCTTACGGGGGCAGTCATGCCGCTTCTTTTTCTGTTGACAGCGCTATTTTTGATTCCCTGGCCCGCATACGGAGCAAGCATCGCCGTTGCCGACATCAACGAAGGATATGGCAATCAGGTTCTCAATAAGCTCTATGGGGTATGGGCGCCGCCGCCAAACCTCAAGGGCGATTTTAAACTCAGGGTGAAAATCGCGGTGGACGGCGGGGGAAAAGTCAGGGAATGCGCCATTGTCAAAAGCTCCGGCATGGAGGCCCTGGATACCTCCGCCTGCGGGGCCGTGCGCCAGATAAGCAAATTTGACGCGCCGCCTTACGGTGTTCCTTGTGAAGTATATGTTTCTTTTTGGACAGGGACGCCCAAGGGCAACACCAAGGAGCTGCCGCCTGATCCCATGGAAGCCCTGCGGGCTGAAATGATAGAAAGGGAAAAAATGGAGCGGGCCATGAGCAAGGAGCGGGCCGACGCCACCGAGGAAAGGGCGCGGGAGCGGGCGGAGCAGGCTGCCCGACGCGCCGGTAAAGCTCTGCCCGACGCGCAGCCGCACCCTGTGGATTCGCCGAGCACACGTCCGATAGCCCCGCCGAAGCCGTACAATGTGTCCGCACAGCCGCAAGACAAGGGGCGGGCGCAGAGCAAGGCGGTTTCCCCCGCGCCGGAGTCGCCGGCCAAGTCCGCCACGAAACAAGTTGAACCCCGGCAGCCCGACAGGCAATCTCCGGAGGCCCGTCCTGCAGAACTTGCGGAGCGGGCCGCGCAAAGCTCGCCAGCCGTGCCGGCTTCCGGATTGACCGAGGAAGAACTGCGGCTGACTATGATGCCGGCCGCTGAGGCCGGCGGTTCCGTTTCTCCGTCTGAATCGCCCAAGAACCAGCAGATCCCCCCCCCAGCTCCACCCGTTGCACCTTCTACCCCGCAGCCTTTCCCGGAAGCTCAGGGCAATGCAGATACGGGCATACGGCCAGTTGCCCAGCTCAAGCAACCTGAAGTTCAAGCCGGAGAAAAAGCCCGGGGCAGGGCGGCGGATCCCGTAGCTGTAAAAACAAAGGAGGAAAAATATCTTTCTTCCATTCACTGGACTTTGCTCAAGGCCATAATCATTCCGGCGGAGACAAAGCCCGGCGTGTATTTCGCCACTGTGCGGCTGTACATCAGGGCCGACGGCAGCCTGGATAATTGTGAAATTACAAGCGGCACCGGAGATGGGCTGCTTGACAAATATGTCATGCGCGGCATACGGAAGACGGGAAAGCTTCCTCCACCACCGCCAGCTTACAGCAATCCTGTTGAACTTACCTTCAAATTGAGGCGCTCCTGACCGGCGCTTTGTGACAATGAGGGAAACATGCCATGAAAAAAATAATTCTTCTTTCAACGCTGTGTCTTTTCTTCAGCACTGCGGCCACGGCCGCCATGCGCGTGGACATTTACGGCCCCGGGCAGAACATCGTCAATCTGGCCTTGGCTGCGCCCGTCACAGGCCCGCAGGCAGAGGCCGTCAGTATGGGCCGGGATTTGCAGCAGCTTGTGGAACAGAATTTGAGTTTTTTGCCCTTTATGCGGCTGACCAATCCCAGAAATGTTCTGGGCGGCACGGTGCTTATGGGCTATGAGCCGCCGAGTCTGGATTTCAAGCGATTCCAGCTTGCGGGCGCCGACATTCTGGTGACATGCTACTGGCCAGGTGGCGACAGCGGCACGACATCCGTGCAGATGCGGGCTTTTGAAACAAATACCGGCGGCCGCATCTTCGGCAAGGAGTACGCGCGCGTATCCGCGAAGGAACTGCCGGAAGTGGCGGATCGCTTCTGTGCCGACCTGTTGGAAGCCCTGACGGGCAGTGGGGCGTTTTTCCGCTCCACATTGGCTTTTGTCAGAAAAACAGGGACGATGAGCGCCGATGTCTGGCTGGTCAAGCCCACTGGACGCAACTTGACTCAAATCACCAATATACCGGGAGAGGCCCTTTCTCCGGCCTGGTCGCCGGATGGGCGTTTTGTGGTATTTTCTCATATTGATCAGAAATCCCACGCTCTGGGGGTTTGGGACAGCGGCAGCAAAAAAGTACAGCGCATACGCTTTCCCGGCAATGTGGTCATCGGCCCCGCTTTCATGCCCGACAACAAGGTGGCTGTGGCTCTTTCCAACGGCAAATATCCGGTTATTTTCCTGTTGAACCACGTTTTTCAGAAAGAACGCGTCCTTGAACAGGGAGATTCCATCAACGTCTCTCCCACTTTCGACAGCGCGGGCGCCAAGATGGCCTTTACTTCCTCGCGGCTGGGCGGCCCGCAGATTTTTCTCAAAGATTTGAGAACAGGCGCTACCACCCGGGTGAGCAAAAACGGCGGTTACAACACCGAGGCAAATCTCTCTCCCGATGGCACGTTGGTTGTATACAGCCGCATGACGGATTACGGCCACCGTATTTTTGTGCAGGATATGATCACGGGCGTGGAACGCCAGATCACGTACGGCCCCGGCAGCGACGAACAGCCCTCTTTTTGCGCGGACAGCTATTTCATCGCTTTTGCCTCCACGCGTGGCAGCGGGCGCGGCGTGTATCTGACCACCCGGCACGGAGGGGAACCCAAGCAAGTCCCCACCGGGGGAGGGCAGGCCTCGTTTCCGCGCTGGAGCGCGCCGGTAAAGTAGTCGGCCCTGAAAAAGACGTGAAGCGACTTTTTCAACATTGACCAAAATAATTCAACCGTGTGGCCCCGTTGAAAAATTTTTTCTAGAAACTGCTTTGGACGCCTTGACAAAAATTGCAGGAGGGATACCATCTTTGCGTGGTCATAAAAGGCTACGTGTGGAAAGGAAAGGTAATTTTTGAAGATTGAGTTGTTCAGGAGGACAAAATGAAACGTTATGCCTTGATTCTTACCTTGATTGCGGCCTTGGCCGCCGGGTTCGGCTGCGCGAAAAAATCCGCCGATGCCGCTTATGATGACGGCCTGACTCCGGAAATGCGTGCTGCCATCCAGCAGATCACCGACGCTCGCGTGTACTTTGCCTTTGACAAGTTCGACATCAAGCCCGAGTACAAAGACATGCTGAAAACCAAGGCCGATCTGATGAAGCGTTATTCCGCCATCCGTGTGCGCATTGAAGGCAACTGCGACGAACGCGGTACGCAGGAATACAATCTGGCCCTTGGCGAACGCCGCGCTCGCGCTGCGTATGAATACCTTGTCACTCTCGGCGTGAATCCCGGTCAGCTTGAAATGATCAGCTACGGCAAGGAAAATCCGTCTGTCCAGGGCAGCGGCGAAACTGTCTGGGCCAAAAACCGCCGCGACGACTTCCGTGTGGTCGCTCATTAGACAACCCGCATCTCACCGGAAAGCTTCAGCATTATGAATATGGCCGCCCGTAAGGGCGGTCATTTATTTCTTGCCGAGGGAAGCGCCATGAAGATAGTTGTTTTGGACGGAGCCATTCTCAATCCCGGCGATGTGGACTGGTCCCCCATTTCGGAGATCGGCGAATTGAGCGTGCATGATGCGACGCCGCCCGGCAAGGTGATTGAGCGAGCCGGAGAGGCCGATGTGCTCCTGACCAATAAAACCCCCCTGAAACGCAAGGATATTGAAAAGTTGAGGCAGGTAAAACTGGTATGCATTCTGGCCACAGGTTATAATGTGGTGGATATTGAAGCCTGCGCCGAAAGAGACATACCCGTTTGCAATGTTGTGGCCTATGGCGTGGATGATGTGGCCCAGCACACTATGGCCATGTTGCTTGAAATTTGTCGGAATGTGAGCATGCATACCGAAAGCGTCAAGGCCGGCGAATGGAAAAAAGTAAACGCGTGGTGCTACTGGAAAAAGACTCCCCTGTGCCTGGAGGGGCTGACCATGGGCGTCATCGGTTTCGGCTCCATAGGCCGGCGCATGGGCGAACTGGCTCATGCCTTTGGCATGAGTGTGCTCGCCGACTGCCCCCATCCAAAAAATCCGCCCAATTACAGCCCTTTTGCCTTTGCTTCCCTGGATCAAATCCTGGCCTCTTCTGACGTCATTTCCCTGCATTGTCCGCTGACGCCGCAAACCCATGAGATAATAAACGCGGACACCATAGCGAAAATGCGTGACGGCGCCATTTTGCTGAACACCGCACGCGGCGGATTGATTAATGAGGCCGACGCGGCCAGGGCTTTGAAATCCGGCAAACTGTATGCTCTCGGAACGGATGTCCTCTCCATTGAGCCGCCCGGCGCCGCGAATCCCCTGCTCAAGGCTCCCAACACCGTCATTACGCCGCATATTGCCTGGGCCACGGTTAAAGCGCGGCAGAATATCATCACACTGACGGCGGAAAATATCCGCCGCTGGAAACAGGGAACGCCGGTCAACGTGGTCAACGGAGTCAGTTCCGCCATGCCATGTTCATAGATATTCATACCCATGCTTTTCATCCGAAAATCGCGCGCAAGGCCATAGCGCAGATCAATTCCGCTTACGCCATGACCTGCACGGGAGACGGCACTATTGAGCATTTGCTCGCCCGGGAAAAGGCGGCGGGCATTCACAGATTTGTCGTGCTCTGCGCCGCCACGGCTCCGGCTCAGGTCATCCCCGCCAATAACTATGCCGTCAATCTGCAAAGAAAATATCCCCAGGTCATCGCTTTTGGCAGCATACACCCAGGCTTTCCAAATTTTGAGGAAGAACTCGGACGTCTGCAAAGAGCTGGCATACGCGGCTTAAAAATACACCCTGACTTTCAGGGCTTTGACATGGATGACAAACGCCTTTTCCCCATCTATGAATACGCGCAAAAAAAATTCATCGTCCAGTTCCATATAGGCTCCGACAAAAATACAAAAAGTGCTCCCTCCACTCCCGGAAAACTCGCTGCTGTCCTGAACAATTTTCCGGAACTCGCCGTCATTGCCGGCCATCTGGGCGGCTACCAGATGTGGGGAGAGGCTGTCAGGCTGTTTTCCGGCAGGAAATACGAGAATTTGTGGTTTGACACCTCAAGCGTGTCCTTTTTTGCTCCCGGAGACACGCTTCGGGAGCTTCTGCGCATCTGGCCGGAGGAGAGGCTGTTTTTTGGCTCCGACTGGCCGCTGTTTGACATCAGGGAAGAGCAGGAGCGTTTACGGCGCGTGGGCGGACTCACGCGGCGCAAACTGGAGACTATCATGAGCAATGCCGCTGCTTTGTTTGCCGCGCATGAAAAAGGCGTAAATATCTCCGGGGATGAAAATCTTGACGACAAGGGTAGTATGACATAGGCTATTCAGCCTGTATCATATACTGCCCGGCCGTATTTGTTTCAATTTTGCGGCGGTCTCCCCTGATCGCCGGAATCGGCCTTGAAGCGCGACGGTTGTATTTTCGGGCAACGGAGAACTTTGTGGATAAGGGCAAAAAACCTCTTCGGCCAGTTGTGCGTTTGAATACAAAATCCCCGCATGCGGCCTATTTCACGTCCATGCTGGAGAGCATGGCCGCGCGCGAAGGTTTGAATGAGGTGCTCAAAAACAGGGTGAGCAAGGCCTGTGATCTTCTGGATGCCGGTATCCCTCTTTTTCCCAATAATTTTCACAAGCAGTATCATGTGGCCCATGTGCTGGAGGGTTTTGGCGACATGGACGCCGAAGCTCTGGTCCGGCATGAGGAATCCTTTGCCCTCGCCGGACGCATTGTCTCCCTGCGTTCTTTCGGCAAAGTACTGTTTTTCCATATCATGGATGAAAGCGGGCGCCTTCAGTGCTATGCCGCCAAGGAGAATCTGAATTCCACGGCCTGTCTTGTGGTCAAAAAACTGGAAGTGGGCGATATTGTTGGTATAAGTGGCCGTTTATTTCGCACCAAAACCGGGGAACTTACTCTGGATTGCTCCGGCGTGACCCTGCTCACCCGCTCCATGAGACCGTTGCCCGAAAAATATCACGGTCTCAAAGATCAGGAAATTCGCTATCGCCAGCGGTATGTTGATCTGATCGTCACGCAGCGCACACGAGAGATTTTTCAGAAACGCAGCCTGATAGTGCGGGAATTTCGCCGTTTTATGGAAGACAACAACTTCATGGAAGTGGAAACGCCCATGATGCAGCCTTTGCCTGGCGGGGCAACGGCGCGCCCTTTTGCAACCCATAACCATGCTCTGGATTTGCGTCTCTTCATGCGCATCGCCCCGGAACTTTACCTGAAGCGCCTGCTGGTGGGCGGCTTTGAAAAAGTGTTTGAACTCAATCGCAATTTTCGTAACGAAGGCATTGATACACGCCACAACCCGGAATTCACCATGTGTGAATTTTATTGGGCTTACGCCACCTTCGAGGACTTAATGAGTTTTACGGAAAGGCTTTTCGCGCATCTGGCCCTCGAGGTGTGCGGCGCAACCGTCATCACCTATCAGGGAAAAGAAATAGATCTCACCCCAGGCCGATGGAAGCGCCTTTCCTTTTATGACGCCCTGAGCAGTATCGGCGGGCATGCGGAGCATTTTTACAACGACTACAACAAACTGAGGGCCTATATCCGCGAGCGCGGTGAAAAAACGACGGAAAATGAAAGCCTGCAAAAGCTCCAGGCCAAACTTTTTGACCTGGATGTGGAAGACAAACTGGTGCAGCCACATTTTATTTACCACTATCCAACTGAAATCTCCCCGCTTTCTCGTAGGAACAATGAAAGGCCGGAACTGACGGATCGCTTTGAGCTTTTCATCGTCGGCCGTGAAATAGCCAATGCCTTTTCCGAGTTGAATGACCCTGTGGACCAGCGTATGCGTTTTGAAGATCAGGTGAGGGAAAAGGAAGCTGGCGACGAGGAGGCACACAGCATGGACGAGGATTATCTGCGCGCCCTGGAATATGGTATGCCGCCGGCGGCGGGCGAGGGGGTGGGCATTGATCGCCTTGTCATGCTGCTCACGGATTGTCCTTCAATTCGCGAAGTCATTCTCTTTCCCCTGCTGCGTCCGGAGTTTTAGAGTAATTTTGCTTTGGAAGTGCTCTGGCGGCAGGGTGAATGCAAAGCCGCTTTACTGCCAAGGCAGCGGCACAGCGCGTAAAGGGCTGCGAAATGCAGGCGAAACTTATTTTCCGCAAGGGATGTCATCCGTACGTCCCCGGATGGGGCTACGGCTGCCGATCGCCGTTCAGCGCCGCAGCAATGTTAACGTTAATTTGCTCTGGTTCCCTTGTGGTCTGAGTCCCCTGCCTTCAGGCCCATGCTACCTTATTGACAGTATTCCTGTGAGCAGTATTATTGTTTGCTCTTCATTTTTTTGATATTGAATTTGCATCCGTCCAAAATTTCTTTAAGCGGATGGAAATGTTCTGCCAGCAGGAAGTCGCCATGCTCCATCATGGGATATTGATCCGGCTGACGGACAAGAGGTTATGAGAGCAATCTCCCCTCCAGGTTGGAGGGCCTCTTGCGCGTCACCGCTCCAGTTCAAATGCGTATTTCTCCAGCGTAGCAACGCCGGGGGGGATTGTGTTTTTGACTCAAGTTTTCCTGCTTCCGTCATAGGTTTTCTTTCACTTACACGTATACCGCGCCTTTTGGCTTGTAAGCCGAAGGGCGTTTTTGTTTTCAATGAACGCAGACAGTATTCTGTATGCCAAAAACACGATAACAGCAGTTTACCGAAAAACCGTATTCATCTTTGGAGGAAACCCATGCCACATTCCCACTCTGAAAAAACGTCCAAACCTGTTTTATCAGCGCGACGCGATTTCTTGAAAAAAGCTGTACCAGCAGCAATGGGAGCAGCAGTCGCGACCACTCTGCCAATGTCGGCAGCCTCGGAGGCTCAGGCGACAGAGACCTTGGCAACGTTGCAGGTCTGGTCGTGCGGCGGTCTGGCCGAGGCGATGATACCTGCCAATGAGGTTTTCGGCCAAAAATTCAAAGCCAAGATTCTGTATACCGGGGCCTTTGCCGCCGCCCTTGGAAAATCGCTGATGGCCAACGGAAGGACTGAGGTCTTCGCCGGGCGGGTGCTGGCTCTAGCGAAAAATTTGCGCAAGGCTGAACGTATGAAGCGCTTCATACCTTTGTGCTACACCAGCTATGTTATTGTCACCCCCAAGGGTAACCCGGCAGGCATTAAGACGCTGCAAGATATGACGGTGCCCGGCATTAGGGTGGTCATGGCCCAGGCTGCCTCTCCTCCTGGCGGGGCGGCGGTAATAGGGTTGCTCAAAAATGCCGGGCTACTGGAAGCAATTATGCCTAACCTGGTTGAAAACGGAACCTGTGTGCAACGCAGTGTGGAATTTGTTTGCAAGGGCAAGGCTGATGCGATGATTGTGGAATTACGCATACCTCGCATGCCATTATTTGAAGAAAGCCTGGATATCATAGAAATACCGCCGGAAATCTTTCCTCCGGGCCCTTTGACATTTACCGTTGGAGTAATGGACGAAGGGCAAGCAAATCCGCTGTCGGAAAAATACCTGCAATGGATAGTCAGTCCGGATGGCGGAGGACCTTTTTTGGAAAAAGCCGGATTCATCACGCCATATTCGCTCCTGGGTCAGGAAATGACCAAAAAGTTCGGGGTGCACGATGTCTAGAATGTGTTCACACTACTTGACAAACGGTGGCAATTATGTTTTTGTTTGAAAATGGAACTGACACTGGAACAATTTGAGCGTATAGCGGCCCGGTTGCCGCGACAGCGTGGCAATGTGAGCATGAGCAACCTCCAACTGGTAAACGCAATTCTGTATGTCACGGAAAACGGCTGCAAATGGCGAGCGTTACCGAAA